>JBGTIB010000173.1:0-33758 GCA_041745875.1 Flavobacteriales bacterium | reverse complement strand
CCCGAGATCGTCACCGCATTCGCGATCGCCGGTGACCTCACCTTCAATCCCCTCACTGATGAACTGCTCAACGAAAAGGGCGAGAAAGTGCGATTGGATGAACCGCAGGGGATCGAACTGCCTCCCGATGGATTCGATGTGAAGGACGCCGGGTACAAGGCACCGGCAAAGGATGGCAGCAGTGTGGAGGTGATCGTGAAACCCGATAGTGAGCGGCTCCAGTTGTTGGAACCTTTCCCGGCCTGGAGCGGAAAGAACATCACGGATGCCGTGGTGCTGATCAAGGCCCAGGGCAAGTGCACAACCGACCACATCAGCATGGCCGGTCCTTGGTTGCGCTACCGCGGGCACCTGGACAATATCAGCAACAACACCCTGACCGGTGCCGTCAATGCCTTCAACAGCGAGGTGGACAGTGTGAAGAACCAGCTGACCGGGGAGTACGGTACTGTGCCCGCCACACAACGTGCATACAAGGCTGCGGGTGTTCCCAGCATCGTAGTGGGCGATCACAACTATGGCGAAGGAAGCAGCCGCGAACATGCTGCCATGCAACCGCGCCATTTGGGTGTGCGGGCCGTATTGGTGAAGAGCTTCGCGCGCATCCACGAGACGAACCTCAAGAAGCAGGGCATGCTCGGTCTCACCTTCAGCAACGAGGACGACTATGACCGCATCCAGGAGGATGATCGCGTGGACTTCACCGACCTGACGATGTTCGCCCCCGGCAAACCGCTCACGCTGGCCTTCAAGCACAAGGATGGTAGCAGTGATATCATCCTCTGCGCCCATACCTACAATGCCCAGCAGATCGAGTGGTTCAAGGCGGGTAGTGCATTGAACACCCTGTCCCGCGATTAGTGCATGTACCCGTGGGCTACGCCCTGTTCCGGAACTGATCGGGTACTCCACCAGCCGGACAAGTGTCATCCCGCATTGGGTGGACCTTCCTATTGAGGCATGCCTGCCGTGCGTGGTGCATTAATTCCCGGCGGAACATGACCAAGACTGTTCGATGGTATCAATTGAAGGCCTAAGTTTGACCGCACATGTCCTCGTTGAACCAAACCCCTATCCCCATGAGAACCCTTCTCGTTTGCCTCGTCGGATCCCTGTCGATCGCTTCCGCTTGGGCCCAAGTGGATATCGGTGCCAAGGCGGGCCTGAATTACAACATCATCAGTGCCGCTAAGGGGTCGCAGTACCCCGCAGGGATCGATGATCCCGAAAGCAGTAGTGGCATCGGTTTCCATGTTGGTGGGTACCTCCAGATCCCGTTGTCCGACAAGATCGCTTTCCGTCCCGAAGTGCTCTTCTCTGCGCGCAATGTGAAGGATTCCGAGGACGATTCGGAGACCTTCTCTGTTGGAAATGCCCAAGTTACGGTAGCCACGAAGGGTGAGGCGAGCATTTGGATCAGCTACATCGATGTTCCCCTATTGCTGGCCATCACCCCTTCCGAAGGCTTGGGCATCCATGTGGGTCCCGTGGTGGCCCTGCGCATGGGATTCAATGTGGATCTCGACTACACGGAGACAACGACCACCACGTTCAATGGCCAGACCGATGTGGAGACCTTCAACTTCTCAGGCAGTTCCAGTACGGACACTGGGGTGAACAGCCTTGACCTGGGTCTGGCGGTGGGCCTTGCCTACGAACTGGAAAGCGGCTTGAACTTTGGCGTCCGCTACTCACGCAGCCTCACCACCCTGAACGACATTTCGATGAACGGCGTTCTAGGCCCCACGGATTTCGTGAAGTACAACTACAACGTGCTCCAAGTTTCTGTGGGCTACACGTTTGTGAAGAATTAGGCAAGCGTAGCCTCTTGGATCGAAGGCGGTCCGTTCGCGGGGCCGCCTTCTCTGCTCCACCCCCTTGGTTTGCACCTTCGGCTATATGTGCTTGTACAACAGATCCGCCACTTCGGAGCCAGCCGATGGCTTTACAGACAAGCCATAACGTGCACATACCTGCACGGCACAGCATGAGAGTGGGCAAGGCTTGTCGTGCATTGAACATCATAAGGGCGCAGCAGCTGGGGTAGGCGACGGTGATCGGGATGAATAGCTCGAAATCCAGGATCCTTTGGGTGTGGTGCCTGTAGTTGCGGAGCTGGTATCTTGCCCACCGATCCCGTTGGACCGTTCCCTGAAGTACAATGAAACAGCTGATCACGATACTTGCGCTGCTAGCTGCACAAGAGATGTGCGCCCAATTCACATTGGGCGTGAAGGTGGGCGGGAGCTATTGTATTACGACCACCGAACTGGGCGATCTGCCGGTACCGCTCTCCCTGGAACCCAAGGCGATCAATGGCTTCGGATACCATGGCGGCGTGTTCTCCGAACTGGCACTTTCAGAAAAATTGTTCCTGCGCACCGAACTCCTATATGGTGTCAGGAACCACCGTTACGACGAAAGTTTCGACTCCACCTTCTTCTTCCAGGGTTTTCCGATCACAGCCGGGGTGGAGGCTGAAGTGAAGGTGCAACGTGCCTACCTCGAACTGCCGGTGTTGCTGGGATACAAGCTTGGCGAGCATTTCTCCATCGTGGCCGGACCAGCTGCCGCGTACCTGCTGTCCAGTAACGCGAATACCTCCGGGGAACTCAGGCTAGGTTCCTTCCTGCAAGGTTTCAACGTGCCATTCTCCAACACCAACAGCTCCACCGAAGGCCTTTACGAAGTACGTTTCGCAGCGGTCGCAGGGGTCAACTACCGCAGTGATGGAGGCATTGATATCGGCCTGCGCTACTGGCACGAACTGGGCACATTGGAAGAGGATACCGACCTGCTGAAGACACGGCAGGGCATGCTGCAACTTGCCGCCGGGTTCGCATTCCTGCGTTAGACGCGCGCTTCGGCACGACCTTGGCAAGGCGGGCCACCACGACCGGGAATGGATACCCTCTGCCATGGCCGATGCCACATAGGGCGGTAACACTAACTTGGCCCGGCACTTCAACTCAAATCAGTACGACCCATGCGTATCCCTACACTCGTGATCCTCGGAACACTACTGCTGATGCCTGTGCTGGTGCCGGCCCAGGACGCGAAGGACGACAACAACCTGGTCGAGAACGGCGGTTTCGAGGAATTCGAAGGCAAGCTCAAGCGACTGGGCAGCATTGAAATGTCCAAAGGCTGGAAGAGCCCCACCAATGCGAAGGCCGACCTGTTCACCGGAACAGTGCCCGGTGCACCGGTGAGCGCCCCCCGGAATGAAGTAGGTGACCAGTCGGCACTGACCGGCGAGAACTATGCCGGTGTCCGGTGGTGGAGTTACCAGAACAAGAAACCCCGCACCTACCTGCAGGCCAAGTTCAAGAACACCTTGAAGAAGGACCAGAAGTATTGTGTGAAGTACTATGTGAGCCTGGGCGATCTCAGCAAGTATGCCACCAACGAACTCGGTGCTTACATGAGCAGTGTGGTCATCAGCAAGAACGACGAAGCCCATCTGACCTTCAATGCCCAGGTGCCCATCCTGCGATCACGCATCTATAACGACGCGTACAGCTGGCAGGGGGTATGCGGCGTTTACGAGGCGAAGGGAAATGAACAATACATCATCATCGGAAACTTCACGGCCAACGAAAAGACCGACACGGAGAAGGTGAAACCACCCAAGGGTGAGACCCGTCCGCAATTGATGGAAGCTTACTACTTCATCGATGATGTGAGCGTGACCCCCGTGAAGTTCGAGAACGAATGCACCTGCGAGCAATTGGACAAGGCCGAGAGCGAGTTCATCTTCAGTCGCCGGGGCGCCATGAGCCCGAGTTGGACACCGGCCCAGCGCGTGGATGCCCAGGTATTCTACTTCAAGCGCTTCCAGCGTAACATCGATCGCTCCATGGAACAATGGATCACCGAGACCGCCACACAGATGGAGGCCGATCCCACCCTCAAGGTCCATCTCATCGGGCACATCGATGAATTGGAGAAGGACCGCATGCGCATGCGCCCCGATCTGGAGCAACTCGGAACAGAACGTGCCGAGGCTGTGAAGGAAGCGTTGTTGGAGGCCGGTATCGTGGCTTCGCGTATCATCGTGTCCTCCCAGGATGATCGTGCGCCGGCGGATGGGGCGGGCAATGAGGTCGCCATGAGCAAGAACCGACGGGTGGAGGTGGAGTTGGTGAAGTAGGGTCCCGCGCTCGTTCCGTCGTCGGTGACCTCCTTTCCAACAGGAGCTTTCCACCGACCGTTCAGCCCCTACCTTTCCCGGCGAATGACCCGCTCGGCAACCATCCGCAAAGGCGACCCCAGGGTCATTCGCGGATGGGCGATGTACGACTGGGCCAACTCGGTCTATTCGCTCACCATCACCACGGCCATCTTCCCGGTCTTCTACCTGGCCATCACACACGATGGCGATACCGACCTGGTGCAGGAGCGCTACGGATTGCCAGCACAATCGCTCTATTCCTATGCACTCTCCGCCGGCTTCCTCTTGGTGGCCCTGATCATACCGCTGCTCAGCGGCATCGCCGATCACACCGGTCGCAAGAAGTCCTTCCTGAAGGGTTTCTGTTATTTGGGAGCCGCCTCCTGCGCGGGCCTCTTCTTCTTCGGGATGGAGAACCTGTGGATCGGGTTATTCCTGGTGATGCTGGCCTGTGCCGGGTTCAGCGGCAGCCTCATCTTCTACGATGCCTTTCTGCCCGAGATCGCCGAACCGAAGGACCATGATCGCGTCAGTGCGCGCGGTTATACCATGGGCTATCTCGGCAGTGTGCTCCTGCTCGTGCTCAACCTGATCATGGTGATGAAGCCCCACTGGTTCGGGATCCCCGATCAGGAAGGACTGCCCGCCCGGATCACCTTCCTCACCGTGGCGGTCTGGTGGGCGGGCTTTGCGCAGTTCGCCTTCCGCGTATTGCCAGACAACCCCTATGGACGCAAGGCCACCAACGACATCCTGCTCAACGGCTACCGGGAACTGCGCAAGGTGTGGCGTGAACTACAAAGCACGAAACGCCTCAACGGCTATCTCATGGCCTTCTTCGTGTTCAACATGGGGATACAGACGATCATGTACCTGGCCGTCACCTTCGCCAAGGAGGAGGTGAAGGACATCGATGAATTCGGACAGGTGGTGCCGATCAGTGACGCCAGCCTGATCATCAGCATCCTGCTGATCCAACTCGTTGCAGCCGTAGGGGCGTACATCTTCGTGGGGCTCAGCAAACGCTTCGGCAACTTGGCGGCGCTGACCATCGGATGTGCGATCTGGTTGCTGCTGTGCGTGGCCGCGTACCGGATCGAGTGGGCTTGGGAATTCTACGCCTTGGCCTGTGGCGTGGGCCTGGTGATGGGTGGCAGCCAGTCTTTGTCGCGCAGCACCTATGCCAAGTTCCTGCCCGACACCATCGATCACGCCTCATACTTCAGTTTCTACGATGTGAGCTACTACGTGGGCACCGTGCTGGGCACCTTCGCATACGGCATGGTGTACCAGCTTACCGGCGACCTGCGCAACACGGTGATCATCATCGGATGCTTCTTCGTAGTGGCCCTGATCCTCCTGGCGCTGGTGCCGCGCCGCGAGGTGGCCGTGTTGTCCGTCGAGGGTTGAACATGGCCTCCCGTTACTTTCGCGGTGGCATTGCGTAGAAGGCGCCATTGCATTCGCACAAATGAGCAACAAAGAGACCTGGGATGTGGTGATCGTGGGTGGAGGCATCGTAGGTGCCGCCACCATGTTCAAGTTGCAAAGTCGCTTTCCGGACCTGCGCATCCTGCTCCTCGAGAAGGAGCGGACCCTGGCGGGACACCAGACCGGCCGCAACAGTGGCGTGATCCACAGCGGCATCTACTACAAGCCCGGCAGCTACAAGGCCTTGAACTGTGTCAATGGTCGCCGTGAGCTCGTGGCCTTCGCCCGGGAGCACGGCATCAAGCACGATATCTGCGGAAAGTTGATCGTGGCCACCGATAAGGAGGAACTGCCGCGACTGGAGAAGATCATGAACACCGGCATCGCGAACGGCATCGAGGATATGCAACGGGTGACCGCCGCCGAGATCCGCGAGATCGAACCGTACTGCGAAGGCATCGCCGGGGTCCGCGTGGGTTGTACCGGCATCATCGATTTCAAAGGCGCCACCAACCGGATGGTCGAGATCGCGGTGGGCATCAACCCGGGCAGTCAGGTGCATCTCGGCGAGGAGTTCCGCCGTGTGGAACAGAAGGAGGGGTACAGTGTGGTGACCACGTCCAAGACCACCTACCAGACGCGCCATGCGATCTTCTGTGGTGGCTTGCAGAGCGACCGGCTGGCCCGTGCCGATGGTGCCACGGTGAACGAGCGGATCGTTGGCTTCCGGGGGGATTACTACGACCTGACGGAACAGGGCAAGCAGAAGGTGAAGCACCTGATCTACCCGGTACCCGATCCACGCTTCCCTTTCCTGGGGGTACACTTCACACGGATGACGGACGGGAGCATCGAGTGCGGCCCCAACGCGGTGTTCACCTTCAAGCGCGAAGGCTACGGCAGGACCGATTTCAACCTGAAGGATTCCGTGGATGCCCTCACCTATGGCGGCACCTGGAAACTATTCCTGCGCAACATGGGTTACGGGATCGGAGAGTATCGCCGGGCCTTCAGCAAACAGCTTTTCCTGCGCACCCTTCAGCGCCTGATCCCCTCACTGACCATGGCCGATATCGAACCGGGCCGTTCCGGGGTGCGGGCCATGCTGTTGGGTACCGACGGGAACATGGTGGATGATTTCCGGATCGAGCGGCGGGGTCGGCACATCCACGTGCTCAATGCTCCATCACCCGCGGCCACAGCGGCACTTGCCATCGGCGGTCGCATCGTGGAGATGGCCGTGGAGGAACTCGGGGTAGGGGAGGAACGCGTCGCCTGACGACCGTGCCGTGCGCGATCAGACCACGCGGTACTGCTCCATCACATCGTTCCAACTCCACAGGAAGTAGCCCATCAGGTTGGTCAGGCGCTTCAGGATGATGGGGTTGGGGGAGCGTTGCTCGCGGAAGTAGATGTCCTGGTAACAGAACAGGTCATACTCCCGGAACAGTACGGCGCTCATGCCGCGGGCCGTGCTCTTGCTGGGGAAGTTGAGCCGCTCCATCCGGCTCTTCAGGGCATGCACCTCTTCTTCAAGCTCCGAACCGGGGCGGCCCAAGGTCTGGGCGAACTTGGAGATGGACAGGGCGAAGATGCGCCGGTCCAGTCCGGGGCCCAGCAGGCGTTCCATCTCGATCAGATTACCCGTGAGCACCACCATGGCGAAGCGCGCATCGTCCGCAGGGTTGATGTTCGGCGATACCTCGAACTCGGGGGACTCGTTCACTTCGTCCGCCACCACCGGGAAGCCGTTCTCCGTCAGCTCCAACACGGCGTTCACGAATACATTGGACAGCTTGTCCTCCGTGATCTTCTTTTTTCCGAACAGTGTTGTGATCATTCCGTGGTCTTCCGTGCGAAGGTCCGGCTATCCTTTCAAGGGTGATGGACAGTGCCTTGACGTATTTTTAACAACGTTATCCACCCGACCATGTTCGCCACGGAGATCATCCACCATTTCGTCGCCTACGGAGCCTGGGCCAATGAACGATTCGTACAACGGTTCAGCAATGAGCCCGATGCGCTGCTGGATCGTCCCGTGGATGGCAGCTTCCCCTCGCTGCGTGCCACCCTGCTCCACATCCGCGACGCCGAACACGCGTGGCTTTGCAGGCTGAGGGGTATCCCCCACGCCTGGCCTGCAGAGGCGGATCGTTCGATCGCTTCGCTACTTACCCATTCACGCCGTTTTCACGACCACGTGCTCGGCCTGGATGATGCATCCTTGCAGACCGTTCACACTTATTCCGATCTGAAGGGCAATGCTTACCAGCAGCCCGCATGGCAGATGATCATGCACTGCTGCAACCACGGTACGCAGCACAGAGGTCAGGTGATCACGCAGATGCGAAGCCTTGGTCTGAAGGACATCCCGGCCAATGACCTGGTCGTGTTCCAGCGCGAACTACAGAAGCGCCGCACCTTGTGATGGCGTGTGAAGTACAGCCTCCGGATCTGTTCCTTTGTATTCGATGATCGGAACGTTGATCCGCCGGACGGTCGCTGCACTTGTGTTGTTCTGCCCGGGCCTACTGGTCATGGCACAGCAGGAGCGCGACGAACTATCGTTGATAGATGTGAAGGATGGCATCAGCTTCAGCAAGGATTCGCTGATCTTGCTCAACCTGCGTTTCCGGATGCAAAGCCGCATGGGCCTGACCACGGTGTCCGGCGATGATCTCAGTGCAGCCATCGTGGATGCCCGTGTTCGCCGGCTTCGTTTGCGTTTCGATGGCTTCGTGTTGAACCGCAAGTTCCAGTACTACATCCAACTGTCGTTCACCAAGGCCGACCTGGAACTGGAGGATGGTACCGTGCCCCAACCCATTCGCGATGCGATGGTCTACTACCATCTCAACAAGCGTTTCTACCTGGGCTTCGGGCAGAGCAAACTTCCCGGCAACCGTCAGCGCGTGATCTCGTCGGGCAACCAGCAGTTCGCGGACCGTTCGATCGCCAATGCGCTGTACACCATCGATCGTGATTTCGGTTTGTTCAGCTATTGGACCATCCCCCTGGGCCCACAGCAGTTCCGTCTGAAGGGTGCCTTCACCACCGGAGATGGTCGCGGCGCTTCACCAGGTAACGCGGGGATGGCCTACACCGGCCGGCTTGAATGGCTGCCATTCGGAACCTTCACCGATGATGGTGACTACTCCGAGGGTGATCTGGAGTTCGAGCCGAAACCGAAGCTCAGCATTGCCGGAACATACTCTTACAACGACCGAGCCTATCGCACCGGTGGGCAGTTCGGGCGCGAGCTTTATGGGTCCAGCGACATCGGTACGTTCATCACGGACATGTTGCTGAAATACAAGGGCTGGGCCTGGAGTTCGGAGTATTTCGATCGCACCAGCCCTGATCCGGTCACCATCTCTGCGGATGGTGACCTGCGTGCCGTGCAGGTGGGACAGGGGTTCAATTCACAACTGAGCAAGCTGTTCCTCAGCCATTACGAGATCGCCACGCGCTATTCACGCGTCGTTCCGCGCGAAGGGGTGGAGGGGCAGGGATCCCTGACCGAGGAGATCCTGCTGGGATCCACCAAGTACCTCAAGGGCCATCGTATCAAACTACAGTTGTACCTGGGCTATCGCTGGCTGGAAGGGCGCATGCACACCACCTCACCGGGCACCGCCTGGACCGGGCTCTTCCAGGTGGAGTTCGGTATCTGAGGCCACATCAGGCGCAGTGGGCAGGGTGTCGATCACGATGATCTCGGGGTCGCCCAGGAAGTGTGGTTCCACTACGAACAGCAGGTCCAGGAAGACCTTCACGCGGGCCGCTTTTTCACGCAACATCGTGCGGAACCCGCTGTATGCACCGACGTCGCGCGCATTGTAGCCCACCGCATCGATGCCCTTCCGCCGTGCGATGAACACCGCGCGCTCGACATGAAAGCGTTGACTGATCACCGTGAAACGTTGTTGGCCGAATACTTCCCGCGCGCGCACCACGCTGTCCAAGGTCCGGAAGCCGGCGTAGTCCAAGGTGATGTGCGTACTGTCCACACCGGCGGCGATCAGTGCAGCACGCATCTTCCAGGGCTCATTGTACTGCATCGTGCTATTATCGCCGCTCACCAACAAGTGCCTGACCTTGCCTGCATGGTACAATGCTGCGGCGGCTTCGATGCGGTGCGCGAAGAACTGGTTCGGCCGTCCACCACGTGAGCGGTGTGAGGTGCCCAACACAAGACCGACCTCGTTGTGGGGGACCTCATCAAGGTCGTAGCTCAGTAAGGACCGTGTGCTGCTGCTTACATGGCTGTCGCACCACCAAAGCAGCACCACGCCCAAGGCCAGTGGTAGCAGCATCCAGATCAACAGTCGGGTCCGTGGCCGTGCCATGTGTCAATGCTTGCGGTAGGCAGATGGGACAACAACGCGCGATTGGTATGTGGGCGTACGCGCTGCCCTTGGTCAAGGCATCACACGTCCCAAAAGGTCGATGCCGGTGTAGTTCCTCGGGCTCAATGCGCGCAGCCGTTCCTTCACATCATCCGCCACGTCCAGGCCGTCGATGAAGACCGCGATGTCCGCCTGGCCGATGCGTTCCTTCCCGCGGGTGAGCTCTTTCAAGCGTTCGTACGGTTGCGGGAAACCGGCACGCCGCAGGATGGTCTGGATCCCTTCGGCCACCACGGGCCATTGCGCATCCAGGTCGCGTGCGATAGCCCCCTCGTTCAACAAGAGCTTGCCGAGACCCTTGCGGATGGAGTCCACCGAGATCATGGTATGCGCCATGGGCACACCCACGTTGCGTGTCACCGTGCTGTCGGTCAGATCGCGTTGCAGGCGGCTGATGGGCAGCTTCTCGCTGAGGTGACCGAAGAGCGCGTTGGCGATGCCCAGGTTGCCCTCCGCGTTCTCGAAATCGATGGGGTTCACCTTGTGCGGCATGGCACTGCTGCCGATCTCGCCCGCCTTGATCCGCTGCCGGAAATAATCCATGCTGATGTACTGCCACAGGTCGCGGCTCAGGTCCAGCAGGATCGTGTTCACGCGGCGCATGGCATCGAACAACGCGGCCAGGTGGTCGTAATGGTCGATCTGTGTGGTGAACTGTTGGCGGGCGATTCCCAGCTTCTCATCCATGAACCGGTCGGCGAGCTTCACCCAGTCGTACTCGGGGTAGGCGGCGTGGTGCGCATTGAAGTTGCCGGTGGCGCCGCCGAATTTTCCGCTGAAGGGCACCGCGCGCAGCATCTTCAACTGGTCGTCCAGCCGTTCCACGAAGACCTGCAGTTCCTTGCCCAGGCGCGTGGGCGATGCGGGTTGCCCATGTGTGCGCGCCAGCATGGGCACATTGCTCCATTCCAGCGCATGGCCGTGCAACTCGTCGCGCAGGCCGGTCATTGCGGGCACGTAAGCCTCGAACACAA
Source organism: Flavobacteriales bacterium (assembly GCA_041745875.1). Lineage (GTDB taxonomy): Bacteria > Bacteroidota > Bacteroidia > Flavobacteriales_F > PHOS-HE28 > PHOS-HE28. The sequence goes on along the minus strand of JBGTIB010000173.1, from coordinate 22,770 downwards.
AATCCTTGATCAGCAGTGGCAGTGCCGTGTTGTTGATGTCCTGGCTGGTGAGCGCGAAATGGACGAACTCCTGTTGCCGCTCCAGCCCGGCCTCCTCCAGGCGCTCCTTCAGGAAATACTCCACCGCCTTCACATCGTGGTTGGTCACCTTCTCGATGTCCTTGATGCGCTGCGCATCACTCGTGCTGAGATCGCCGATGCGGCGCCGTACCTCGGCAAGTTTCCGCAGGTCGGTGCCATCGAGTTCTGGCAGGGGCACTTCGCACAGGAATGTGAAGTAGTCCAGTTCCACCCGCAGCCGGTAGCGCATCAGCGCCTGCTCACTGAACCAGCGCGCCAGGCCTCGTGTGCGGTCGCGGTAGCGGCCATCAATGGGGGACAGGGCGGTAAGGGGGCTGAGTTCCATGCAGGGAAGGGAAGAAGCGGCAAAGGTAACCGGGGTGGTTCGACAGGCGTTGGTCGCTATTCGTTGTTCGGCCGCCATCCACCGTTCTTCGGGCTTCCGGGGACCGCACGCTGATCTTTGTTCGGGCACTTCACTACCGTTCTGCGGCAGTACGAACCAGTGGCCTCCATGGCGCTGAGATCTCCGGCCTGCACAAGCCCACGAACGACGGACAACTGACAACAGACAACGATCTTCACACGCCCATGTCCTTCCTCCGCGACCTCTCCCTCGGCATCAACGGCTTCATGTCCGCTTTCCGCTTTGTGCTGAAGCATGGCATGGGCTGGATGTTCCTGGTGCCGGTACTGCTGTGGTTGCTGCTCACCTTCGGTTTGTTCGCCATCCTGTTGGGACCCGCGAACGAGCTGGTGGCCTGGGTGAGCGGCACGTTGGAGATCCCGGTCACGGAGAACGATGATGGCTGGTGGAGCGATGTGAAAGCCTACATCAACGGTGCCCGCGATGTGATCGTGGCCATCATCCTCAAGGTGGCGATCGCCTACCTCCTGTTCGTGGCCAACAAGTACATCATCCTCATCCTGCTTTCACCGCTGTTGGCCTATGCCAGCGAGCGCACCGAGGAAGTGCTTACCGGTGTGCGCTTCCCGTTCAGCTGGGGGCAGTTGATCAAGGACGCCTTGCGCGGATCGCTGGTGGCGGTGCGCAACGGCATCATCGAGATCTCCATCAGCATCGCCCTGTGGATGCTCACCTTGTTCATGCCCTTGCTGGCCCCGCTTACCCTGGTCCTGCTCTTCGCGGTGTCGGCCTACTTCTACGGCTTCTCCATGTTCGAATATGTCTTCGAGCGGCGGCGCATGCGCATCGGCGAAAGTGTGCGCGCCGTGAACGAACGACTGGGCGCCGTGCTGGCCAATGGTGCGCTCTTCAGTTTGCTGCTCAAAGTGCCGTTGCTGGGCTTGCTCTTCGCGCCGGTGATGGGTGCGGTGGGTGCGGTGATCGCGGAGGTGAAGCGGAGGGGAGCAGGGTGATCATGTGAAGATCGATCAGCGCCGGTGCAAGTCTGCGTGGATGGTGCGTTCGCCGGGCGTGTTGTATGAAGGAATGAGCTGAAGAAGTCATCTCCCCCTACTAACGAAGAACGGCGTCCCGCATGGAACGCCGTTCTTCATTCTGTAAAGAGGAAGCTTACTTCTTCGCTGGCGTGCGCACGGGCGTTGCTGGCGCGGGCACCACTGCTTCGGGTTCCGCCTGCGGGGCCTTGCGCTCCACCACGGTCATCTCATCCACCAAGTGCCTGGCACCGGCGAACTTGTCGATGGTCCACAGCACGTAGCGGATGTCCACGCTGATGGTGCGTTGCAGTTCGGGTTCGAAGGAGATGTCGCCGCTCATCGATTCCCAGTTGCCATCGAAGGCGATGCCGATGAGTTCGCCATTGCCGTTCAGCACGGGACTGCCGCTGTTGCCGCCGGTGATGTCGTTGCTGCTGATGAAGCAGGGGATCAGGTCGCCGCTGGCATCGGCGTAGCGCCCAAAGTCCTTCTTCAGCAGCAGTTCCTTCTGCCGTGCGGGCACGATGAACTCATCGCTGGTGGGATCCTCCTTTTCCAGGATACCCCGGTGGGTGGTCACGTAATCGTAGTGCACGGCATCGGCAGGCTCGTAGCTGCCCACCTTGCCGTAGGTGAGGCGGATGGTGCTGTTGGCATTGGGATACCACATGCGCTCCTGGTCCATTTCGCGCATCGCTGCCACCATCAGGCGGTAGCCGCGTTCGATGTCCGCTTCGCTGGCACCCACCGCGGGGCCAAGGATGTTGCGGAAGTGGTTCAGGCAGCTTTCCGAAGCCTGCATACCCAGGTCCTTCTCCATGGCCTTCAGGCTGGGCTTTGCCAGGAAGGCGTCGAGCTTCTTGCGGTCCACCAACATGCTGGTGCTGAACACGGCCTTCGCCCAGGCATCAAAATTCCCCTTGTACTTCTTCTCGATGGTTGACATCACCGAAGGCTGCAGGTCACGCTCCACGTTCTGGTGGATCAGGCGGAACATCGCGGCGGTGATCTTCTCATCGGTCGATGCGTTGTAGTCCTTGAAGAAACCGTCCGCTGCGGCCTGTACCTGGGCGACTGCGGCTGCCACTGCGGAAGCATCCTTCGCATCGGTGCGCAACTGGTTCAACAACGCATAGGAGCGGAAGCCCATGATCACCATCTCGCTTCCGAAGGCGGCCTCCTGCATGTAGGTGCTGGCCTTTTCGAACTTGCGGCGCTCGGCATAGCCCTGCTCGAGCAGGTCGACCATGCCACCGTATTTCTGTTTGCGACCGGCATCGGCGTTCACCCAGGCCATCAGTTCGTCCTCCTGCTTCTTCTTCTTGTCGTACACCTTCAGACGCTTCAAGCCGCGCTGCTGGCCGATGAAGTACTTCCAGTAGTTGCTCACCTGGGCATACTTGGCGGCGTACTTGATGCGCACATCGTCGCTCGCATCCATGTCCTCCTTCATGATGTCCAGCTTCACGCCGCGGATCTTCACCCGGCTGGGTTGCTCCACATCAAGCGCCAGTTGCACACCCTGGCTGCTGAGGAAACGGTCGGTGCTTCCGGGGAAGCCCATGATCATGGTGATGTCGTCGGGTTGCACGCCCTGCAGGCTGACCGGGAAGAAGTGCGCAGGCTTGAAAGGAATGTTCGCATCGGACGGATCGGCGGGTTCACCATCGGGACCGGTGTAAACGCGGAACATGGCGAAATCGCCCGTGTGGCGCGGCCACATCCAGTTGTCGGTATCACCGCCGTATTTGCCGATGGCGTTGGGCGGGGTGCCCACCAGGCGCACATCTCGGTAGGTCTTGTAGGTGTAGAGATAGAACTCGTTGCCCTCGTACATCACCTTGAAGTCGGTGCTCAATCCGGTTCCCTGGGGTGCTTCCGACTTCAGCTTGGCACCCGCCTGCTGGATCGTCATACCGCGGGTGGCTTCGTCCATGTCGTCGTTCAGTTCGGCCATCACCTGCTCGGTCACATCCATGATGCTGTGCAGGAAGCTCACATTGAAGCCGGCGGGCAGTTCATCCTTGCGGGTCTTCGCCCAGAAACCATCGGTGAGGTAGTCGTTCTCCACACTGCTGAGGCTCTGCACGGCACTGTAGCCACAGTGGTGGTTGGTGAGGAACAGACCTTCGGGGCTTACCATCTCGCCCGTGCAGAATCCGCCACCGAGGCGCACCACGGCGTCCTTCATGCTGCTGCCATTGATGTTGTAGATGTCGTCCGCAGTGAGCTTCAGGCCCTTCTGCTGCATGTCGGACTCGTTGATGGTCTTGAGCTTGTCGAGGAGCCACATGCCCTCCTGGGCCTGGACGACGACCACCAGGAACGCGGTGGCTAGAATGATGAGGGAACGCTTCATACGGTTGGTGTTGATGAGGGTCTACAATTGGGGTCGCAAAGGTAACCGCCCCTGCCGTTCAGGCACAGCGGAAAGGGGTGGGAGGGGTGAATGGGGGCGGTCCGCTCAACGATCCACGGGCATCGGGACCCAGGGAACGGGAAGCAGCAGTTCATCCAGCTTGTTGGCCAGGGCCTTGAAGCTTTCCGGCGTGCCCACCCGGCCGATCACCTGCTTGTCGACCCCGTCGGCGTGGATGCGGATGATGGTGCTGGGCAGGTCGGTCACCTGACTGTCATATTCATCCTTCAGGTCGAAGAAGCCCATGGACCGGGCCTCGGCAAGGATCATTTCCATGGTATCGCGCCCCACGACCGCGCGATGCATTCCTTCCTTCTCCATGTGCGCCACACCTTCGAAGGTCGCATGGCCACTGCGGTACAGGTTGATGCGATAGGCCTTGCAGGTGCCGAAGCAGGGGGTGCGTTGAAAGTTCAGGAACAGGGAGTCGGCGGCGGCCTTGCCACCCAGCTGTGCCTGCTCGTTGCCCGCCGCACCAACGCTTCCATTGTCGGCGGAAGTCTGTTTGCTCTTGCATGCGAACAGGAGCAGGACGGAGAAGAAGGCGGTCGTGATCATTCGTGCATCCATCGGGGATCGTGTTGTCTGTGAAATGCGGAAGCGGCCATTCCCGTGCCGGAACACGCCATGACCCGGGAGCGCTCAACGTTTGCGCCGCTTTCCCTGTTGGGCCTGCTGTTGTTTCTGGATGTCCTCCAAGCGTTGCTGCCAGCGACCTTTCTTCCTGGGGGTCTTCATGTTCAGCAACAACTGCGCGCGCAGCTTATCCTCGTCCACGAACCACTTTTTCAAGAGGGTCATCTGCAGGATGCTGATGATGTTGGCCAGCAGGTAGTAGTAGCTCAAGCCCGCGCTGAAGCTGTTCAGGAAGAAGAGCATCATCACCGGGAAGAGGTACATGATCACCTTCATGTTCGGCATGCCCTGCTGGGTGGGCATCTGCTGCTGGTTGATCATCGTGTAGAACACGGTGCTCAGTGCCATCAAGAGGGTGAATAGACTGACATGGTCACCATACATGGGAATGGTGAAGGGCAGGTCCAGGATGCTGTCGTAGCTGCTGAGGTCGTCGGCCCAGAGGAACTTCTCCTGCCGCAGTTCGATGCTGCTGGGGAAGAAGCGGAACATGGCGTAGAGAATGGGCATCTGGATCAGCATGGGCACGCAACCGCTGGCGGGGTTCACGCCGGCCTTGCGGTACAGGTCCATGGTGGCCTGCTGTTTCTTCAGTGCATCACCGTCCTTGTGCTTCTCGTTGATCGTATCGATCTCGGGCTTCATCACGCGCATCTTGGCGCTCGCCACCAGGTTCTTATAGGTGAGCGGCATCAACAGCAGCTTGATCACCAGGGTGAGCACCAGGATGATGATCCCGTAGTTCCAGCCCCAACCGTTGAGCCAGTTGAAGATGGGGATCACGATCCATTGGTTCATCCAACCGAAGATGCCCCAGCCCAGGTCGATGATGTGGTCGAACTCGGGGATCTCCGTACGGCGCAGCGTGCCGAAGTGGTTCGGCCCCATGTAGAATCGCATGTCCAGCGAAGCATCGGCGTTGCGCTCCTTCTCGAAGAAGAGTTTGGCAGCATAATGCTTGGTGTACCGGGGATCCTCCAGCGGTGTGATCGCGATCTCGGAGCCGTTGGCGAAGCCCTCCTCGCTGATCATGGCCACGGTGAAGAAGTCCTGCTTGAAGGCCACCCAGTTGGTGCGTCCCTGCAAGGTCTTCTCATCGGCATCGCTCTCGCTCAGGTAGTCGCGTCCATCGCTGAAATACTTGAAATAAACCCCGCTCTTCTGCAGTTCCGACTCGCGGTGCTTTTCGTTGTTGAAGCCCGTGATGTTCCAGCGGAACATCAGGTTGCGGGGATCCACCTCGCCCTGCATGCCCACGAAACGGGCCTGCACATGCATGAAGTAGGTCTCCTCGTCCAAGCGGTACTCCAGTTGCAGGTATTTGGCGGGATCCGTGGTGGGGGCGGTGAACACGACGTGGTCCGGTGCCTTGCGTACCGCTTTGAAGTGCAGGTCGTTGGTGCTCAGGTCGAGGTTCCCCAGGAAGAAGCGGAACTCGTACTCGCTGGAATCGGGGTCGGTGAGGTAGAGCGGTGTTCCCGGGTACGTGCTGTACTCCTTCAGACGGATCACGGAGGGTGCGGCGCCGTGGGTCCGGAAGCTGACCTGCATCCGCTCGTTCTCGATGGTCACGTCGTCCGTGGTGCCTTCCGAAGCAGCTGAGAATACCCCGAGCCGCTGCAGCGAGGCTGCGTTGCGCAGACTGTCGGCCAGGGCCTGATCGGTCGTGTCGGTGGCGCTCAGTGTGGCGGTGGACGATGTGGGTGCGTCCGGGTCCGGGGCACCGCGCTCGCGCAGGGATCGTTCGGCCTCCAGGGCACGTTGCTCCATGTCCACCTGCGCCAGGCTGTCGCGCGTGCGCTGCTCCAAGGCCTGTTGCTCGGCACTTGGCATGGTGTACCAGGTGTAGCCGATCAGAATGGCGGCGATCAGGATGAAGCCGGTGACGGAATTGCGATCCATTTACTGTCCCTGAGGAATAACGTTCACTTACGAAAGGCGGCAAAGATAGACGGGGGGAGGAAGTGGGAAGGAGCACAATTCATGTGGGCATGTGGGCATGTGGGCGTGTGGGCAAGAACGCAACTGTGGGTGCAGAGGGAAGGGGCATGCCATGGCCGCTGGTAGTCCGAACGCGGCGGCCAAGCAACTGCACGGACCGGACACCACTGAGAACCCCGACGGAGCGCTGACCATGCCGATGCCTCCATGGTCACATGAGCACACGCCCACATGGTCACATGCCCTACGCTTCCGCTTTCTCGATCCTTACCGCGCCCTGCTTTACAGCGGCCTGCACGAAGCTCACGAACAGGGGATGCGGTTTGGCCACCGTGCTGCGATACTCCGGATGGAACTGTACGCCCATGAACCAGGGGTGGTCCTTCAGTTCCACGATCTCCACCAACTTGCCTTTCGGATTGATGCCACTGGCGCTCATGCCGGCCTTCTCATAGCCATCGAGGTACGCGTTGTTGAACTCGTAGCGATGCCGGTGCCGCTCGCTGATGTCCTTGCGGCCATAGATCCCATGTGCGCGGCTGCCCTCACTGAGCTTGCAGGGGTAGGCGCCCAGCCGCATGGTGCCACCCTTGTCGGCAATGGTCTTCTGATCCTCCATCATGGCGATCACGGGATGCTTCGTATCGGCATCCATCTCGGTGCTGTTGGCATCCTCATGCCCCAGGACATTGCGACCGAACTCGATCACCGCGCATTGCATGCCCAGACAGATCCCCAGGAAGGGTATGCCCTGCTCCCGCGCGAAACGGATCGCCTCGATCTTGCCCTGGATGCCGCGGTGCCCGAAGCCCGGTGCCACCAATATCCCCGACAGCCCGCCGAGTTGTTTGGTCACATTGCGCGCTGTGAGCTTCTCGCTGTGCACCCACTTGATGTGCACGCGGGTCTCGTTCTCCGCACCGGCATGCTCCAGGGCCTCCTTGATGCTCTTGTAGGCATCCTGCAGTTCCACGTACTTGCCGACGAGTCCGATGTGCACTTCGCGCTTGGGCTCCTTGTAACGGCGCAGGAAATCGGACCACGCGGTCAGGTCCACCTCGGGATAGCCCTCGATGCCGAGCTTGCTGAGCACCACCTCGTCCAGGCCTTCCTCCAGCATCAGCAGCGGCACATCGTAGATCGTGTCCGCATCGCGGCTCTCGATCACCGAGCGCGGTTCCACATTGCAGAACAACGCGATCTTCTCCTTCATGCCCTGGTGCATGGGGTGTTCCGTGCGGCACACCAGCACGTCGGGTTGCACGCCCAGGCTCAGCAGTTCCTTCACGCTGTGCTGGGTGGGCTTGGTCTTCAGTTCGCCGCTCGTGCGCAGGTAGGGCAGCAGGGTCAGGTGGATGGAAAGACAGTCCCGGCCCTTCTCCCACTTCAACTGACGGATGGCCTCCACGTACGGCAGGCTTTCGATATCGCCCACGGTGCCACCCACTTCGGTGATCACGAAGTCGTAGATGCCCTTTCGGCCCAGCGCCTGGATGTTGCGCTTGATCTCGTCGGTGATATGGGGGATCACCTGCACGGTCTTGCCCAGATACTCTCCGCGTCGCTCCTTGCTGATCACATTCTGGTAGATCCGGCCGGTGGTGACGTTGTTGGCCTGCGAGGTGGCGGTATCCAGAAAGCGTTCGTAATGCCCCAGGTCCAGATCGGTCTCCGCACCGTCCTCGGTCACATAGCACTCCCCATGCTCATAGGGGTTCAATGTGCCGGGATCCACATTGATGTACGGGTCCAGCTTCTGGATGGTGACGGTGAAGCCGCGCGACTGCAGCAGCTTGGCCAGGCTGGCACTGATGATGCCCTTGCCCAGCGAGGAGGTCACTCCTCCGGTAACGAAGATGTATTTGGTGGAACCCGTCATCGCCTGATGTAGCGCCGTTGGTTGCCCGGCGATCACGGGGTGTAAATATAGGCCGTGTGGTCCAAGTGGATCGGTGAAATATCCACAGCCCGGATGCGCCCGGGATCATTGGGGTGGAACGACACTTCCGCGCTTCTCAACTCAGAATTTGTAGCTCAGACCGGCGCTCGGCAACATGGGCAGCTGATCCACGCGCTGGCCCAACGTACGATCGTAGAAGAAGATGTTCTGACGATCGTAGGCATTGGTGACGCCCAGGTCCACTTCAAGCGCCCGGTGCTCATCGAAGCGCCAGGTCTTGGTGATGCCGATGTCCAGGCGGTGGTAGGTCGGCAGGCGGCCCTGGTTCAACGGGCCCAGGATGGTGGCCAGGTTGGCATTGCTGGTGGTGATGTCCGTGTTGATGTTGCCATCGAAGGGGACCTGACCATAGAAACCCTGGGTCTGTGTGGTGGGGAAACCGGATCCGAAGTTCCAACGCACGTTCGCCTTCCACGAATCGAACTTGCCGAAGGCGTAACTGTATAGCAGGTTCACGTTGTGCCGACGGTCCCACACCGGGTTGTACTCGGTGATACCGTCGAAGCGGTCCACGAAGGTGTAGCTGTACACCGCCCAGATGAAGGTCCCCTTCTTCTCATACTTCAACTGCATGTCCGCGCCGTAGGCCCTGCCGGTCTCCACGATGAAGTCCTTCTTCAACTCATCCGGTTCATCGGCGAACTCGGGGGTATCGTTGAACAGCTTGTTGCGATTGATGTTGGTGACCTGCCGGAAGTCCTTGTAGTACACCTCGAAGTTGGCGGTGAATTCGCGGCTGATATCATACTCCACGCCCGTCACATAGTGGTTGGCCCGTTGCAGGGGATCCTTCACCTCGCGCACCGTGCCATTGGGAGTGGTCAAAGTGCGGGGCAGGTTGTCCGGTGCCGAGAGGAAACCATAGAAGAGGTTCACCACATCGCGGTCGCTGTTGGCCGCCACCAGGTTCTGGCTGTAGCGACCGGCCGCCAGTTTGAAGCGGAAGTCGTCGGTGATGTTCCACTTGAAGCCCAGGCGGGGCTCTATGCTGGCCACGGCCAGTGATGCGTAGTAGTGCAGACGGATCCCCGGGTCGATGATCACGTTCCTGTACTTCCGCTTGTAGTTGAAGTAGCCCGCGATCTCGGAGGTGTTCTCCTCCTGTTGGAACTCGCGCCCCACGCTGTTGAAGAACTGGAAGTTCGTGCGGAAGCCCAGGATCTCCACACCGTAGCGGGCTTCATCCTCCCCGTTGAAGATCTTGAAGTTCAAGCCACCGTTGAAGCCGGCCACCTCACTGGTACGGGGGGGGAGTTCGCCCTCCTGCAGTTCGATCGAGTAGTTGCTCACGGCGAAGACCCCATCGATCAGCACCGCAGAGCCCGACGGGACCAGCACGAAGTTGGATCCCGCACCCCAGTTGGTCCAGCTCAGGTCGCTTACGCCGCGGTAGCGCACGGCATCGGTGAAGTTGAAGCCGAACAGGTTGAACTTGCTCCCGGTGGCGCCATTGAAGGACACTTTCCCATAGAGGTCCGTGAAACTGAAGGGCAGCCCTGCCGTGTCCACGAAGCTGTAGAACACCTTGCTGCTCTCGTCCAGGTAGCTGTGCCGTGCATTCAACAGGAAGGAGGAGGAACCCGCTCCCGGACTGGTCTGTTTCTTGATCGGACCTTCGAACATGGCCTTGGCCGCGAAGGTGCTGGCGCCGACCTTGCCGCTGAACCGCGTCTTGTTGCCGTCGCGTGTGGTGATGTCCATCACCGAACTCACCCGGCCACCATGTTCGGCATTGAACCCAGCGGTGTGGATGTCGGCATTGCGGATGATGTCGTTGTCGAATACACTGAAAAGTCCGATGCTGTGGAAGGGGTTGTACAGCACCATGCCATCGAGCATCATCTTGTTCATGATCGGGGAACCGCCCCGGACGTACAGCTGTCCCCCTTGATCACCCGTGAAGATCACGCCGGGTACCACCTGCAGGTACTGGGCCAGGTCCGATTCCCCACCCACGGCGGGCATGCGTTCGATCTGCCGCGGAGTAAGCTTGGTCACGCCGATCTGTACCTGACCCTGGGCCTCCTGCTTGGTGCCCGACACCTCGAACTCCCGCATCTCGATAGCGCTCCGTGTCAGGAAAAGTTTCTCCATGACGATCTGGTTGCTGCCAACGGTCACGGACTTTTCCAACGTGTCGTACCCCAGATATGTGACGGACAGTGTGTAGGTGCCGGCCGGAACACGACTGATGGAGTAGAAGCCGTTCACGTCGGTGGCCGCTCCCGTGGTCGTTCCTTTCAGCACCACGTTGGTGAAAATGATGGGTTCGCCGGTGCTCTGGTCATGCACGAATCCCCGGATGGTGCCGGTCTGCGACGCGACATCGGTCAGGATCGAACAGGCCAGGAGCAGGAGGAGCGGCTTCAGAGCGGTACGGAACATCGGGCGGGGGTTTCCTTGCAAAGGGGCGCTAAAGTAGCGGAATGCAGTGGACGATATCGAGGCCGTTCGACGTTCGATAGCGACCGTCCCTCGTTCGGAAGATCTGTGGAATTGGATGCCCAGGGATCTTCCCTTGCCAGCACCCCGATCTCTCAGGACATCACCTTGGCGATCAGCTCCCGCAAGAGTTCGCCATGGGCCCCATCGCCGCCCAGTCCCTTGCTGCGCATGTCGCATTGGCGCAGGTATCCCTGGGCATCCACCACCTTGCGCAAGGGGTAGTTGCGGGCATGTTCCAGATAGTCGCGCAGGAAGAAGGGGTTCACCTTCATGGCCGAGGCCATTTCCTGCTGGCTTTTGCCGGTCATGGTATGCACGATCGCCAGCTTGGTGAAGTACGTGTTCAGGAACCCCAGGGTCATGGGCAGCGGATGTTCCTTGGGTGAGGCACTGAAGTACTGCGCGATCCGCTGGGCTTTCAGCACGTCGCGTTTGCCCAGCGCATTCTGCAGTTCGAAGATGTTGAAGTCCTTGCTGATCCCCACGAAACGCTGGATGATCTCGGCGCTGATCAGGCCACCTTCCTCGGTCACCAGACAAAGCTTTTCCACCTCCTTCACGGCCAGTGCCAGATCGCTCCCCAGATGCGCCGCCAGCAGCTGCGCCTCGCTCATGCCCAGGCGTCGCTTCTGGCGTTTCGCGATGTTCACCAGCAGGTCCGGCAGTTTGTCCTCCTTCACCCGGTCGCTCTGGAACACCGCACCGCCCCCTTTTTCAATGGACTTGATCACGCTCCGGCGACCATCCACCTTCTTGTGCATGTAGCATAGCACCAGCACGGTGGTGGGTGTGGGCTTGAGGAAGTAGCCCGCCAGTTTCTCGACCTGGTCGATCTTCCAGTTCTGCAACTCCCGGATGATCACCAACTGCCGTTCGGCCATCATGGGGTAGCGCAGGCAGGTGTCCTTCACCAGGTCCGGTTGCACATCAGGACCATAAAGGATCGTGAGGTTGAAGTCACGCTCGTGTTCCTGCAAGGCAAGCCGCTCGATCGTCTCGGCCAGGTGATCGATGAAGAAGGTCTCCTCCCCGTGGAGCAGGTACACCGGACGGAACTTGCCGCCCTTGAGCTCGGCGGTGATCTTCTTGAGGGACTCGATGCTGCTCATTCGAAGCGCAGGTGTTTCACCGAGCGGCCACCGTTGATGATCTCCCGAAGCGATTCGATGCCCACACGCACATGGGTGTTCACGAAGTTGTTGGTGATCACCAGATCGCTGGCACTGGTCTTCACACCTTCCGGGACCATGGGCTGGTCGCTCACCAGGAGGAGGGCACCGGTGGGGATCCCATTGGCGAAACCGGTGGTGAACAGCGTGGCCGTCTCCATGTCGATGGCCATGCAACGGAGGCTGCGCAAATGCTCCTTGAAGGCGGCATCATGCTCCCAAACCCGACGGTTGGTGGTATAGACCGTGCCGCTCCAATAGTCGAGTTCCAGGTCCCGGATCACGTGGCTCACGGCCCGGTGGAGCATGAAGCTGGGCAGTGCAGGAACGGCCGGTGGCATGTAGTCATCGCTTGTTCCCTCGCCACGGATGGCTGCGATGGGGAGTATCAGGTCGCCCAGTGCGTTCTTCCTTTTCAGCCCACCGCACTTGCCCAGGAACAGCACGGCCTTGGGAGCCACGGCGCTCAACAGGTCCATCAGTGTGGCCGCATTGGCACTGCCCATCCCGAAGTTGATCATCACCATGTCCTCGGCCACGGCCACCTTCATCGCCTTTTCGCGCGCCACCACCACCGCACCGGTCTGCTGGCAGAAGATGTCCAGGTAGTTGTCGAAGTTGGTGAGCAGCACATACTCCTTGAACCCATCGAGGGGAACCCCGGTGTAGCGTGGCAGCCAGTTGCTGACGATCTCTTCTTTGGTACGCACCTTTGCGGGGATGTTGTGGGATGGATCACAGGCCTTGGACCTGCCCGATCATGGGGTCAAAACTAAACATGCCGATGAAGGCGTGCAGGTATTCGATCCCATTCGCCAACGGTGGGTGGCGCTCACCCCCGAGGAATGGGTGCGGCAGCACTTCATCAACTTCCTGGTCCACGATCGGGGTTGCCCAGCCCAGCTCATCGGTGTGGAACGATCGCTGGTGCTCCACGATATGGCGAAGCGTGCCGATGTGGTGGTGCACGACCGGAGCGGGAAGGCGCTGGCCCTGGTGGAATGCAAGGCGCCCTCAGTGCGGATCACCCAACGCACATTCGATCAGGCTGCGCGTTACAACATCGTGTTCCGGGTACGCTACCTGATGGTCACCAACGGGAAAAAACACTACTGCTGTGCCGTCGATCATCAAGCCGGAACTGTTCATTTCTTGGGCCATATCCCAACTTTTCAGGAGATGGTCCCAGGCGGGAACGACGTTAACTTTGAACCATGAGAAATTATTCCTCGATCCTCCTGCTGGGAATAGTGCTTTTTGGATCCGCTACGTCCCATGCCCAATACCGCAACAAGCTGGGCATCCCGCTCGATGCCTACCTGGAGCATAGGGCCGTTCCGGGAGAGCACATCGACCTCTTCATCCACGGCCCCCGCGAAGCAGTGGGCGCTGCGGTACGCGCCCATGGCGGGACCGTGAAAATGGATCGCCCCGGGCTTGTTAGTGCCAGGGTCCCGGCCGGGCAGGTACGCCAGTTGGCGTCCGATCCAGCCATCAGCTTCTTCGAGTTCGGCATCGATCCCGGGTTCACGCTCAACGACTCCATGCGGGTGAAGAACAACATCGTCCCCGTTCATCTCGGCGAGACGCCACTGATCGAGGGTTATGATGGCCAGGACGTGATCATGGGGATCATTGACTCCGGCGTGGACGTGGACCACCTCGACTTTCGCAATACGGACGGCACCACCCGTGTGTTGAAGTATTGGGATCAGAATCTTCCGATCAATGGTCAGACCCCACAGCCGTACAACTATGGTCAAGTATGGGACAGCGGCCAGATCGATGCGGGTCTCATCACATCGGTCGATGGGAGCGGGCATGGATCGACCGTGGCGGGCACGGCTGCCGGGAACGGATCCGCCAACGGTCTTCACCGGGGCATCGCGTACAAGGCGGACATGATGGTGGTCTCGCTGCAGTTCAGCGGGAATTTCAGGGCCAAGGTGGCCGATGCGGTGAAATACATCATCGATGAAGCCACCGCGTTGGGAAGACCTGTGGTGGTCAATGCCAGTGTGGGGTCCATGCTGGGCAGCCACGATGGGCTTGATGCTGCCGCCCTGCTGATCGACGACGTGCTGCAGGCCGCACCGGGAAGAGTGATGGTCTGCGGTGCGGGGAACACCAACCTGTTCGCACCTTACCACGTGACGACGGAGGTGGCCTCCACGGCCGATACACTGTTCACCTGGTACCGGTACAATGCCAACAGCGCGCTTGGCTACGGGGCCGTGTTCTTCGAAGTGTGGGCCGATTCCGCGGACTTCCACAACGTACAATATGCCGTGGGCGTGGATCGCGTGCAACCCTTCGCGTTCAGGGGACGCACATCATTCCACAACGTTCTGGACAACCTTGGCCAGGTGATCACCGAGCCCGTGATCAGCGCCAATGGGAACGTGCTCGGTGTGGTCGACTTCCTGGCCTTCCAGCGCGGCGGTCAGTACCTGCTCCAGATCCATATCCCGGAACCCGATTCCACGACCTATCGCTTCCGGTTCATCACCACCGGCCAGGGAAAACACGATGCGTGGAGCGGCATCAATTTCGGCACCTCCATGATCCAGGCACAGGTCCCGATCGTGGCCACCTATCCACCCATGGCGAACTATGTGCATCCCGATAGGAACCAGCATATGGCCGATTCATGGGCCTGCTCTCCCCATGTGGTCACGGTGGCCAACTACATCAATGAATTGGCGTACATCAACTATTGGGGGGTTGAACAGTCCGGTCCCGGGATCGAAGGCGACATCGCTCCGGAAAGCAGCTTGGGCCCCTCGCGTACCGGCCTTATGAAACCCGATATCGCTGCCACGGGCAGTACCACGATCAGTTCTTACCCGCTCCCGCTGCTCAACGATCTCCTTACTTCCATGGACGAAAGGCTCCCGGCCGGTGGCATGCACATGCGCAACGGGGGAACCTCCATGGCCTCACCGGTAGTTGCCGGAGCGGCTGCCTTGTATCTCCAGAAGTGTCCCCAAGCCACGCATGTGGAGATCCGCGACGCCTTGCATGCCACGGCACTATCCGACTCCTTCACCACCGCGACGCCCAATACGCTCTGGGGCTTCGGCAAGCTCGATGCCTTCGCAACATTGCTGCACAGTGGCACCACCATCGCCGTGGATGCGCCGGAGGAGATCTGCGAGGACAGCGAGATCATCCTGCAGGCCGAAGGTGGAATGTCCGAGTACCTCTGGTCCACCGGTGCGGTCACCAGCGGTATCACCTATTCGGGCCTGGGGCCGGTGGACGTGGTCGCCGTGAACCCCTCGGGATGCGTGCTGCGCAGTGATACGCTCACCTTCGATCTGTTGTCGGCACCGCAGCCTGCCGTCTCCGCCGTGGGCGCCGTGCTCACCAGTTCGCCTGCCGCATCCTATCAATGGTACTTGTTGGACCAGGCCATCGGGGGTGCCACCGACCAGATGTGGGAAGCACTCACATCGGGCGTGTATTCCGTGGAGGTGACCTATGCCAACGGATGCGTGGCACAAAGCGAAGCGGTCCAGGTGATCGTGACCGGTATCGACGAAACCGACCTTGCTGCCTTCGCCGTGTGGCCTTCGCCTGCGCGTGATGTGCTCATGGTCTCCGTGCCGACCTTCGAAGGAAGCAGTGCCATGCTGAACATCCAGGATGCCCGGGGCCGTGTGGTCATGGAACAGGGTATCGGTTCCAGGACCCTGATCGAAATACCGCTCCAAGGTCTGGCGCCGGGGACCTATACCGTGGTGCTGCAGGGTGAGGACACCCGCATGCAGCAACGTTTCGTGAAGGTCCAATAGGCGCCATCGACCGTTCGCCGGGTTCAACGGTGCTCACACACTGTCCTCATCCCGTTCCAGCGGGTCGTAGTACTTGCTCAGTTGGTCCTTCAGTTTGAAGAAGCGCAGGATGCCGATGACGATGAAGATCGACGCCAGTGACAGGGCCACCACGCCGACCCACTTCAGGTCGCCATGCCCCTTGATCTGCAGCAACGCAAGCCCGCCGATCACAAGGTAGAGGGCCGAACGGATGTACGCCATGAACGTGCGCTCGTTGGCCAGGCGGGTGCGCTCCAGCGCCAGATGATCGCGCAGGATCAGCTTGTCCTCGTTCGTGAAGGGCCTTCCGAAGCGGAGCAGTTCGCGTATCCTGGCAGAGCGTGGGAGCATCGTCGAAAGGTAATGGTGTCAAGGCATACCGAGGTGGAACAAGGCGTCGCCCTGGTTCACCACGGGTGCGGTGTTCACACAGATGATATGACCCGGGAACGTGGCACGCATCTGCACCACACTGTCCCCGTACGGATCGGAAAGGAAGCCCAGGACCATGCCGTGCTCCACCCGCGAACCGTTCTCCACCATGGGGTGGAACAGACCGGCGACGGGTGCCCGCATCCATTTCGAGGTGCTCAACATCATGGGGCCGCGTTCAATTGTCGGACGGCCTGCCCAAAGACCGAAGTGCTCCATCACCCGGGTTATCCCCCGGTAGGCTTCGCGGATGGCCTCCTCATCCAGGCTGCGTGCCTGCCCTCCTTCATACAGCACATAGGCCTTCCCCTGACCGGAGAGGTGCTGCCGGATGGACCGCGGGCGCAGGGGTGCCTTCAGCAACAACGGCGGGTCGAACACCTGCGCGAGGCCCAGGGAGGCATCATCGCCTTCGGTGTAGCGCAGGTGGGGGTGGTTGTAGCGTTGGGCGGCACCACTGTGCAGGTCGATCACCATGTCCACAGCAGGCAACACCTGGCTCACCAAGGCATGCGCCAGGCGGCTGGCGAGCGAGCCGTTCCGGGAACCGGGGAAATAGCGGTTGAGGTCGCGGCCATCCGGCAGTTCGCGTCGCATGGCCAGGAAGCCGAACACGTTGAGCACCGGAATGGCCACCAGGGTGCCACGTGCCATCGGGCGTTCCTTCAGTTCGGCCAGCAGCCTGCGTACCGTATCGATCCCGTTGACCTCATCGCCGTGCACCCCGGCCAGCAGCAGCAACACCGGGCCATCCTCCATGCCGCGGTGCACCACCACCGGGATCTCCACCGTGGTGCGCGTGTAAAGTCGCGCCACCTGTAAGTCGAGCACATGATGCTCCCCGGGACGGACCACGGTGCCGAGGATCCGGATCAAGGCACAACTCCCTCCTTCCCGATCAAGCTCCGCATCCATGCGGCGAATGTAACGAGCGCGTCCACCCCGGTATATTGGCACCCATGGAGCTGGTCCGACGAACCATCGAACGGTATGTGAAACTGAGCGATGCCGAATGGGAGGAGGTTCGTCCGGCCTGGCGCGAACACACCTTTCCGAAGGGTGCCTTCGTTTCCCGCGCCGGACAGGTGGAACAGCACTTCCACATCGTCAAGGAGGGCGTGCAGCGCATGTACTTCGAGCACGACGGCAACGAACACTGTCTGGGCTTCTCCTACGACCACAGCTGGTCGGGCGATTTCGACTCCTTCGTTGCGCAGCGTCCGGGCCGCTTCCAGGTGCAGGCGGTGACCGACAGTGTGCTCCTTGGCATCGACCGTGCTGCGCTGCTCCGACTTTACGACCGCATCCCATCGATGGACCGCTGGGGCCGCCTGATCCTGGAGGAGCTGATCATGGGAAGGGCAACGCGCGAGATCGAGCAGCTCACCCTCAGTGCTGAGGAACGCTACCGACGCCTGCTCGCACGCAGCCCCCACCTGCTGCAACGCGTGGCCCAGAAGGACATCGCCAGTTACCTGCGCATGACCCCCGAGACCTTCAGCAGGCTGCGGGCGAAGGTGAAGTGACGAGTCCACAGAGCATACCTCGTATGGGTCTGAACGTAGCGAAGGGAATTCGAACCGTGAATGAACGGGAATGAACGTGAATGTCGAACTGCCCTACCGAACGGGTGGGATATAATTGTAGTTTGGCTTGTTCCATCGTGGCAACAGGATGAGCAACCTCAATTCCGACGACCATGAGATAACACGGCCGATCATTGGTTGTGCAATGCGTGTGATCAATACCTTGGGGCATGGCTTTCACGAGAAGGTTTATGAGAATGCCCTCTGCGTGGAAATGTTATCCCAAGGCATTCCGTTCCAACAGCAGCCCCGGTTCCCTATTTTCTACAGGACGGTTCAGGTGGGGGAGTATGTTCCGGACCTGGTCGTATCAAAAAGCGTGGTGGTCGACACGAAGACCATCGAGCGGATAGGTGACCTAGAAGTTGGGCGCATGTTGAATTACCTGCGTTGCACACGATCGGAAGTCGGACTTATCATCAACTTCAAACGACCGCGCCTCGAATGGCGGCACGTCTGGGGAAAAGATCCTAGCCTGCGCTAGTTCCCAGGACAGGGACCGTCATGCCAATTACGCGACCTATTGCTGTTCATTCCCGTTCATTCCCGTTCATTCCCGGTTTGATACTATTCTTACAGCGCGAATAGCGCTGTAAGTTCGGATGTTCCGTTCTTGATCCAGATCAAGGAGCTTCCACCTTGTGCACCGGTAGTTTCGCAGCCATGGAAGCCTTGGATACACGCGACCTCATCGACCGCCTACAGGCCGAACTGCGCCGGCAACTTCGTTGCTGTGCACACTGGCGGAACTTGCCCTTGGAAGAACTGCACCAGCGCCCCGATGCCAAACGTTGGAGCGTGATGGAGATCCTCCAACATACCAACCTGAGCAGTGGCCACTACCATGATCACCTGCAACGGCTCTATGCCGATGAGAACAATGGCATCCGCTTCCGGACCACCTTCACACCGGGTCGTTGGGGCGACTTCGCCACCAGGGCCATGAAGCCGGACACCGATGGCTCCATCCGCTGGCGCATGCGGACCTTGCCGAGCTTCGAACCGCGGAGCGTGGGGGCCAGCGGCTGGGATGCACTGGACTCCTTTGAAAGGATAGCCCACGGTTTCCTCGGTCTTCTGGAGCGGGCCCGCACAAGGGGCGTGGAGGGCGCAAAGGTCACCAGCACACTGGGACCGATCCTGCGCTTCAAGGTAGGCGATGCGTTCCGCTTCCCCATCGCCCATCAGGAACGCCACTTCCTGCAGATCGAACGCACGTTGCAGGCCCTGAACATCGAGCGGACAGAAACCGAAGCTGCAGCGATGCGCTAAGGACGGGATCACTACTTCACCCGTTCTCCGTTCACATAGGTGGCCAGCACCTTCGCTTTTACAAGGCTCTCGTCATCCACGTTCAACAGCTCGCGGTCCAGCACCACGAAGTCGCCGAACTTGCCTTTCTCCAGGGTCCCAAGCTGGTCATCGGTGAAGGTGGCGATGGCGTTGTTCACCGTCATGCCCCGCAGTGCATCCGTGCGCGACAGAGCATTCTCCATGTGGTAGCCGCCATCCGGCCAGCCCTTCGCATCCTGGCGCAATACCGCGCTGCGGAAGGTTTGCAGGGGATCGATCCCTTCCACGGGGAAGTCGGTGCCCAGGGCCACCATGCCCATGGTCTTTCTCAGGTCCTCGTAGGCGTAGGCATGTGCGATGCGCTGCGGTCCCAGGCGTTCCTCGGCCCAGGGTCCATCGCTGGTGGCATGCGTGGGTTGCACACTGGGGATGATGTTGTATGCAGCGAACAGGGCGCGGTCACCGGGGCTCACCACCTGGGCATGTTCGATGCGCCAGCGGAGGTCGTTGGTGCCACCGAGCACTTCGGCGTACACGTCCAGCAGGAGCTTGTTCGCGCTGTCACCGATACAGTGTGTGTTCATCTGGAAGCCATGGGACTTGCACCAGCGGGCCACCTCCGCGAAGTGCTCGCGTGATGCGAGTTGCAGTCCGTGGTGCCCTTCCTGATCGGCATAGGGTGCTTTCAACAGCGCACCGCGTGAACCCAGTGCGCCGTCGGCATACACCTTTACACTGCGCACGACGAGTCGGTCCTCCACGATCGGCCCCCGTTTCGCGAAGTGCTCCAGGTGTGCAGGTGCATCGGACACCATCGCGTACACCCGCATCTTCAGGTCCCCTTCCTCGTGCATGCGTTGGATCAGGTCGATGGTGCCCGGATCGAGCCCCGCATCGGCCACCATGGTCAGGCCCACCTCGAAACAATCGGACTGCGCTGCGAGCAATGCTTCCCGCTTGGTGCGTTCATCGGCCTGGTCCAGTATGCCCTGGAACATCTCCACGGCATTGTCGATCAGCAGACCGGTGGCGCGTCCGTTGCGCTTCACCATCAAGCCGCCTTTGATGTCGGCCACCGTGTCCAGGCCCACCCTGTTCATCGCCGCTTGATTGACCACGGCAGCATGTCCATCGACCCGTTGCAACAACACCGGACGATCGGGAAAGAGGATGTTGAGGCTCTCGTTGTCGGGCAGGCTGCGCCCGCTCCAATGGTTCTCGTCCCAACCCCTGCCGATGATCCATTCCTTGTCGGGATGCGCAGCAGCGAACACACGCGTGCGCTCCAGGACCTCCTCCCAACTTCGCGCGCCCTGCAGGTCGATCTTCTGCTTGTTCAGACCGTAGCCCAGGAAGTGACAGTGCCCGTCGATGAAGCCGGGGTACACCGATCGGCCTTGTGCATCGTACTTCTCACTGGACTTGTACCGGTTCAGGATCTGGCGCTCTGCTCCCAGCTCCACGATGCGTCCATCGCGCACCGCCATGGCCTGGTGGATGGTGCCGACCTCGTCCATAGCGTGGATCACTGCGTTGTGTACCACCAGATCGGCTTCCTGCGACTGATAGCAGGATTGTAGCAACAGCAGGGGTAGGGCGAACAGGATGGAGCGTGTCATACGGAGATCAGGGTGCGAAGACGTGGCCAGCGTACCAACAGAGCGTGATGGTCGAGAACGAGCAGGACGGCAATGAAGAGGAAGGGGAGGAGCGGCGTGCGATAGCGGACCACGGCACCCATCACCGGCGTGGTCCATCCGATCAATAGCGCCATGAGGATCACGAAGCTGATCACCGACACCACCATCGTGCGGTCCACAGCGCGCCAGGGGAGGCGGTACATCAACAGAAAACCGATCGCGAGCAGCAGGATCGCATTCTCCATTGCGGCCACCGCGCCGAAAGCGCCGGGTGCGGGATACACCAGCGGACCGACCAGGGTGATCATCAGGGCATAGGGTGCTTGTTGCAGGAAGCTCCAGACCGTAGGCTCCAGGCGGGGAGGCATCACGAAACTGCCCGGGTCGGTGGCCTGTGAGAGTCCGATGAAATCCCGCTGTTTCACGGCGATGGTCTCCAGCACGTTGAAGCCCGGCAGTACGTAGTGCAGGTGGAGGCCGGCCAGCGTGAACACCAGCACCACCACCGCCGTGCGGACAAGCAGGGAAAGACGTGGCGTTGCCCGGGCCCAGGCCAGCATCGCCAGGGTGGGCAGCAGGCTGGCGATCACATAGAACTTCAGGTGGAAGAGCAGGACGCCGGTCGCGCCGAACACCAACAGCCCCAAGGGCCCGATGTTCCCCTTCAGCATCCGGAGGTACAACCACAACAGGATGCCCAATCCGAAGAACAGGAGACTTTCCTTGATCACGCCACTGGCCCAGAAGAGCACCGAGGGCAGCAGGAAGATCGCGATCATCAGGGCGCGTTCACGGCCGGGCAGCATGGCAACGAAGGTGCGGTACAGGGCCAGCATTCCGGTCAGCGAGAGGAAGGCGGCGATCACCGTGTGCACGTGGAATTCACCGAAGCTGAGGAAGCGCACGAAGGTGTTGAAGCGGATGATGGTATGCGCATCGTTGTGCATGTTCCCTTCATACTCGCGGTACCAGTTGTTCATCAGGGTGTAGTAGTTCGCATCGAAATAGGGCGTGTCGTTCTGCACACTGAACAGCATGCGCAGCAGATCCCCCGGCCGGTCGGGCAGGGCACTGAACATGATGGCACTATCGTCGAAATACTTGAAGATGTCGGCATGCACACGCTCGGTGTAGACCCAGGTGTACACCGCCCAAAGCGCCACCCCCGCCGCGACCTTCAGCAGGAACAGCAGCGCGACCACCCGCACGGGCAGCTTCGGCACCCTTGCATAGAAGGGCATCCGCCGCATGATGTACAGCAGCAGGGCGATGTAGCCGATGGCGAGCAGGATGCCGGGCATTGCGGCGAAGGTAGGAGGGGGGCGGGTGTTCAAGTTGGCTTGATCACAGGTGATCAAGTATCAAGCGTCAAGCGACCCATGCGCGACCTTTGTCCTACCGGATAGATCGGGATGCTTCATAGTCCCGATGCTTCGGGAAGACACATGCTCCACCGTACCACCCTGCTACTGTCGCTCCTCTTCATCCTTCAAACTTCCGCCCAGACGTGGGAGCTGGTCACGCCCGTGAAGACGCGCAGCGAACTGCCTTCCGTGCGGATGGTGGATCCCACCACCGGCTTCATGATCGACCGCGTGCTCGGCTTCGTACTGAAGACCACCGATGCCGGTGCCAGCTGGGAGCGCAAACCCTACAACCTCATCGACAAGCCGCGCGCGCTGTGGATGTGGGACGATCAGCGCGGTATCATCGCTGCGAACTCGGGCCGCTTCTACCGTACCACCGATGGCTGGGCCACGGCGAGCTCCGTCTTCCAAGCCACCTTCGGCAACCTGGCCAGTATTTGTTTCGTGAACGACACCGTGGGCTGGGCCGGCAGCGAGAGCGGCAAGATCGTGCACAGCACCGACGGCGGCGCCACCTGGACGCAACAGACCAGCGGCACCACCAACGCCATCGTGGCCATGCACTTCGTGAACGCGCAGCTCGGCTTCGCGGCGGCCACC
>JBGTIB010000172.1:0-34248 GCA_041745875.1 Flavobacteriales bacterium | reverse complement strand
TCGATCCAAGCCAGGGTATCGGTCAGGCGGTCATCATGATGATACCTGGCCTACTGGGACGGAATTCAGATCATCCTATGGGATAGGAATGGGTACCAACCTGTGCCTCTGCGCTACCACACTTCGAGGAACAGGCACTTGAGATAGTGGGTTTCAGGGACACCCCACAGGATGGGATGATCGGGCGATTGGGCGCCTTGATGGATCTCTCGGATCCGACGTCCTGCATCGAAAGCCGCTTCCTCTATCATGCGGCGGAACAGGTCCGGGCCCATGTGTTGGGAGCAACTACAAGTGACGAGAAAACCTCCACTGGGAAGGCACTGCATCGCACGCAGATTGATCTCCTTGTATCCCCGGTAAGCATTCTCCACAGCGGACCGGCTCTTGGCGAACGCGGGAGGATCGAGCACGATGACATCCCACTTCGTTCCGCTGCGACCAGCTTCGTTCAGGTGATCGAACACATTGGCGACCTGGAATCGCACATGATCGAGGCCGTTCAGCGCGGCATTGCGTGTCGCCAGCTTCACCGCTTCGGCACTGATATCCAAACCCAACACTTCCGATGCACCATACTTCCCGGCATGCAACGCAAAGCCTCCGGTATGGGTGAAGCAGTCCAGCACACGGGATCCCTTGCTGATCGCAGCCATGGCTTGATGGTTGCGCGCCTGATCGAGGAAATGCCCCGTCTTCTGCCCTGCCATCAGATCGGCATGCATGCGCACCCCGGGTTCCTCTTCGATGATCAGCTCGGTGGCGCAGGGCTCACCTATGAAGCCCTTCTCCAGTTCAAGCCCTTCCTTCTCCCGCACCGGCACATCGTTACGGAGCACCATGCCCGCGGGCTTCAACCTTTCCTGCAAGGTGTTCACCACCACATCATACCAGCGTTGCATGCCCAAGGTGAGGAACTGGAGCACCAGCACCACCGACCCCGTTCCCACGTCCTGGAACCGGTCTACGATCAGGCCGGGCAGCATGTCGGCCTCGCTGAACACCAGTCGACAACTTGCGCCGAGTCCCAGGCGCGCCCGCAGATCGATCGCCCGGTCGATCCGGGCTGCGATGAACTCCTTGTTCACCCGTTCCCCGGGATGCGTGGTAAGCATACGCACCCGGATCATCGAGGCGGGGTTGATGTATCCCTGGCCCAACGCTCTGCGACGTCCATCCACTACCTGCACCACATCACCAGGCTCGGGGGAGCCATCCACTTTCAAGATCTGCGTGGCGAAGACCCATGGATGGCCCAGGCGGATACGATCGCGGGTATCGTTGACGGTGATCCGTGCTTGTGGCATGGCTGCGTTCCCGGCGGTTCAGTGGCTTTTGGGTGCCGAGGGACCTGGGGCAGGGGTCTCATCCCGGAAAAAATCGAGCGTGGAAAGATCCACCAAATGAACATCGGTGAAGTAGTGGTGGAGGATATCCATGTAGGAGCGGCCTGCCAGGGCCATGCGCATGGACCCCTCCTGGCACAAACCCACCCCATGACCGAAACCGCGCCCCCGCAAATGGACCTTGTCGCCCTCGCTGTGTACGGAGAAATAGGTTGAACGAAGCTTGAGATCCTCGCGCACATTTTTCAATGGCACCAAGGGCCATGTGTTGCCCAGGTACAGATCGCGACAGTTGGGTTCGTAGTTGAGCAACGCCGCCACCTGTTCACCGTCCGGTGCCAGACGGTGCTTTCGTTCCAGGTAGCCGAGCCATTCGCTTCGCGTCAGTGTCTTCTCCCAAACTGCATGGTTGGCGGCCACACAGAAGGTGTCCGCAGTGGAACGCAGGTACGGCTCGCTTTTGCTCCAGACATCCTCGGCATTCACCGTTTCGCCGCCGCAGTTGCTGTGGAACGTCGCATGGATCAACCGGATCCGGGGATCCACCATCACCAATCCACGCGTGGCATTCACCGCCATGCCGATGCTGTCGTTCCGATGTTTTCCATGGTATACCTGGCAGTGCACCCCATCACACAATTCGTAGCCGTCGGGAAGGTGCTTGCGTGTATTGCTCAGTGCATAAGTGCGGCAGCTAACGCTCTGCAATTTGTAGTACTCGGAGTGATGGTGATTGCCTGCCTCGGCCTGCACCACTCCCGCGATGTAGTCCTCCATGGGGACCGTGTTCACCACATGCAGCTTCCCAGCGATGGGACGCAGTTCAACCTTTCCCGGATAGCTGCGTTCGGCAAGTTTGTGGTCCAAGGGACGCAGACGCACACCGGCACCAGGCATACGCGGGATCACCTCCAACCGTTGACGGGCTTCAACCGTCATGTCCAGCGAGCGGGCCACGATACGCCCGTTCACCAGTTCGATCCGCAAGCCATCGCTGTAACGGAACTCACCCACCCGAACGCCATCGGCCAGGATGGTGCAGTTCCCCTTGGTGCTCATCACCATCATCTTCTTGATGGTACGTTCCCGGAACAGGCCGATGCGCATGACGCGCTCCTGAGCGTACAACCCGCTGACGTCCATGAAAAGGGCCGTCAACAACAGGTACCGGAGAACAAGCTGGAGCAATGCCATCTTCAGGTCATCAAAAGTACCGGTGGCTCCAGCGCGGCTTTGTCCATCTAACCCAGACTTTTCCACACGGCCTGCGCCACTTTCTTCGATGCGCCGGGGCCTCCCAGCTTGTTCCGCAAGACAGCCAGGTCGGCGACCATCTGCTCCCGGCGAGGGCCATCCACAAGCAATGGAGCAAGTTCCGAGGACAGTCGTTCCACGTTCAGGTCCGATTGGATGAGCTCACACACCACCTCCCGGTCCATGATCAGGTTCACGAGACTGATGAACTTGATGTCCACCAACCGTCTTGCAAGCCAGACGTTCACGGCACCACCGCTGTAGCAAACCACCTCTGGCACGCCGAAGAGTGCGGTCTCCAGGGTGGCCGTTCCGCTGGTGACCAGAGCCGCACGTGCGGTGCGCAGCACATCGTAAGTACGCCCGTTGACCACAGTGACCGGAGCATTGCCGAGCAGTTCCGTATAGGCTTCGGGCGGCACTGAGGGAGCAGCGGCCAGGACGAACCGTTGGTCGGGGAAGCGATGCGCGGTGGCGGCCATCAAGGGAAGCATGCGTGCGATCTCCTGCCTTCGACTGCCGGGGAGCAGAGCGACGACCGGGCGCCCGTCCTCCCCGGGCAGGGGCTCCAGGGGGCGCTGCCCTTCCCGTGCGATGGCGTCCAGCAAGGGGTGGCCTACGAACTCCACGTCCATTCCATGTTGCGCGAACCACTCCTGTTCGAAGGGCAGGATGACGAACATCCGGTCCACCGTACGTTTCAGCGCATGGACCCGACCCTTCTTCCAAGCCCATACCTGTGGACTGATGTACCAGAGGACGGGAATTCCTTCTTCCCTGGCCCAGGCTGCAATGCGCATATTGAAACCGGGATAGTCGATCAGCACCAGCGCATCGGGCTTGAAGGCGGCAATGTCGCGCTTGCACACTTCGAGGTTGCGCAGGATCGTACGCAGGTTCAGGATCACCTGGGTGAATCCCATGAAGGCCAGATCCCGGTAATGTTTCACTACGGTGGCACCTGCCTCGGCCATACGATCGCCACCCCACGCCCGTATTTCAAGCGTTTCGGTCCGGGGAACACCATGCTCCCTTGCAAGTACGAAAAGCTCACGGACCAGATTCCCGCCGTGCAGATCCCCGCTGGCTTCCCCGGCGATGATGTAGAGACGCCTTGCCATGGATCAGAACCAAAGCACCACGATGACCACACCGTAGATGAACGTGGCGGTGATCACCCCACGCATGGCGCGATGCATGGCCCGTCGATCGAACAGGAAGAAGACCGCCAGGTTGGCGATCAACGAGAGACTGAGGATCGGCGCCTGGAAACGCCGCGTACCGAGGAAAAGATCGTGGATGAAGAAGGAAAGGTCGAGGTGCGGCCGGATCAACGTGGTGTGGATCCAACCATAGGCGAAGAAGCCAAGCACCGGGACCAGCAGGCCGGCGATGAGACCGGCAGCGACACTATCCCAGCGCATGGTCCCAGGTATTGAGGGCCGCGATGGCATGGTGGGCGGTCATATCATACTGGGTGGGCACGATGCTCACATGACCGTGCTCCACGGCCCATACGTCCGTATCCTCTCCATGCTCCTGGCTGCGGAACTCACCACGCATCCAGTAGTACTCCTTGTTTCCGGGGTCGAGCCGGGTCTCGAATTCATCCTCCCAATTCGCACGTGCCTGCCGGCAGATGCGCAAGCCCTTCAAGGGCACTCCCACATCCCTGGGCACGTTCACATTGAGGCAGATCCCTTCGGCCATGCCATGCTCCAGGGTATTGGCCACCACCTTGCGAACAACGGGACGCACATGGGCGAACTCCGCTTCCACACTGTGATCCATCAGGCTGAACCCGATGCTGGGGATCCCCTCCATGGCCCCTTCCACCGCCGCGCTCATGGTGCCGCTGTACAACACGTTGATGCTGATATTCGCTCCATGGTTGATGCCACTGACGAGCAGGTCGGGTTTGGCGCCGCCCAACAGTTTGTAGATCGCCAGCTTCACGCAGTCCACGGGCGTACCGGAACAACTCCAGGCCTCCACACCCTCCATCAGGTCCACGGTCTGCAAGCGCAGGAAACTGTGGATGGTGATCGCATGCCCCATCGCGCTCTGTGGCTTGTCCGGTGCAACGACCATCACACGTCCGTAGGCCTTCATCTCCTCGGCCAGGGTGCGGATGCCCGGAGCGAAGATGCCATCGTCATTGGTGACCAGGATCAAAGGTGGGTCTTGCATCGGGCGGCAAAGGTATCCGACGTCAGGGATGTGGTTGAACAAGCGCAGGGCTGCCGGAAGCATGGAATGCCCATACCTACAGGTTGTAACAGATACAAGCAGCCCAAGTACTTCTCGCTGGAAAATGGATCTTTGACGCATGCCATGCACACGCTGGCACCGGATCCCATGAAACGCCCCATTCACCCTGCCAACGCTGCCAAACCGCTCGCACCGTACACTCCTGCCATTGAAGCGGGAGGCTTCATATTCCTCAGCGGGCAGATCGCCATGGACGCGCAAGGCGAACTGCACCTGACGGACATCGCCACAGAAACGCGCCAAGTGATGGAGAACGTGGGGACCCTGCTCCGTGCTGCCGGAGCGGACTTCGAGGATCTGGTGAAGGTGACGATCTTCCTCAGCGACATGGCCCACTATGCCACGGTGAACGAGGTCTATGGACAATTCGTGGGTGAGGTGCCCCCGGCCCGGGAAGCCATTGCGGTGAAAGGTTTGCCCCGTGGGGTGAACGTGGAGATCAGCGCCGTGGCCTACAAGCGCTGAGGATCAGGGTCGGCTTTTGGACGATCCGGACGATCGGATCAAACCACCAGGAGCATGGCCCCCACCAGCGCGATCTGGATGGCGAAGACCAGCAGACCGAAACCGATGCCTCTTCTTCCCGACCGGAAGAGTCCTCTGAAGCTGACCTGCAGACCGATCGCAGCCATGGCGATGGTAAGGCTCACCGTACCGATCGAACCCATGGCATCAAGAAAGATCGAGGGGAACGCCACAAGGGAAGTGAGCGCGGTGATGCCGATGAAGCCCCATAGATACCAAGGCAGTCTGAGGTGTTCCTTGAAACTC
The DNA here is from genome assembly GCA_041745875.1 of Flavobacteriales bacterium. Lineage (GTDB taxonomy): Bacteria > Bacteroidota > Bacteroidia > Flavobacteriales_F > PHOS-HE28 > PHOS-HE28. The sequence continues at coordinate 28,606 of JBGTIB010000172.1, read as the reverse complement.
TTCGCATGGGCCCGGTTCACCAGAAAGTTGAAGAGGATGAGGGCGGGTGAAAGCAATGCCACCCGGGCCAACTTGATGGTGATGGCGGCCTCCCCTACGGCACTTTCCATGGCGTAGCCCGCACCAACGACATTGCCCACCGAATGGAGTGTGCCCCCCAGCAACAGCCCCATTTGCGCCGTATTGAGGTCCATCTCCATCAACACGATGGGCATGGCGACCATGCCGATGCTGCCGAACAGGTTGATCACCGCCATGGCCACGCCGACATCCGTATTGTCCTTGGAAACGCTTGGGGCCAGTGCGGCGATCGCCGAAGAGCCGCAGATCGCCGTGCCGAAGCCCACCAGCCAACCCGTGGAGCCCGGGCATTTGACGTACCACGCCAGGTAATAAGTGATCAAGACCATGGCGAACACCATCACAGCGATCAGACTGAACGCTCCAAAGCCCACCGCAGCAATGTTCCCGTAGTCGATACTGAAAGCCAGGAAGATCAGGGATAGTTCCAGCAACCGCCCACCGGTGAACGCCACGCCGGGTTGGAACCGCGCCGGAATGGAGAGCAGGTTCCTGACCAGGATGCCGAGCAGCAGGGCCAGCATGATCCCGTTCAGCGAGGATGGGGTCCACGCCGAGCCGAAATGACTGGCGAGGCCGATGACCGTGGCCAGCAGGATCCCGGAATAGTGCGCTCGGCCAGGTACGATCACGTTGCATCACTTCCGCATTGGCATACCGGAAGTGCGCCAAAGCTATTTGCCGGACGCTGGCGTTCGGATGCACTCCGTCATGTGCCGCGGGGTGTGCCGTCCATTTCGGGCAGCTGCTTGATCTGCATGCCGTAGAGCGCCGTCATGCCCACGGCTGCCAACGGGCCCCACACACCCAGATAGCTCCAAGGCAATACGATGTGCGGTGCGAAAATGCCGGCCAGTTGCGCGAATGCATAAAGGTGGAAGCCCTGCTTCATCCCGCGCCACATCATCAACACTCCCATGAAACGCAACACGGTGCGCAGGAACAGGATGACCATCAACGCGACCCCGCTGGTGTGCAGCAGGATCAACATTTCCTCCACACGGGGTAGCTGGTCCGCGTCGACCATCCCGGCGATCTGGCGGGTGAACAAGACCTCGTACTCCTCGAAGGGCATCCCGCGCACCACGAGCATGGACAACAGCCCGAGCCCGTACACCAGCATGAATGCTCCCGTATTGATGAAACTACCTACGGCATAGAAGCGCAACCTCTCCCTAGCAAGCTTCTGGACTTCATTCATGGGTTGCTCCATCGCAACGAAGATATCTGGCCCGCCAGGATCGGCAGGTCGGAAAAGAGCAGGCCCCGATCCATTCAAGAGGACCGGGGCCTGGCAAACCGTGATCTTCCAGCCGTTACTAATGCATGTACTTCAGATTGACGGCATAGAGGATGACGAATACCAGGGAGATGAATCCACCCAGACCCACGGCCATCAGTGCCAGCATGCCTCCACCGAGGAATATCATGGGCACTGCAAGACCCGCCACTGTGGCCAGCAGGTAAATGTAGAAACCGGAACGCTTCAGGTTCCACATCTGCCATACACCGAAAATGCTGATCAGGGCGATGACGATGTTGGCCATGTTCATCGGTTTGGCGACCTCTGCCGCGAGCACGGCTTGATCGGCCATCCCTTGTGCGAAGCCCGCCAATGGGTTGTCATCCATACCCTCAAGCCCTTCCATCGCTTCCTCCATTTGAAGTTGCACCTCGCTCGTGTCCGGTGTGGCGACAAGGGTCATGATGCCACTGATGATGGCCCATCCTCCAGCAATGAAGCTCAGGATACACAACACGGTCAGCAATGTGGGCCGCTTGCCCGTCGGGTTCGTAACGGTCTCTTGCATGTTCGATAGAGGTTTTGTGAGCCGCCAAAATAGCTGCCTGCTCCCTTGGTCGTACCGTCCTGCCTGAACGACTTTCCCACAGCACATCCTTGATCGTTACCTTCGCGACCGCCTTCACCTCCCTCCCCTTCGCAGGTAACAAGCACCGGTGGAAGGAGGCCCCGGATCAACGAACGAAAAGCACCCGACCAAGACATGAGTTATGACCTGATCGTCCTCGGCAGTGGCCCCGGCGGCTATGTGGCCGCCATCCGCGCCAGCCAGTTGGGACTGAAGACCGCCATCGTCGAAAAGGAATCGCTGGGCGGCATCTGCCTGAACTGGGGCTGCATCCCCACCAAGGCCCTGTTGAAGAGTGCCAACGTCTTCGAATACATCACCCACGCCAAGGATTACGGCATTACCGTGGGGGAGCCCAAGGCGGACTTCCCCGGTATGGTGAAGCGCAGCCGCGATGTGGCCGACTCCAACAGCAAGGGCATCGGTTTCCTGATGAAGAAGAACAAGATCGATGTGATCATGGGTACGGGAAAGCTGCTGCCAGGCAAGAAGATCGAGGTGACGGACGACAAGGGGAAAAAGAGCACCGTGGAAGGCAGGAACATCATCATAGCCACCGGTGCCCGGAGCCGTGAACTACCTGCCCTGAAACAGGATGGAAAGAAGATCATAGGCTACCGTGAGGCCATGGTATTGCCAGAACAGCCCAAGAGCATGGTCGTGGTCGGCAGCGGTGCGATCGGAAGCGAGTTCGCCTATTTCTACAACGCGATCGGCACCAAGGTCACATTGATCGAATTCATGCCGCACATCGTGCCTGTGGAGGATGAGGACGTCAGCAAGCAGTTGGAGAAGAGCTTCAAAAACCAGGGCATCGAGGTGATGACAGGCAGCGAGGTGACCGCGGTCGATACCAAGGGTAAATCGTGCAAGGTCACCGTGAAGACCCCGAAAGGTGATCAGAGCATCGAGTGCGACATCGTGCTCAGCGCTGTGGGCATTGCCGCGAACCTGGAAGGGATCGGCCTCGAAGAGGTCGGGATCGTGACCGACAAGGGCAAGATCAAGGTGGACGACCACTACGCCACCAACATCCCGGGATACCACGCCATCGGCGACTGCACGCCCGGACAGGCGCTGGCCCATGTGGCAAGTGCCGAAGGCATCATCTGTGTGGAGAAGATCGCTGGCCAGAACCCACAGAAGCTGGATTACAATAACATCCCCGGTTGTACCTACTGCAGCCCCGAAGTGGCCAGTGTAGGGTATACCGAGAAACAGGCCAAGGAAAAGGGCTTCGAGATCAAGGTGGGGAAATTCCCTTACAGCGCCAGTGGAAAGGCGAAGGCGGCCGGCAATACCGATGGCTTCGTCAAGCTGATCTTCGATGCCAAGTACGGCGAACTGTTGGGAGCACACATGGTGGGCTTGAACGTGACGGAGATGATCGCCGAGTGCGTCAGTATCCGCAGGCTGGAGACCACCGGTCACGAGATCATCAAAACAGTACACCCGCATCCCACGATGAGCGAGGCCATCATGGAGGCCGCCGCCGCTGCGTACGGCGAGGTCATCCATTTGTGATGGTCCCAACTACCGCTCAACGTTCCGGGATCGGACTTCCCTAAAGCTTCGGCGAACACGTGTGCGGTATCGTAGGATCCTACCAGCTCGACACCGGCAAGCCCGCAACGGGCGACCGGATCGATGCTGCCCTGCACTGTATTGCCCACCGCGGCCCCGATGACGAAGGCCGGTATTCCGCCGGAAGAGCCGTTCTGGGGCACCGTCGTCTGAGCATCCTCGACACCTCGGCTGCCGGTCACCAACCCTTCACCGACGAGGGAGGGCGCTACACCATGGTGTACAATGGCGAGGTGTTCAACTTCGCCGAGCTACGGTCACAACTGGAGGATGCCGGGCACCATTTCCGCAGCGGCACCGACACGGAAGTGGTGCTTCGCCTCTTCCTGGTGAAAGGCGCGTCCTTCCTGGATGATCTCAATGGCTTTTTCGCTCTTGCCATCCATGATGCACAGGACGACAGCATGTTCCTGGCACGCGATCGATCCGGGATCAAGCCGTTGCTATGGTGTGTAACGGATGGGCGGCTCCTGTTCAGCAGCGAACTGCGCGGCTTGCTCGCATTGGGAGCCCCCGTGATCCGCGACGAGGCCTCGCTGCATCAGTGCTTCAAGTTCCACTACATATCCGCTCCCCATACCATACTGCAGGGTGTGAACAAACTTGAGCCCGGTCATTTGATGACCGTGGGCCCTGAAGGGGTCAAGGTCAGCGCGTGGTACGACCTTCCCGCCGCAGCCCGGCAGGCGCCGACATCCAACGCCCCTGCCCGCCACTTGCACGATCTGCTGGATGATGCCGTGCGCTTGAGGCTGGTCTCCGATGTACCAGTGGGCACTTTTCTGAGCGGTGGATTGGACAGCAGCATCATCAGCGCCCTGGCCGCCAGGCATCACCGCGACCTGCATACTTTCAGCATCGGATACGCGGACGATCCCTATTTCGATGAAAGCAGTTTTGCCGCACAGGTCGCCGATCACATCGGCAGCACCCACCATGCCTTTCGCCTGACGCGCAACGACCTGGCCGAGGGTTACCTCCGTTTCCTGGAGGCGATCGACGAGCCCTTCGCCGATAGCAGTGCATTGGCTTCCTTCCTGCTGTGCGAGCGCACCCGGGAGCACGTCACCGTGGCCCTGAGCGGGGACGGTGCTGATGAGATCTTCGGTGGATATCGAAAGCACCAGGCGGAACTGCTTCTTCGTGATCCCGGAGTGCTGGGACGCACCGTGATCGCGCTGGCACCCTTGTGGCGCACACTGCCACGCTCGCGCAACGGAAGGATCCCCGACATGATCCGCAGAATGCACCGCTTCGCGGAAGCAGGACGGGGCAGTGCAGAGGATCGGTGGCTCAGTCTGGCGGCCCTGGACGGTGACGGCGATACAGCCCACTTGTTGCCCTCGGTTCAGCGACCTGTGGAAAGGGAAGCGCACATGGCACGCGGCCTTCGACTGATGCCTGGCATGGATGGGGCCCTGTTGACCGACGTGCTCACCGTTCTCTCCCACGACATGTTGTACAAGGTGGATCTCACCAGCATGGCCCATGGACTGGAGGTGAGACCGCCGTTCCTGGATCACCGTGTGATGGTGTACGCCTTCAGTTTGAAGGCCGACCGGAAGTTCAGTCGCGGCAAGGGCAAGGCGATCCTGCATGAAGCATTCGGTCCGATCCTCCCACCCGCCATCCTGGCACGGCGAAAACAGGGCTTCGAGGTCCCCTTGCTCGATCTGCTGAAGGGACCCCTGGCAGGTCTGGTGGAGCGCACCTTACGCAAGGATGCGGTGGAAGCATCGGGGCTTCACTGGCCTGCGGTACAAGCCGTCAGAGAGCGCCTGGTCAGTGCATCGCCGGGCCAGGCACAGGCAACCGTTCACGCATTGCTCGTCTATCTATCGTGGTGGCGATCCAACGGGGCCTGAGGCCTTGTCCACACGGACCTCCCGGCGGGGACGCTACCTTTGCAAAGCTCAACTCATGCCTCGAATCCTACGGATCATCAACCGCTTCAATCTGGGAGGGCCCACGCATAACGCGGCCTATCTGACGCGGTATCTTCCCGGGGAATTCGAAACCCTTCTTGTTGGTGGAAGCCAGGAGGCCACCGAGACCGGCAGCCAGCACATCCTCGATGCCATGGGTGTGAAACCGTTGATCCTGCCCGAGTTGCAGCGGGAAGTGGCGCCCTGGCGCGACCGCGGCGCCTATCGGCGCATCAAGGAACTCATCAGGGAATTCAAGCCTGACATTGTGCATACCCATGCCGCGAAGGCCGGTGCAGTGGGCCGAATGGCCGCTGCTGATATGGGTGTAAAGACGATCGTTCACACCTTCCATGGGCACGTCTTCCACAGCTACTTCGGCCCCCTGCGTACCGCCCTGTACAAGAACATTGAACGCTTTCTGGCACGCCGATCCAGTCGGATCGTGGCCATCAGCGACCTGCAGCGGAACGAACTGGTCGATGAACACCGGATCTGCGATAAGGAAAAAGTAAGCGTGATCCCGTTGGGTTTCGACCTGAGCCGGTTCCAAGAGGACCAGGTCCAGAAACGGGCATTGTTCCGCAGGGTTTACGGCGTTGCGGACGATGAGATCGCCATAGGGATCGTTGGCCGTCTGGTCCCCATCAAGAACCATGACCTTTTCCTCAACGTGATCGCCGAAGTGGGACGCCGAACGGGTCGAAGGATCAGGGCCTTCATTGTGGGCGACGGGGAGGAACGCGAGCGTTTGCAGCAACGAGTGACGGACATGGGACTTAGCCGCGCCGAAGGGCCATACTTCAACGGACACGGTTTCGGGCACGGGGTGAACGGCAAGGCAATGGTCCCCAACGCCAATGTGACCTTCACAAGTTGGATCAAGGAAGTGGATATCGTGAATGCTGGACTCGATATTGTCATGCTCACCTCCCTGAACGAAGGCACACCGGTAAGCCTGATCGAAGCCCAGGCGGCCAACAAACCTGTTGTCAGCACTCGGGTCGGCGGCATTGAGAACGTGGTCGTACCGGGCCATACGGCATTCCTAAGCGAAAGCGGCGATGCAGCTGGTCTGCTGGACCAGTTGGTCCAACTTGTGGAGAACGCCGAGTTGCGTGCGCACATGGGCAAGGGTGGCTGGGAACATGTACGCGACCGCTTCCACTATACCCGGTTGGTGCGTGACACCGCCGACATGTACCGCTCCCTGTTGGACTGATCCCAGCAGCACCGGTATGTTACTTTTGCCCGGCCAGAATGGAAACCATGTTGCAGAACCGCTGGGGCATCGCCCTGTTCGTCGCCATCATCTTGTCCGGTTGCACTGTCAATCGGGACATCATGTTCAAAACGGACAACGATCATATCTATGATGCATTCCCGGATACCACGTCAGCGGACCTTCGGATCCAAGCGAATGATGTGCTTCAATTCAGACTTTTCGCGAATGATGGTTTCAAGATGATCGACCTCGTTTCGGAGGGTGCTGGCAGGGAGGCCATGTTCATGAACCGGATGATATTCTCCTACAACGTCGAGTTCGACGGACTGGTGAAACTTCCCTTGCTTGGCCGCACCCCGATATCCAATTATACCATCCGAGAAGCCGAGACCTATCTGGAAACCAGATATACCGAATATTACAATCGACCGTTCGTGCAACTCCAGGTCTTGAACCGTCGCGTCGTGGTGTTCCCTGGGGGAGGGGCCGATGCGAGTTCGGTGATCCTGGAGAACAACAACACCACCCTGTTGGAAGTAATCGGCATGGCCGGGGGGCTTGCAAGACGGGGTGATGCACGCCATGTGAAGCTCTTTAGGGTAAAACCAGGTGGGGGCCGTCTGGTCTACGACTTCGACTTGTCGACCATCGAGGGATTGAAGTATGCCGATATCGTGATGCAGGGCGATGATGTCGTTTACGTACAGCCCAACCCTGAGATAGCACGAGGACTGCTTTACGACCTTCAGCCTGTGGTAACGCTGCTCACCACAATCCTCCTTGTCGTCGGGATAACCCAGGCTTTCCAATAAGCGGCAGAGCATGCTCAGCGAGGATATCAGTCAGCGCAATCTCAATTTCGAGAGCTATAAGGAGCGCATTACGAATTTCAGCAATGAATTCGAACTTGGGCTGTTCCTTTATATTGTACGTCGTAGTGTGATCTGGATCATCCTCTGCGTACTTACCGCCCTCGCCGCTGCACTCATCTACTTGCGTTATACCGCACCGATCTATGAATCGCGCTCCATTCTGCAGCTCAGGGAGCGCAATACAGCCACCAAGGTCCTTAGCATGACCTCCTTCATGGAGGATGAGAACCTACAGGCCGATGTGGAATTGATGCGTTCAAAATTCTTCATCTCAAAAGCGATCAAGAAGATCCCCCTGGAAGTGAGCTATTTCAACCGGGGGCAGATCCTGACGGAGGAATTCTATACGCGCTCCTTCTTCAAGGTGAAGGATCTGACGATCTTGGACAAGGCCGTGTACGATCAACCGGTGTTCATCGACCTCTCACGACCCAACCGGGTCGGTATTTCTTATGCGGTTGGTGGTGATCCATTCGAATTCGATGTGCATCGGAACCAGATCATTCGCACTCCACACTTCAGTTGCACCCTGCAACTGAACGACATGTCCATGGTCCTGGAAGGGGATGCCAGCATGGTGCTTTATTTGCGCTTCAATTCGCCGGGCACGCTGCTGGACCGCTATTCGAGGCAGATCCAGGTGCGCATTGCGGACCAGAACGCAAAGACGGTCGAGGTCTCCGTAAAGGACGAGAACAATCTGTTGGCGCGTGACCTGGCCCAGTCCATGGCGGAAAGCTTCCTCGAATATGATGTGGAAAGGCAGATGGAAAGTGCCGAGAGCATCATTCGTTTCATTCGAACACAGAAGGACACGGTCTTCGAGCAATTGCGCGAATCCGAGTTCCAACTCCAGACCTTCAAGATGGAGAACCGTGTGGCCGACCTGAGCGAGTTGACCCCCATGTACCTTGAACGGCGCCGCATCTTCGAGGATGAGATCGTGGTACTGACCCTGCAGATCGAGCTGCTCAAGGAGATCGAGCGCTCCACCAACCGTCCACTCCCCGAGATCAATCCATATGACCTGATGCCGCTGTTGCTGGGCACCGATCTGGAACGGACCCTGGCCAGCATGATCAACAAGATGCAGGATCTGCTACAGCTCCGAGCCCAGGTCCATACGGAGGCCACTGATGCCAATATCGCGGTGCAATCGCTCGACTATCAGATCGACGTCCAGAAGCAGTTGATCCTGGAGAGCATCCATAGCCTCCGGAACCGCGCCGAGGACCGACAGAAGGAATTGCACGAGCACCTGTCCGACTTCGAGAACCGATTCTTGACGTTGCCGGAAAAAGAGCTCCAGTATGCCCGCATCGGCCGTGTGTTCAACATCAACGAGAAGTACTATACGCAATTGCTGGAAAAGGATATTGAATACCGCATCAGCAAGGCCGGTGCCGTCTCGGAGAACCGTATCCTGGAGGATTCCATGTCCGCATCCGTCCCGGTCAGTCCACAACGGAATATGATCTTCACCACCTATCTGGTGACAGGGGTGCTCCTGGGACTGCTGATCGTACTGGTACGATATATAATGCACGATAATATCACCTCGCTCCACGACATCGCAAAACTCTCCAATGCGAGCATCGGGATCCTGGGCATGATCCCCAAATACAAAAAGGACGTTCCCATTTCGCAATTGCTCATCGCCAAGAATCCCAAGAGCCTCATCGCGGAGAGCTTCCGAAGCATACGGACCAACCTGCAGTTCGTGGACAATTCGCCTGGACCCAAGACGATCGCGGTCACAAGTACCATTTCCGGCGAAGGAAAGACCTTCGTCACCATCAACCTGGGAGGCATCATCGCGATCAGCGGAAAGCGGGTGATCCTGCTGGACCTCGACATGCGAAAACCGAAGATCCACCTCGGTTTCGGCGTGGAGAACGTGCATGGCATGAGCACACTTCTCATAGGCCAGGATGACATCCAGACATGCGTGCGGCACAGTGACCTGGAGAACCTGCACTACATCACTGCCGGACCCATTCCTCCCAATCCCTCCGAGCTCATCATCAGCACGCGGATGAACCAGTTGATAGAACTGCTCTCCGCCGAGTACGATGTCATTCTCATCGACAACCCACCCGTGGGTCTTGTTACCGATGGCATACCCATGATCCAGCGTGCCGACTACCCCATCTACATCTTCCGCGCCGATTACAGCAAGAAACAGTTCGTCCAGAACGTGGACCGATTGATAAACGAGAACAATATCACCCGCCTGAGCACAATTCTCAATGGAGTTGACATAGACCGCAACAAATACGGGTACAACTATGGCTACGGGTATGGCTATGGCTATGGCTACGGCCAGGGATATGGTGGCGGCTATTACGAGGATCGTTCCGACAAGCGAAAGGGAGGATTGTTGAGTTGGATACTTGGTCGCTCATGATGCAGGTGGAACATACCCCGCTGGAAGGTGTCCTGATCTTGCGACCCCGCATCTTTCATGACGACCGTGGCCATTTCCTGGAATCGTACAATGAGGAGGCTTTCCGCAGCGCAACCGGGTTTTCACCCTTGTTCGTTCAGGATAATGAGAGCGTGTCCAAAGCCCGGGTGCTGCGTGGGCTCCATTTCCAGTTGGAGCCGCACGCACAGGGCAAGCTTGTGCGTGTCTTGCGCGGAGCAGTGCAAGATGTGGTCCTGGACATCCGACAAGGAAGCGCGACCTATGGTCGACATTTCAGTTTGCGATTGGATGATAAGGACAAGACCATGCTGTGGATACCCCCCGGCTTCGCACACGGTTTCCTGACCCTTGAGGACAACTCCATCTTCGCTTACAAATGCACCGCGTACTACCATCCGGCCAGTGAGCGCACGATCCTATGGAATGATGTCGACCTTGGCATCGCGTGGGGTGTTACAGAACCCATTGTAAGTGTGAAGGACCGGGATGGCTCGGCTTTCAAGGCTGAAGCATGGCGTGTTCCACGAACTTGAACGGGGACGAACATGAGCGAGCACTACAATGGCACCCAACTGTTCCTGATCTATTCGGGCTTGTTCTTCGCGGTGCTCGTCTTCAGTCTCCTCATCAATTCACTGTTCATGCGCTTCGCACGCACCCTGGGGGTGCGTGACGATACACAGATGATGGTGCGGTGGAGCAGTTCGGTGAAACCGGCCTTCGGAGGGATCAGTTTCTACATCCTCTTCCTGGTATGCTTCACCATTCACGGAGTACTCTTCCCGGGCCGGGGGTACGAAGCACTGCGACCTGAATTGCTGGGCCTGCTTGCCGCCACATCCCTGGGCTTCCTCATGGGCCTGGCCGATGATGCCTACAATACGCGACCACTCTTGAAATTCGTGGTACAACTGGGGTGCGGAGCGATCCTGATCGCATCCGGCACGAGCATCCGGATCTTTGACGATGCATGGGCCAACAACCTGATCACCCTGCTTTGGGTGGTGGGCATGATGAACTCCATCAACATGCTCGACAACATGGATGGCATCACCACGCTCGTCTCCATGTGCATCATCCTTGCAGGCATCATGGCCATGTTGGTGCTTGGCCCCATGGATCCCGTATTCATGGTCCTGCTGGTGGGTTCCATGGCATCCCTGGGTGGATTCCTGTTCTTCAATTGGAACCCTTCGCGCATGTTCATGGGCGATACCGGCAGCCAGTTCCTCGGCGTCTTCCTGGCCTTTATCGGTATCCGCTTCTTCTGGAACACCACCTCCCCGTCCGGTGAACTCGAACCCGCACGCCAGCTGATCGCACCTATCATCGTGTTCCTTCTTCCCTTGGTGGATACCGCTGTAGTATCCATCTCCCGCATTCTTCGTGGCACATCCCCGTTCGTGGGGGGGAAGGACCACACCACCCATCACCTCAGTTACGCTGGACTGAGCGATGGTCAGGTGGCGCTCGCCTTCCTGGCATTCTCGCTTCTTCATGTGTTCCTTGCCTTTGTCATGTTCCGGTTCATCCCCGTCTGGCAGAACCTTCACTCAATGGTATTCGTTTCGTACGCCCTCGCCATTTTCGGCACGTTGTTCGTGCTCACCCGGCGCACACGGAACACCACCCCATGAAGAGATCGATCGCCACCGCTTACCGCACCACCATCATGCTGTTGCTCCTCCTCGTGGGTGCGCTCGGCATGCATATTCTGACCTCCTCGACCACCGCTCCGGAGAACGATGTGGATCACTTGCGCCATTTCAACGATGGCTACAAGGTGTTCTCCCTCACCCTTCCGAACGAATTGGATTTTTGCGGCGAACCGATCCCCATGGACCGTATCGATGTCCGTGAGCGTCTCGATCGAGAGCTGCTGGTGAACACTTACTGGCAAAGCAATACCCTGCTGGCGCACAAACGTGCTGCCCGTTGGTTCCCATTGATCGAGGAGGTCCTGCGACGCGAGGGTGTGCCCGAGGACATGAAATACCTCGCACTCATTGAAAGTGGATTCACCAACGTGGTATCTCCTGCAGGTGCAGCCGGGTTCTGGCAGTTCCTGAAGCCCACCGCCATTGAGTATGGTCTGGAAGTGAACGATGAAGTGGATGAACGTTATCACGTGGAAAAGAGTACCGTGGCGGCGTGTAAATACCTGAAGAACGCGCATGCCCGTTTCGGAAGCTGGGCCATGGCCGCCGCCGCGTACAACATGGGGCCCGGCGGACTGAATTCGCAGGTTACGCGTCAGAAAAGGACGGAATATTTCGACCTTCTATTGTCCGACGAGACCGCACGATATCTTTTCCGGATACTGGCCATGAAAGAGATCATCCGCACACCCGAACGCTATGGTTTCCACCTGCGCTCCAGGGACCTCTACCCGCCCTATGTGACCACCACGGTGGAAGTGAACGGCGCTGTACCCGACCTGGTCGATTTCGCCCTGGCCCGAAACTCGGATCACAAGACCTTGAAATTGCTCAATCCCTGGCTTAGGGGTACGAAGCTCACGAACAAGGAGGGCCGTACCTACCGGATGTTGTTGCCCGGTGAGGGTTTCAACGCTGCGGCCTTCCAGGACTGAGCACCAGTGCCGCATCCCACTCCCTTGGACACCCTGATAAAGAACGATGGCGGCGCGGAACCGCTCGCTTCAACGGACGACAACTTCATTGAGGTCCTGGGTGCGCGGGTGCATAACCTCAAGAACATCGATGTGCGCATTCCCCGCGATCAGCTTGTGGTGATCACGGGACTAAGCGGCAGTGGCAAGAGCAGCCTGGCTTTCGATACCATCCATGCCGAAGGGCAACGGCGCTACATCGAGACCTTCAACGCCTATGCCCGGCAATTCCTGGGTGGAATAGAACGGCCTGACGTTGATTCGATCACAGGCCTGAGCCCGGTGATCGCCATCGAGCAGAAGACGATCAGCCGCAATCCGCGCAGCACCGTGGGCACTGTTACCGAGGTATACGACCTGCTGCGCCTTCTTTATGCCCGCGTAGCCGATGCCTTCAGCCATGTGACCGGCGAGGCCATGGTCCGATATACCGAACCGAGGATCGTGGAACTCGTGATGGAGACCTATGCCGCGCAGGAGATCCTCGTACTTGCGCCCCTGGTCCGTGGGCGTAAGGGCCACTACCGCGAACTCTTCGAGCAACTTCTTCGTCAGGGTTACCTGCGCGCGCGGGTCGATGGCAAGGTCATCGATATCACCGGAAGACCTCGGCTGGACCGCTACAAGGTGCACGACATTGAACTGGTGGTGGACCGCTTGACCGTGAACGGCAAGGGACGAAAACGTGTGGCGGATACGGTGGCCACCGCGCTCAAGCAAGGCAAAGGGAACCTGATGGTGGTCGATATCGATACGGGTACGACCCGTCACCTGAGCCGGCATCTGATGTGCCCAACAAGCGGCATCGCGTACGAGGAACCCGAACCCAATCTTTTCAGCTTCAACAGCCCGTATGGCGCCTGCCCGCGCTGCAGTGGGCTGGGGCAGGTGACCGATGTCGCGCCGGAAAAGATCGTTCCGGACCGTTCCAAAAGCATTCGCAAGGGCGCCATCGTGCCGTTGGGCGCCTACAAGAACAACTGGGTGTTCAAGCAGATCGAAGCGGTACTGGAAGGCTTCGGGTACGACATCAATACCCCGATGTCCGATATGGAGGATGCCGTTCTTGCCGCCTTGCTGAACGGCATGGATGAACCTCTGCGCGTTTCGAGCAGCGTAGGGCTCAGTGATCGGAAAGTTCAGTTCGAGGGGATCATCCCATATATTCTTGAACAGGCCGAGGATGGTCCCCGCACCGCACAGAAGTGGGCGACCAATTTCACCCGTATGATCGCCTGCCCGGAGTGCAACGGCAGCCGCTTGAAGAAGACCGCGCTTCACTTCCGTCTCGATGGACGCAGTATCCATGAGTTGGCGTGGATGCCGATCGACCGCCTGCATGCATTCATGGGTGGGCTTGTGGAACGGCTCGAAGGGCAGAAGGCGATCATTGCGCACGAAGTGGTGAAGGAGATCGAAATGCGCACCAAATTCCTGTTGGACGTCGGCCTGGAATACCTGACCCTTGACCGTAGCGCACGCTCATTGAGCGGTGGTGAAGCCCAACGGATCCGCCTTGCCACCCAGATCGGCAGCCAACTCACCGGGGTCCTCTATATCCTGGACGAACCCAGCATCGGTCTGCACCCACGCGACGATCAACGGTTGATCGGAAGCCTGCGTCAACTGCGCGACACGGGCAACAGCGTACTGGTGGTGGAGCACGACAAGGACATGATGCTCAGTGCGGACCACCTGATCGACATCGGCCCCGGTGCCGGGGAACATGGTGGCCGTATCGTGGACCAGGGCAGCCCGCACGAATTGGCCAAGGGCGATGGATTGACTGCGCGCTACCTACGCAGGGAATTGAAGATCGAAGTTCCCAAGCAACGAAGGACAGGGAACGGTGAACGGATCATTCTCAAAGGTGCTGCAGGACACAACCTCAAGAACGTGGACGTAGAGTTCCCATTGGGGAAATTCATCTGCGTGACCGGGGTGAGCGGAAGCGGAAAGAGCACACTGATCGGTGACACCCTGTACCCCATCCTGAGCGCCAAACTGCATCGCGCTGAAACCCAGCCCCTCACCCATTCCGGTATCGAAGGGCTCCAGCATATCGACAAGGTCATCGAGGTGGACCAGAGCCCCATCGGCCGCACTCCCCGTAGAAACCCGGCCACCTATACCGGCATCTTCGATCATATCCGCAACCTTTATGCGATGCTGCCCAGTGCCAAGGTCCGCGGATACAAGTCGGGGCGTTTCAGCTTCAATACCCCGGGTGGTCGATGCGAAACCTGCAAGGGCGCCGGGCTCCGGGTCATTGAAATGAACTTCCTCCCTGATGTCAGCGTGCCGTGCGAAACATGCAGGGGCAAACGGTATGATCGGGAAACCCTTGAGGTTCGGTTCAAGGGCAAAAGTATCGCCGACGTGCTCGCAATGCCGGTGGAGGAGGCACTGGTCCTGTTCGCCGATGTTCCGCAGATCGCATTGAAGCTGCGCACCCTGATGGATGTTGGACTGGGATATGTGACACTGGGGCAGAGCAGCACCACGGTCAGTGGTGGCGAAGCACAACGCATCAAGCTCGCCACCGAACTCAGTAAACGTGATACCGGACGAACCTTCTACATTCTCGATGAACCCACCACCGGCTTGCATTTCGAGGATGTGAAACAACTCATCCATGTGCTGGACCGCCTGGTCGACCATGGCAATACCGTTCTGGTGATCGAGCACAACATGGATATCATCAAAGTGGCCGACCACCTGATCGACATGGGACCCGAAGGAGGTGATGGCGGTGGACAGGTAGTGGCCAAAGGCACACCCGAGCAGGTCGTGCTCATGGCCCGAGGTCATACGTACCCTTTCCTCGGTCCCGAACTGGACTGATCTTACCCGATCAATTGCAACACCTTCGCAACACATGGAGCGCAAAAAACCGAAGAGTTCCACCCGTCCACGCGGCAAGGCACCCATAGCCGTTTCCAACACGCCGAACGAAAGGCTGCAGGACGACAGTGAACGACGGATCTTGAAGGCCTTCAAGCGCAGGGGCTGGAGCGAAGTGAAGGCCAACGACAGCTGGGCGATCTTCAAGATCATGAGCGAGTTCGTGGAGGGCTTCGAAGCCATGCAGCGCATCCGCCCGTGCGTCAGCATCTTCGGTAGCGCACGGACGAAACCCGACCAGGCAGAGTACCAGTTGGCGGAGGAGATCGCCTTCCAACTCACAGGTCATGGATATGGTGTGATCACAGGCGGTGGACCCGGCATCATGGAAGCCGCGAACAAAGGAGCGCAACGTGGCCATGGCACCAGTGTCGGCCTTAACATCGACCTGCCCTTCGAACAGGAACCGAATCCTTTCATCGACAAGGAGAAGAGCATCAACTTCGACTACTTCTTCGTGCGCAAGGTGATGTTCATCAAGTACTCCCAGGGCTTCATCGTTCTGCCCGGAGGCTTCGGAACATTGGACGAACTTTTTGAGGCGTTGACCCTGATCCAAACCCAAAAGATCGGGCGCTTTCCCATCATCCTGGTGGGCACGACCTACTGGCAGGGGCTCTTCGACTGGATCAAGCAGACCATGGGCGAGAAACACCGGAACATCAACCCCGAGGATATGGACCTGTTCCAATTGGTGGATCGACCGGAACAGGCCGTGGCCGCCATTGATTCGTTCTACAGCAAGTACATGCTGAAGCCGAACTTCTGATCGCGACCGGCACGCTGCCGCAGGTCATCGACGATACTTTCCTGCAGGTCCCATACAGTGCTGCCATGGTCCCTTTTCAAGGTCCTGCGCCGTCCTTCATCCACATGCTACTGTTGGTATCGACATAGCGCGGTGCGTCCATCCCCGCATGGTGCGCGGATACTTTTGGACTCAGGCATGCCCGAAGTGTGCCTGACCTATCGCATACACCATGGCACACCAACTGGTCCTGTTCATCAATCTGATCGGCCTTCTTCTCATCGATACGTTGTTCCTGGCCGATGTGAACATCACACAGAACGTTCCTGCCACCCTTGTCGCAGGCACGGAGGTGCGGGTCACGCTCAATGTGACCAAGGGCAACCTCGGCGGTTTCGCAAAGCTTCAACTCGACCTGCCCCCGGGGCTCACGATCAAAGCGGTCGATACCAAGGGTGCCTCCTTCACCTTCGCCGAGCAGAAAGCCAAGTTCATCTGGATGGCATTGCCATCCACTCCGACGTTCAGGGTGAGTTACATGTTGAGCGCCGATGCGAACGCAACAGGCCCGCATACGATCACCGGACGCTTGTCCTACATCGAGGACAACGAACGTCGCACCTACGACATGCCTGCTGTGACCGTGACCGTGGAAGCGGGTTCCTCCGCATCACTTCCGGCCGATGCCGTCGACGATACCGGTGATGCCACGATGACCAACGATGAGCCGGAGACCACCGATCCCGGTGAACTCGTATCCGCTGCTGGAGGAGCGCCCGTGACCAAGGTTCCGGTAACGATCATGGAGAACGTCTCAGGGATCGCTTCCATTCAAGGTCCCGGTGGCGTGAACGGCACACGTACGATCCGGCCGGTCTCCGAATATGAGATGGTCGTTGAAGTGAAGGTTCGAAAAGGCGACATCCGTGGTTTCGGCAAGCTGCAGGAGACCGTGCCGCAAGGGTTCGTCGCTGTTGAGCAGAAGAGCGACGAGGCGATCTTCACCACCCAGGACCGGATCGTGAAATTCGTGTGGCTGAACCTGCCGAACCGCGATACGATCACCGTGGTGTACAAGCTGCGCGCCGACCAGCGTCCTGATGGGGAGTATTCCATCGATGGTGAATTCGGCTATCTGCTCAACGACGAAACACAGAAGGCCGTGATCGGCACCTCGAAATTCTTCATCGGCCCCAAGGCACTTGAAGCACTGGCTGCCGACGCGCACACCATGGACCGCATGGAAAGCGAGGATGCGGAGCTGGCCCTGCGTGAACGTCAGCGGGCAGAAGAAGCTGCCAGAGCCGAACAGAGAAAGGCCGAGCAAAAGAAGGCCGAAGAAGAGGCGAAACGCAAGAGCACCGAGACCGCCGGCCGCGTCACACCGTCCATACCTGCGCCAGAGAAAGGCGTGGTGTACAAAGTGCAGATCACGGCCGCACACCGGGAAGTAGGTAAGGCTTATTTCAACGCACGGCACAGGTATACCGGCGACTTCAGCATTGAGCGGCATGAAGGGTGGATCAAGTACGTGACCGGCAGCCACCCCAATTACCGATCGGCCCGCGATCAACGCGTCGCATTCGTTCAAGCCGGGCACAACTTCCCAGGGCCGTTCGTAACAGCTTACAATGACGGAACCCGCATCACGGTGCAGGAGGCCTTGGTGCTGAGCAAGCAGAACTGGGTGCAATGAAGCCCTGACCCGCCCTCATGCGTTCGAACATATCCCCTTTCAACCTGTACAGCAGGGTCGCATCCGGCCTCCTGACAGGGGCCTTGTTGGGGGTCGTGTCAGTAAGCACCGTTCGTGCACAGGTGGATAGCACAAGCCTGATCTCGGTTCAAGAGCCGATCGCACCGCCCTTGGAACGCTCCATGCTGCGGCCAACATTGGGGCTCGGCACTGGCATGTTCGCCTTCTACGGTGATGTGGGCCGGAACCATTCCACTTACAGCCCTTTGGTGGCGAGGATCGGCTACGATCTGCGGGCCACGGTTCCGCTCACACCCTGGTTGGAGGGTGGACTGTACGCTTTGCACGGTCGCCTGGGAATGAACGAACGCAGCCTGGAACGGAACCTGAACTTCGAGTCGAGGATCACCATCGGAGGGTTCCAGTTGCGCTATAACTTCCACCAGTTGCTGAAGCGTGACCGATTCGTGGAACCATTCATCAACCTGGGCTTCGAGTCCGTGGAATTCCTCACCAAGACCGATCTGATGGATGCCCAGGGACGACGCTACAATTACTGGAGCGATGGCAGCATTCGTGATATCGCCGAGGACTCCCCGAACGCTGAACAAGCGATCATCATCCAGCGTGATCATGTCTATGAGACCGATGTGCGCGAGTTGAACGCTGATGGCTTCGGAAAATACCTGGAGCGCACTTGGGCCATACCGGTCGGCGCAGGCGTCCGCATGGACCTCGGGGGGGGCTTCGACTTCCGGGTCGGCGCCACCATGCACTTCACCTTTACTGACATGGTCGACGGCGTGAGCGACCAAAGCATCGGTGGTCGCCGCGGTGATGGACGCAACGACCGCTTCCTGTATTCCTCCTTCTCCGTCGGATATGCCATCCCCATCGAACGGGGACAACGCAAGCGAAAGGTGAAGATGACCCCGCTCTCCACAGAGGAACTTGACCTGATCGTACTGGAAGGCGATTCCGACGGTGACGGTGTACCGGACCTGCGCGACCGATGCCCGAACACGCCTCCTGGTGTGGCGGTGGACATCAACGGTTGTCCCCTGGACTCCGACAACGATGGCGTACCGGACCATAGGGACGACGAACCCGATTCTCCACGCGGTGCGATCGTGGATGCAAGGGGGGTCACCATCACGGATGATGATCTGTTGAAAGCCTGGCTCAATTGGAAGGATTCGGGCAATGTGAATACGGTGTTCACCCGGGTGGAATCCATCGGTCCGCCGATCCGCAATGCAAAGCCTACACGGCCAAGTCGCGTGTATGCCGTCCAGGTTGGCACTCATGTGGAAGGTATCAGTGAGGAGCTCATGCAACGGATCCTGAGCATTCCGGATGTGCGCACCATAGAAAGGGGCGATACCACCTACTATGTGGTGGGCAACTACGACAACCTTCCGGATGCGATCAAGCGGGAGCTGGAACTTTATGCGTCGGGTGTTCAAGGCACCGTGATCGGTCAGGAGGGCGGTCGGCTCATCGACATCACCGAACAAGCCCAGGCCGAGCGGATGAAGACGATCGTTCCTGCCACCCGAACGGACGAAGCAGGGGTGGTGACCGTCCGCGTCCAGTTGGGTGCTTTCCGCAATAGGCTCTCGGAGAACATCTTCCGCGAAGTGCCCGACCTGGTCACCATCAAAGGCGACGATGGGCTCACACGATACTATACCGGGGCGTTCACCGATGTGAACAAAGCGGCAGGACATAAGGTGGACATGCTGATGAAGGGTTTCGATGGCGCATTCCTGGTCGCTTTCCGCGAAGGGAAACGCGTCTCCATCCGGGAGGCCGGAGCGCGTCTGACCGGCGAGGACGACATGCGCTATGTTCCTGCAGGTACCATCAACAAGGACCTCATCAAGTTCCGCATCCAGGTAGGCAACTTCACCGGTAATGTCCCGATCGAGACGATGGACAAATACATTGAACTGGGCGATGTCGAGGCCATGCCAGGGAGTGAGGCGGTGCGCTACTTCCACGGTACGTTCAACAGCCGGACCGAAGCCGATCGAGTGAGGCAGCAGTTGCTCGGAAAAGGATTCGATGACGCCTTCGTGGTGGGTGCCATCGATGGGCGCATCATCAGTGCCGAGGAAGCGGATATGCTGCTTCGGGAGCCCTGAGCGACCCTCCCCCAATGCCTTTTCCGAAGATCCTGCAATAGCGTGATGCAGCGCCTCGTTGATCTTGCAAGGCTGCTATCTTTCCACGCATTCACCCTCAGGATCCATGCTGACAAAGAACCGTTCGCGTGTCCCATTGCTGGCCATCGCGCTGGTACTATTCTTAGGTAGTTGCAGCCGGGGCGAAAAGCACATCACCCCCGATGCCGCATTCATTCCGTACATACCGGCCTTCACTGCCGGACATATTTCGGCACGCGCTCCGATCCTTGTGACCATCGCCGAGGAACCGCGCTGGCGGGATACCACATCGGCCGCCATACAGAAGGTCTTCAGCCTCTCCCCGTCCGTGAAGGGCAGCGTGCAATGGCTCGATGACCGGACCCTTTCCTTTCGACCTGAAGAGCGCTTGGAACAGGACAGGACCTACACGGTGGAGTTCCACTTGGGAGATCTCATTGAAGTTCCCAAGGGGCTCGAACGCTTCCGTTTTCAGTTCACCACCTTCAGGCAGGGGCTCGATGTACGTGTGACCGACATGCAGTCCCTGAGCACCACCGATCTTCACTGGCAACGACTCGTGGTGGCTGTACACACCAGCGATGATGCCGAAGGCCAGCCTCTCCCTGATTGTTTCACGGTCACCCAGGAACAACGCACACTGCCGGTCACATGGGAACATGACCCCAACGGGCGTTCCCATCGGTTCACCGTGGACAGTGTGCGGCGCGAAGAACACACGTCCCTGGTCAACGTCTCATGGAATGGATCGAAGATGGGAACGTCCGACAAGGGAGATCTCGAATTCGAGGTACCGGCCATCGGCGACATCTCCCTAGTGTCCGTATCCACCTTCAGTGATGGTGAACAATATGCCTCTCTTCTCTTCTCGGACCCCCTGGACCCCGCCCAGGAACTGACCGGTTTGGTCGGTATCGCCGGGGCCGATGATCTGCGCATATCCGTGGAGGGCAATCGCCTGCTGCTTTACACAACGCAACGGCTCCGTGGCGACCACCAGGGATTCGTCGCTGCGGCACTGCGCAACAGCAGTGGGCGAACACTGGGACGGGAATTGAGCATCGACCTGACCTTCGAGGAGTTGAAGCCCGCTGTGCGCATGGTGGGGAAGGGTTCCATCCTGCCTTCCTCCGATGGACTGGTCATGCCTTTCGAAGCGGTGAACCTGCAGGCGGTGGAGGTGCGCGTGGTGCGCATCAACGAGCGCAACGTCGCACAGTTCCTTCAAGTGAACCAAATGGACGGGCAACGGGAACTGGCGCGGGTAGGCAGACTGGTCACGCGCACAACGGTGCCGCTGCGTACCTCAGATGCCCCCGATCCCGGCAGGTGGAACCGTTACTACCTGGACCTATCGGACCATTTCACAGCGGAGCCCGGTGCCATCTATCGCGTGGATCTGTCCTTCGACCACCAACATTCGATCTACCCTTGCGAAGGTGCTACCGACCGGCAACCGGTACGCAGCACGACATGGGAACAGGAACAATCCAAGTACGATCTGGTGCAGGATTACTGGTACTATGATGATGATCACTATTACTATGAGGACGACCGCAACGACCGCAACGATCCCTGCTCACCGGCCTACTTCGCACGCCAGCGATCGGTGGCTCGCAACCTGCTTGCCTCTGACCTGGGGTTGATCGCCAAACGCGGCAACGATGGATCGCTGATGTTGGCCGTGAGCGACCTGCGTACCACCGCACCGCTCTCCGGCGTGAAGCTGGAAGTACTGGACCTTCAACAACAAGCCATGGTCTCGGTGATCACCGACCGGGAGGGTCTGGCCACGATCCCGGCCACGCGGAACAAAGGCTTCCTTCTGGTGGCCTCCAAAGGCACACAGCGCGGCTACCTCAAACTGGACGATGGTGCATCCCTTTCCGTCAGCGAATTCGATGTGAAGGGAGAAGCCATTGACCGGGGCTTGAAAGGCTTCCTCTACGGCGAGCGTGGTGTCTGGCGCCCGGGCGATTCCCTCTACCTCACGTTCATGTTGCAGGATGCCCAGCAGAAGCTGCCCAAGGATCATCCTGTCGTACTGGAGATCACCGACCCGCGTGGGCGATTGGACCAGAAACACGTGCGCACCCGGTCGGTGGATGGACTCTATGCATTCCGATGTGCCACTGCACCCGATGCACCTACCGGCTATTGGAATGCCCGCGTGATCGTCGGTGGCACCAGCTTCCATAGGTCGTTACGCATCGAGACCGTGAAGCCCAACCGTCTGAAAGTGTTGCTGGACCTGAACGAGGAACGCCTGACCACATCGGATGCGCGTTCAGTGACCCTGCGTTCCACGTGGCTACATGGTGCACCGGCCCGTGATCTGAAGAGCCGCGTAACGGTGACCATGACACGCGGAACGCCACAATTCAAGGGTCTGGAGAAATACGAGTTCAACGACTTGCGGAACCATATCCCTGCCGAGGAGCAGGTGGTGTTCGACGGTCAGTTGAATGCGCAGGGGGAAGTGCGATTCGACCTGGCACCGGAGACCGGACGAAACCCACCGGCCATGGTGAACACAACGATCGTCACCCGCGTGTTCGAGGCAGGTGGCGATGCCAGCATGGATCGCGTCACGATCCCCTATTACCCCTACGCAAGCTATGCGGGCGTGAAGGCACCTGAAGTGCGCAGTGCTTGGGGCAACCTGGTGACGGATACCACCTACCGTTTCGAGGTCGCAGCCGTGGATGATCAGGGGCGGCCAATGACCGGACACCAACTGAAAGCACAGGTGTACAAGATGGATCGGAACTGGTGGTGGGATCGCGGCACCGACGGTGCTGCCAACTACATCACCTCGCCCAGCGTCTCGTTGCGCAGCGAAGCCATGCTCACCACCGATGCAAAGGGACGGGCCGCTTATGCCTTCCGCGTGGATCGCCCGGAATGGGGACGCTTCGCCGTGCGCATCACCGATCCGGCCAGTGGACACTCAAGTGCCTTGCAGATCTACGTGGATTGGCCCGGTTGGGAGGGACGATCGCGACGGGATGAACCCGACCAGGCAGCGATGCTGCGCTTCAATAGCGACAAGGAAAAGTATGCGGTCGGCGACGAGGCCGTTCTCACCATCCCTTCCTCAGGCAGCGGTCGCGCGCTGGTGAGCCTTGAGACCGGCAGTCGCGTACTGGATGCGGTATGGGTGGAACTGACCGGGCAGGAGACCAAACATCGCTTTCCGATCACCGTGGACATGGCCCCCAACGTCTACGCACACGTTACGGTGGTCCAGCCACATGCCAACACTTTGAACGACCTGCCGATCCGTCTGTACGGCGTGATCCCCCTGCTGGTGGAGGATGCCGATACACGTCTTTACCCCACCATCGCCATCGCGAAAGAGATCCGTACCGATGTGCCTTTTGATGTCGAGGTCGCAGAGCGGAATGGCGAAGCGATGACCTACACGCTCGCGATCGTGGATGAAGGACTATTGGACCTCACGCGCTTCCGCACGCCGGCACCGTGGGATCATTTCTATGCACGGGAAGCGCTGGGCGTACGCACGTGGGACCTCTACGACCAGGTGATCGGAGCCTTCGGGCGTCAACTGCATCGCATCCTCGCTGTGGGAGGTAGTGACGAGGCGGGTAAGGGCGATGAAGCACGGGTCAACCGCTTCAAACCAGTGGTTCGTTTCGTCGGCCCCTTCACGCTGGCAAGGGGCACCAAGGGCAGACACCGTTTCACCATCGACAACTATGTCGGCTCCGTGCGGGTGATGGTCGTGGCCGGCAATGGTACCAAGGCCTATGGCCATGCGGAACAGGCCGTTCCTGTGCGCAAACCCTTGATGGTGTTGGCCACACTGCCGCGCGTGCTGGCCCCTGGCGAGGTCGTGGACCTGCCTGTGACCGTATTTGCCATGGATGGAAAGGTGAAGGATGTGCAGGTGCGTATCGAACCCAATGCCCTGCTCATCCCTGACGGTCCGGCCGAGAAGAACATCCGGTTCAACAGCACCGGGGACCAGGTGGTGACCTTCCGCGTGCGCGTAAAGGAGAACGTGGGTGTGGCCAAAGTAGCCGTGCACGCCAGTGGTGCCGGGGAGCGAGCAAGTCAACACATCGAACTGGCCGTGCGGCAACCCAACCTTCCGGTGACCGATGTGCTTGAAGTGCTCCTCGAACCCGGGAAGCGCTGGGAACATACCCCGGCTCCTGTGGGTATTCAGGGCACCAACAGTGCCTACCTGGAGGTGAGCACCATTCCACCGGTGGACCTGGGCCGTCGTCTTCAGTATCTGATGGGTTACCCGCATGGCTGCCTGGAGCAGACCACCTCGAAGGCATTCCCGCAACTCTACCTGGCGCAGGTCATGGAGATGACCCCGCAGCTTGCGCAGGAAATGCGCTCCAATGTGGAAGCAGCCATCCGCAAGATCGGTCAGTTCCAACGCGGCGATGGTCATTTCAACTATTGGCCCGGCGGAGACCATTACGACAACTGGACCTCCATCTATGCCGGGCACTTTCTGGTGGAGGCCGAGCGCCAAGGTTTCCAGGTTCCTTCAGCGTTGAAGAATGCCTGGCTGGCATCACAGCGCAAAGCGGCACGCGACTGGACCACTGCATCGCGCGATGGCTGGTCACAGGAGCGCCTGCAGATGGCACAGTCCTATCGCCTCTATGTACTGGCGGTGGCCGGTAATGCGGAGGCCGGGGCCATGAACCGGCTTCGTGAGCAACGTGACCTGGGCCTCCAGTCGCGCTGGATGCTGGCCGCCGCCTATGCCCACATCGGTAGGATCGATGCTGCACGCGCGCTGGTGAAGGAAATGAGCACTTCAGTGCCAGCGTACACGGAACAAGCGCAGACCTATGGCAGTGATCTGCGCGACGAAGCATTGATCGTGGATGCCCTGATGCGCATGGGTGAGACCGCACGCGCCGCAGGTGTGGTGCAACGACTGGCGAAGCGCCTGAGCAGCGATGGCTGGTACAGTACGCAGAGCACCGCCTTCGCCTTGATGGCCGTGGCACGATTGGCCGGACCCAACGAACAGGGCAACGGCATGAACTACAGCATCGCCATGGACGGCAAGACCGATACCCGTGTGAGCAGCAAGGCCATCGCCCGTTCCGAACTGGCCACGCCGGACGGCCGCAGGAAGGTGGCTTTGGAGAACACTGGGAAGTCCCTGCTGTATGTGCGTCTGGTGCGTACCGGCACCCCGTTGGCAGGCACCGAAAAGGCGGCCTCCAGCGGTATGGCCATGACCGTGGAGTACCAGTTGACCGACGGAACGTCCATTGACCCCGCACGCGTTGAGCAGGGAACGGACTTCGTGGCGGTGGTCCGCATCGCTCATCCCGGCACGGCCGGTCCTTACCAACAGCTGGCGCTCACCCAGATCTTCCCGGGCGGCTGGGAGATCCGCAATGCACGGCTCGAAGGAAGTGAAAGCGCTTCACGGAACAGTCCGCATACTTACCAGGACGTACGCGACGACCGCGTGATGACCTACTTCGACTTGTGGAAAGGCCGCACACACTCGTACAGGGTGATGCTCAATGCCTCTTACATCGGACGCTACTACCTGCCTGGCGCACACTGTGAAGCCATGTACGACCACACTGTGAACGCTCGCAGCCAGGGCCGTTGGGTGGAAGTGGTGGCACCGGGCGCGGTTGGAACGGCGATGCGATAAGAAAGGCCTCCGGTGCCTAGTTCCCGGGTAGCCTTTTGAGATCCGACGCGTGAACTTTCTACAACAAATGCCCTCACACCCCGCTCAACCGGATGTCATTCCAGTACGAGCGAACGAAAGAACCTGTCCATTTTCAGCTGCACCGACTCGTTGTAATGGAATTGCGGAGCTGCCGAGTTGAGGATGATGACGCGCATATCGCGTAGTACCAGCACGACACCCATGCGGATCTCGTTGTCCTTCAGCAACCACGCATTCCTCATATCGGCCGTGTCATCACCCAAGGGACCACGCACTGGCATGAGTTCGGCTTGGGACCGATCGATCACGAACGACCAGGCGGCTTCGATGCGTGTATCGGGATCCCCGGTTCGAAATCTTTCCGGAAGATCGAACCAGGAAGCTACGTACGTGACACCTGAATCCGCAGCTATGGCGATACGTGTCACCAACTCATCCTCGCCCATTCGCATTTCGCCTTGCTGCACATCATTGGCGACAGGCATATTTACGGAGAAGCCACCATCGATCCCCGTGATGGGCGACCAGCTTTCGATGGATGCCGGAGTACACCCAGCGATCAGCACCAGAAGGACCAATGCATTATTGGACCACTTCAAGAAGGTAGTATGCATACTGAATAATGAAAAAGAGGCCCATGATGAAGGCCAATGAGCTGAAGCCATCAACGATCCGTAGCGCGATGCTACCACCCTCGCTCGAGGAAGGCATGAATGCCCGGATCACACCAAAAAGGATGGTGACACCGAACGCCGTCATTCCACGCACCAAGGCGTTCACCACACATACACAAACCTCCAGAAGTGCATGATGACCGATGGTGGCTGCGACGAGGGCCGCCGCGAGCAGCACCGTAGCCAGAACCTGTCGTGAAGCGTGATCGACCATGTCAATGAGAGGGATACGAAAAGGGGGAACCTTGTTGCCAAGGTTCCCCCTTCCGAAATAGCACGAGATCAGGCCTTATCGCAAACACAGGTACCCCCGACCAGGGTTGCACCTGCTGCGCAAGCATCCTCATAGGCTTCGATGTCCTTCTTCTTGCCACACTGCTCAGGGTAAGTGAAGGTTGAGGTACTACCAGCACCATCATTGAAGGTGTACTTGCAGGTGCTGCACTTCTTACAGGCAGGCATGGCGAACACGAAGGCGGCCGTAGCCAGGATCACAAGGGCTTTTTTCATCGGATGAACTTTTGGTTTGGGGGCGCAATATAGTAGGACTTTTCAAACAGGCAACAGCCTGGTGAAGAAATCAGGTGAGCAACGTACCGTGATCAATGGCCCGCACCCTTGGTAACGCTCACCTTGGCGGCAGCATGACGTATGCCTCCAGCGACAAGCGTGACCATGTATGTACCTGCTGACCATGCTCCCACGTCCAGGATAGCCTGACCGGGATCGGTCGGGCGCTCGGTGTGGACCAACCTTCCACTGAGATCCACCACTTCAATGCGATCGGCGACAACCACGCTCTCAGGGTAGCGCACGGTGATGCGGTCACTACTGGGATTGGGGTATACCACGGGGCTCTCGCTGGAAACCTGCTCATCGATACCGATCGCAGCGCACGGCGTATAACTCCCATCGAGCACCAGCGCTCCGGTGTTCCCGGGATCCAGCCAGACCTTCAGCTTCTGCGTTGCCACATTGGGATTCCCGGTCCAATGATGGGACATCTTCCCGTAGTAGTCCGGTACGTTCTGACCCGTGCCTTGCCCACAATTGACCCCAGCGCAGCACGATCCTCCCCCGGTCAGCGTGCCAAGGATACGTTTGTTGGTATCGAAGATCGGCGAACCCGAGGAGCCACCTTCCGTAACTCCATGACCGTTCTCCGTGGCTGCCCATACCACACGCCAATGCGTCCCGATCTGCCCCCAGCCGGAGGTACTGAGCGCTGAGGTATAGGTACTGATCTTCTTCTCGTCCCCGCTGGGATGGTGGATGCTTGTACCGGTGGCTGAGATCTGGTTCTGTGCGTTCCACCCGGCGAAGTAAGGATGGACATTCGCGGGGATATCATTGTTCAGTTCCAGCAGCAGGAAATCGGAACCGTTATCTCCACCATTGTCATTGCTATCCGCGCGCTTGGCACACCCGGTGACCGTCGTGCCATTGGATACAGGACCTGAGCCACATCCATTGCGCTGATACCGGAACCGGAACTGGTATTGGTTGTAGTTCGCAGTGGTGGAACCTGTGGCACAGTGCATCGCGGACAGGATATACGGCTTGCAGTCGAGTGCCGTATTGTTCACCACCGAACCGGTGCAGAAACCGGCTCCCTGGGGAATGATCACGCGTATCCGCACTACCGCATCACGTTGTTCCTCCCAGGCCGCACCTTCGGCGCAATTCACATCCACCTGGCAGGGGTCGGCCATGGCGGCACCCACCATACGATAGGCATGGGCCACGTCGGTGATCCGAAAGCTCCCCTGCCCTTGTACCGCGACAGGCTCGTAGTATTCAACGATACAGGTCTCCCCATATATCATCTCGGTGCTGAAGGACCCATCGGGTTGCCGGTTGAAGTAAGTATACCCACCAATGATCTGCTCACCCGTGGGATCGAACACATGGAGGGTGGCCCCCTCCGGCAATGCGAATTCCTGGGCGAAAAGTTCCAAGGCCTGCGCGCCAACGGAACGAATGCGCAGGCGCCACACCCGGTCCCCGTTGGGGAGTGTGCTCCAAACACCGGAACTGGTCAGGTCCGCATGCACCGGAACAAAACGGGCGTACAGAGGTAACACCCCTTGCGCGTCCCTTGCCTCGTCA
>JBGTIB010000171.1:0-16517 GCA_041745875.1 Flavobacteriales bacterium | reverse complement strand
AGAGTGCTGCTGAGCCATAGGTGTGTTTTGCTCGCAAGCACACACACGGCACCATAGGATCCAATACCAACCGAGGGGATCGGATCACATGCATATGTTCATATCACACGCCGGCCGAAGTATTTAGATGCGTTTGCCCTGTGGGCGGGGATCCATGGCCGACGCGCGAACAGGCACGGACCGCTCTTTCCATGCGGATCAGATCGAACGCGCCCTGCCACTTTCGATCATCGCATCGAGCGCATCGGCGGCACGATCCCAATCGAAGTGCTGGCGAACGAATCGGTATCCGTTGGCAGCAAGGCGTTCACGAGCGGGAGCGTCGTCCAGCAGGCGAAGGATGTGTGCAGCATATTCCTCCGGCCCGTCGCCGATGAGGATCGACCCGCCTGGCTCGGCGCCCACGGCATTGTTGGCGAGGGCACTGGTGATACATGGGATGCGCATCGCCATGGCTTCAAGCAACTTGTTCTGTAGACCGGTCCCGATCTGCATGGGTGCCACGAAAATGCGCGCCGCCGCATAGGACGCACGAATATCGCGCACCCAACCGGTCACTTCTATCAAGGGGTCGGTGCGTGCAAGGTCCCGTACCGCCGGGCTGGGGTCCACCCCGCTGATCAGGAGGCTGGTCTCCGGCCTGGTGCGGCGCACGATCGGTAACACCTTTTGCACAAGGTAAAGGACGCTATCGATGTTGGGCGGGTAGTTCATGTTGCCGGTGAAGAGCAGGTCGTAGTGCGCACTCTGCGGCTGGGGTGTGAAGTGCTCGGTGTCCACGCCGTTGGCCACCACGGCCATTCGATCCCGTTGAGGATGGTAGATGTAGTCCCGGTCCTGCGCACTGATGATCACCGTATGGTCGAACAGGTCGAACATCAGGTTCTCGTAGCGGATCAGGCGCCGTGTTTCGGCGCGGAACAAGGGGCGCAGATAGAAGGGGCCGGTTTCGGTGCGTCGTTCCATGCCCTTGCTCAAGGTGTCCATGTAATCCAGGGTCTTGGGCAGCGCGTAGCGCCTCCGCACGTACTCCGTGGTGCGCACGAGCTGACAAAGCACATGGTCCGGTTCGAACTGCTCGATGGCTTCATCGATCCGACGCTGTGCCTTGGCATGGTGGAAGTAGGCCACCTGGAACGGGAGGCGCGAGAACACTGCGGTGAACAGTTTCAGGATGATGCGCCAACGTTCGATCCGAACGATCGTGATGTGCTTGCAGAAGCGTTGCAAGTGTTCGATGTGATCCGGATCGGTGCGGGTGTCGCTGAGGCAGAAGAGATAGACCTCGTGCTTTTTCGCAAGACGCGAAATGAGGTGGTATGCACGCAGCTTGTCCCCCTTCTCCAGCGGATAAGGCACACGCGAAAGCAGCACCAACAACCTCATGCCTTCAGCAAGCGCTTATAGAAGGCGATGAGTTCCTGCACGATGTGCGAATCGGAGTACTTGCTCTTCACCAGCTTTTGGGCTTCACTGCCCAGTTCAGGTACACGTGCCGGTTGATCGAGGAGGCCGAGGATGCGGTCCGTGAATTCGCTGATGTTGCGGGCCAGCAGGATATTCTTCCCGTCGGTGTGTGCGATACCCTCGGCGCCGATGGGAGTGGAGATGATCGCCCGGCCCAATGCCATGCCCTCGATGATCTTCACGCGCATGCCACCCGCGCTGAACAAGGGCACCACCATCACATGCCGGGAGGCCATATAGGTGAGCGCATTCTTGACGCGGCCCTTCACGGAGACACCTGCGGTGTCCAGGTCCAGAAGATCCTGCGGCATCTTGTTCCCGGCCAGGTGCAACCTTGCCCGGGGTTGCTTGGCCATGACCTTGGGCCATACACTGCCCAGGAGCCAACGAATGCCTTCCTCGTTGGGCAACCAGTCCATGCTTCCCAGGTGAAAGAATATGGGAAGTCCCTTGGGTGTCTGCTGACCGGTTTCATACTCGGCGGGATCCACGCCGAAGGGAATGCTCACCACCGGTGTGGACGTACCGTGTGCGATGAAATGTTCCGCATCGCTGGGACTGATGGCCGCGACCCCATCCAACCTGTCCAGAACGGCCATTTCATATTGTTCAAGCTGCTTGGCCAGAAAGCGACGGTAGGGTCGTTTCAGGATGTTGCGCTCCCCGGTGGCGATGCGATCCTGGATCACGTGTTCGAGGTTGTGGGAACGTAACACGATGCGTGCCTTCGAATAGCGTCGCAGCGTTGGGATGTAGGGGGTCATGAACAGGCTTTCGAGCTGTACCACATCGAACTCCTCCTCGGTGAGCAGGCGGATCAAGCGGATGTCCATGTCCGGCGAGAAGAACCGGCTGATGTTGTAGTTGTCCGCCGTGATCAGGTCCGTGAACGCATCGACCACATTCACACTGGTATCCACGAAGATCCCTTCGATGCGCGTCCGTTGGAGATACTCCTGGGGCAGGTTGCGGGGTTCCAACGGTTGCTTGGGCGTGCTGATGCACAGCACCTTCACCGAGTGGCCTGCATCGATCAAGCCCCTGGTGAGGTTGTGCATGGCCTTGCTACCCCCGTCGATGGGCGGGTAGGGGGGCTTGTTACAGAGCTGGAGGATGCGCATGGGGCTGCCGGAACAGGGAACGCAGCCGTTCCCAGCCGCGATAATACGCATCGCTGTCAAGGAGAGGGCTGTCCGTTGATGCCTTCCAGGTCAGGAAAATTCCGATGGGCAGCAGCACCAGTGTGCCGGTCCACATGCCGGGCCAGGGTGCCAGTTCACCTGCGATCACCAGTTTCTCCGTACTGAAGGAGACGATGTGGAACACCAGGAAGAAAAGGATGGCGAAGACCGTGGGCAGGCCCATGCCGCCACGCCTGATGATGGCCCCGAGCGGCGCTCCGATGAAGAAGAAGACCAGGCAGGTGAACGCCAGCATGGGCTTGCGATGCAACTCGATGCGGAAGCGGTTCAACATCTGTTCACGGCTTTTCCGCTCCTCTTGCGATCGTTCAATGAAATTGATGTGATTGCGCACCATATTGGCGGCCACCTCGTGCATGTTGTAGAGGACATCCGGTGCAATGGCCGCATCGGTGGGCAGGGCGGTGGCCCCCCCGGTGTACGATGTGTTCCGGTTGCGGCCCCGCATCGGATGAAGGCTGTTGCGCAGGTGACGGCGTTGATCGGCCACACGCTGTGCCAACTGGTCGCTCAGGCTGTCCTCGGCCAGGAGAAGTTGCCCGGTGGTCAGCATCTTATAGTGGTCCTTGAAGAGGCTTTCATCCGTGCGGTCCAGCCCCATGCCGGTCAGGTCGAAGCGGATCTCGTCCTGCTCGAAGTTGCCCCTGGTCATTGGGTAGCGGCCCTTGTCCTTGCCGATGGTGCCATGCTCATCGTAGAACTGACCGTTGTTGAGGGTGAGCAGCAGGTGCATGCCATCCGTGCTGCGACGCATCATGCCGGACTCAGCACGCACCACGGTACGATTGGCCTGGAACGGTTGCCGGTGGTCGTAGATCAGCACATCGTACAACATGCCGGTATCCTCATCCTTGTCCATCACCCGGATGCTGAACCCGTCGATGCCGTTGTAGAAAACACCCGGTCGCAGGTTCATCGCGGGTTTTTTGCGTGTCACATCCCACAGCAGCGACCTGAATTTGAGTTCCGCTACCGGGAGGATGTTGTTGCTGAAGAAGAAGCTGAAACCGGCGACCAGCACAACGAAAGCCCCCAAGGGTGCCATGATGCGCAGTAAGCCCAAGCCGGCGGAGCGCATCGGGATCAACTCCGAGTTCTCGCCCAATCCGCCCATGGTCATGATGCTGGAGAGCAACACGGCCAGAGGAAGTGCCAGGGGCACGAAGCTGGCGGTTGCGTAGGTGAGGAGTTCCACCAGTACATACCATTCCAATCCCTTGCCCATCAGATCGTCCACGTACTTCCAAAGGAATTGCATCACCAGGATGAACAACACGATCGCGAACGTGATGGTGAAGGGCCCCACGAAACCACTGACGATCATGCGGTGCAGGCGCTTCATCTACCGGGTTTCGTGTGATGGGTGGCTGAAGGTGACAAGGTTGCTTCCGGCTGTTGCCGCGGCACAGCCCGGTCGGAGGTGCAGGGTACAAAGTTCAGGCCTGTCGGCCCGTCCTGCGCAAGTACGACACTTCAGGCTCCCAATACCCGCATCAAGGCCCCGATCTGGGAGTTCCAGAGATTGCGGGTCTCTTCAACCTCATCGGGCCAGGCATGGTCCGTCACGATGAGCGCCACTTCGTTGGTCATCGCATCGATCTTCACGCGGAACTCGAAATAGGCTTCGGCATCCTCGTCGTTGTTCCGGCGGAATCGGATCACTTCGCCGAGCTTGCGGCCGATCATGGTGGCATGCTCCTCTTCCTCACCATCCCAAAGGAAGGTGTACTGGTCATCGCGCACGTTCACGTCGTTGCAATACCATTCAGCGAAACCGCTCGGTGTGCTGATCAGTTCATAAAGCACGTTGGGTGAACTGCGCACTTGGAACTCGATCTGGACCCGTTCCTTCATCGGTTTATTCGCCGGGGACTTAGGCTTGCTGGTCGCCGCGGCCGGTGATGAAGCAGGTACTGCGGGTGGAGGTGTCGGTCGTTCTGTCGGGCCAGTCTTTGGAACAGGGGCGCTCACGGACTTGGTGGTCTTTCCCGCAGCCCGGCCAACGGCACTCACGTTCTTTTTTGTGCTTTCTCCAGTCCTCGAAGCCATTGAGCTGTCAGAGGCGGCTTTCCCGTTCATACTTCTTTTAGGGGCCGTCTTCTTCGCTGCGGACTTTTTCAGCGGGGCGGTCTTCGCGGAGGTCTTTGTATTCTTGCTCGGAGCGACCTTGGTATTGGTCGCAGCGCTACGACCCTTTCCCTTGCCAGCGGACGTGACGGAAGCCTTCGACTTGGAAGCGACAACTCGTTTGGCGTCGGATCCCTTTGCGGAGGGCTTGGCTTTGGTTTTCGCTTTGCTCAAAGGCAGGGCTTTCTTCGGCGCGGCATTTTTCCCCTTGGGTGCTGCACCGGCAGGTTTCGCACTGGCCTTTCCTTTCACCACTTGTCCCTTCACACCTGCGGCCTTGCCTGAAGCACCCTTCACGCTTTTCTTCGTCCTGCCTGCGGCAGTACTTTTCCCGGTTTTTGATGCCGACTTCTTGGTAGCCATTGCGAATGCAGAATACGTGTGATAGGGTTGCGGCTAAAGGTAGAGAAAAGCCCCAGTGGTGCAAGTGTTCCACAAGACCGCCACATTGAGATCACAGCACCTACCTCTTCGCGTTCCGCGATCCAACACCTTGCTATATTTGCCGCCCCTTACCGCATGGGTAAGGTTTACATGGCGCGGTAGCTCAGCTGGTTAGAGCGCAGGATTCATAATCCTGAGGTCGAGAGTTCAAGTCTCTCTCGCGCTACGATCCAAAGGCCATCCACCGACGAGGTGGGTGGCCTTTCCAATTTTCAAGGGCGGGCACGCTGTTGGGATGGCCACTCCTGTCCTTGCGTTGTATTGGTGGATGGATCATACTTCCACGCGGTAGACATCCATGCCATTACGGGGAATGGCGGATACGTGGAAGCCACCCGGATCGGTGATCTCTTCATACAGGTCAAAGAGCACACAGGTGCGCGGCAGTGCTGCGAACACCAGTGTGAATTGAACGATCTGGCCGGGTTGCACCGGCAACCAGACCGGTGCATAGGGAATACCCTCGGCATGGATGAGTGCACTGCGATGACCGGTATGAAGACAGACCAGGGCGGTGCTGGACCAGATCCGGATCGCATCGCTGAAGCCTGCAAGGAAGCTGCAGAACACGGTCACCTGCCCACGTTCATCGACCTTCGCGAGCAACTCGGTCCGCAATTCAGGATCGAGCGGTTCATGGGACGGGGGTGGCGCTACAGGCGCTTCGGAAAGTTCGGTGAGCTGGGGTGATCCCATGGGTTGAGCAAGTGCAACGAAATTAGGTGAGCCGCCTATCCAAGGCAAGTGACACTTACCAACAGGCTCCCGAACCCTGCCCAATTCGCCTTCCATTCCATGCTGCTCGCATCAGGTAGCTCGACTGGTCCCGGCCGCGCTACCCTCATGAACCAACTGCTCCTCCTTACTCCTTCACGAAGCGCAGGACTGCGCTGTGGCCATGGGTCATCGATCGCACAGTGTAAAGCCCGGGTGCCAAGCCCTGCACATCCAACTCCATGCGATCGGTGTTGCCAAGTTCCGTGAGGACCAGGCGGCCATCGCTGGAGTGGAAGGTAAATACGCCGAGGGGTTCGCCATTGTGGTTCTGTAGCGTTAGGCGGTCCGTGGTAGGATTCGGGAAGAGACTGAGGGGAGAAACCTCGTGCTCGGCGATGTTGGTGAAGTCGCCCATACGCCCGTTGCGATCCAATCGCGCCGCGTAGATGGCGTTGTTCTGGAAGTTGAACCAGAAAGCCGCTGCTCCACCGTCCCCATCGGAGACCATCGCGTAGTCCGTACCACCGTTGGGACCCAATTCCGGTGTGCTGAATCGTGTGGTGTCGCTCCACAGGTTGGTGCCGGTATTGGTCACACGGCCCACTCGGAATCCTGCTGTTCCACCACCGGTTTCGAAGGCCGTGTACATGGTCACGATGAAGCTGTTGTCCTCGGCGAGGAAGGCGCGCGGGTAGCTGATATTATTGCCGTTCACCTGCATGGCCAACACGCCGTTCTCTGCTAGTAGCGCTGTGCCAAGTGTATCGAAGCGTTGCATGAATATCTGTCTACCGTTGCCAGCTGCGGCCCTGTTATCGGCCCAGAACACGGAGGTCTCATTCACCGACTGTACTACGAAGGGGTTCTCCTGGTTCTCGGCCTGCAGGCAAACATCGATGGGAGCGGAGGTGTTGAACAGCACACCTGAGGTGTCGTAGTTTGCCATGAACAGATTGCCGCTGTTCGCCCATACCGAGTTGATCCGGCTGGTGGGTGCAATGGCCGAACTCCACTCGTAAAAGAGTCCTGCACTATTGGCGCTCACCTCGAGGAAGCTGGGCCACAACTGTGTGCCCATGCTGTCCACACGCATGGCACGCAGCGGGGCACCGGCTCCATTGCTCCATCGTCGTTCGATCATCAAACCGCCAACCAGATCGTGCCGGAAGGTCCATGGCCCGGCGGTGACCGGATTGTTCATGGTGCTCACGGCCACACCCTGTGCGGGCATGTCAGAGGTGCCGTCGGGCTTCACCCGGGCGATGTAGATGTAGTCTGAAGCGCCAGCCGGGTTGGTACCCCAACCCACATAGGCCCCTCCGAGCACGGCTGCTATCCGTGGGTAGTAGTTTCCTCCCGAAGTACTCCCGTCCGGCAAAGGACCTGGATAGGCTAGCAATGTGGGTTCGGCCCACACGGGCGCGCCTTCATCATCGTAGGCCATGGCGCGCACGGTGTCGCCAGAGGTGGCATCGGCCCCAGAGATGTAGGCCAGGAACAAGTTGTCGTTCGCCAGCCTCGTTGCACCAAGGAAGTTGATGCTCCGCCCGGGAACTTCCTGTAGCACGCGGCCGTTCGGTTCCCAATGCGGAATGCCCTGGCTGTCGACCCGTTGCGCATAGACCTTGTACTTGCTCGTTTCGATCCGGTCATCGGCCCACAACACGTACCAGCCACCGCTACCATCGGCCACCACACGCAGGTCACGCTGGTTGCTGGCGTCGTTGCAGATCACCAGCGGATCGTTCGGGTCCGTGGGCCACTGGGCGTGGGCGGCAAGGAGCAGGAGAGAGGCGGAAAGGGTGTGGATCGCGCGCATGATTACTGGGTTTCACAGCCAAAATTTGCGCGCTGTAGGTCGAGAACGAAGGATGTCTTATCCTGTGGTGTGCATGCTTATCCAGTGGCACGCTACGCCGCCCACGTCCGTTTCAGCTCCGGCCAGCGACGACGGCTTACTTCCAGCTTCTCGCCATCCTTCAGTTCAGCGTGGCCATCGTGCAGACGCAGGATGGTGTCCTTTCGCACAAGCGCACTGCGGTTGATGCGCAGGAATCCGAAGGGCGCAAGCATGTCCTCGAACTCCTTCAGCGTGCGGGCCAACAGGTAACGGCGGTCGTGCACCAGATGTATCCACGTGTAGTTGCGGTCGGCGATACAGCGCTCCACCTCGGCCGGTGGCACGAAGAAGGTTCGGTCACCGTGGGGGATGGTGAGCTTGAAGGCTTGTGCTTCCTTTTGTGCGATGTTCTCTAGGAACTGCTGCTGCACTTTGGCACGGTCCGATCTGGCAGTGTGAAGCTCAGTGTAACGTTCCAATGCGAAGGCCAGCTCATCCGGCTGGGCGGGCTTGGGCAGATAGTCCAACGCGCTGAACCGGATGGCTTGGATGGCGTAGCGCTGGAAGCCGGTCACGAAGATCACCTCGAAGTCCCAGTGCTTCAGATCACGCAACAGATCGAAACCACTACCGCCGGGCATCTCCACATCCAGGAAGACCAACACAGGCTTCAGTTCGACGATCAGCTGTCGGGCCTCCGCGATGTTCGATGCTTCGCCGATCACTTCCACATCGGGATGAGCATCAGCGAGCATACCGCACAAGTAGCTGCGGGCCGCCGGGTCATCGTCCACCAACAAGGTGCGGATCATGCCTGCAAGATCGGGAAAGGGAATGGTACCGGCGCTGCCGATCACCAACTACCGATCGCTATTCGCCAATGACCCGCGACCAATAACATCGACAAGTTCAGCATTCAAAATGAACAGTGTCCTGATCTTCCAGATCGATCACCACCTCGGTACCTGCCGCATGTCCATTGTGATCCTTCAGGTCGTTGATCGTGAACGAACCGCGCTGTTGCAGTCTGTGCGTAAGAAGTTGCAACCGCTCGTTGGTAAGCTCCGTGCCCAGGGAACGATGTCCGTCGGACTTGGAACCCGATCCGTTACGACCAATGCCGTTGTCGCGAACGGTGCAGCGCAGTCCGGCATACGTGGCGCTGAAGTGTATGTTGAGTTCGCGCGGACCTTCCTTGCCTGCCAGTCCGTGCCACAGCGCGTTCTCCACGAAGGGTTGCACCAGCAGGGCGGGTAGCGAGGCTTCTTCTTCAAGCAGGTTACGGTCCGCATCCACCTCGTATTGCAGTCCTGGAAGTCGCAGCGATTCGAGCTTCATGTAAAGTCGAAGGAACGCGATCTCCTCTTCCACACTGATGCGGTCGCTGACCGAATGTTCCAACACCATGCGCATGAGCTTGCTCAATCCTTGCAGGTAGGCGAGCGCTTCAATGTTGCGCCCATCCTTCACCATGGCGATCGCGCTGTTCTGACAGTTGTGGATGAAGTGCGGGTTAAGCTGGCTGCGCAGGACCTTCAGCTCCAGCAGGTCGTTCATGTGCTGCACCTGGTCGCGCTGCGCTTGCAACTCAGTGTTGAAGCGCTCAACTTCCTTGGTGTGCTTGCCCCGCAGGCGGTAGTTGCGGAAGAGCAGGGCGAGTAACGCCACCAGCAGGAGCGATGCCGCAGCGGCTATGATCCAGCGGGCCTGCAAGCGTTCCTCGTTCAGACGGCGCAGCTCATTTTCGGTCTTCAATAAGGTATTCTCGTGCTCTGCCTGGTCGGTCTCGAACACGGTGCGCAAGCGCAAAAGCTCTCGCTGACCTTCGGCAGTTTGCAGGCTGTCCTTCAAAGCCATATGCCGTTGATAGTGATCGAGCGCCACATCGCTCTTGCCCTGCTTCACGGCCAATTCCGCCAGGCTTAGTTCATACTCCATCTCCAATTCCACACTGCCGGTGGAACGGGCCAGCGCCATACCCTCGTTATAGCTCTTCTCCGCCTCCACATACTTTTTCATCCCTGCGAAGGCCAGGCCGATGCGCTGCAGGATGTAGGCTTTGTCGGCAGCACTGTGCAGCGTGTCGTAGTGGGCCAGTGCACGTTGGTAGAATGGCATGGCTTTCTTCGGGTCCTCGTCCAGGAAGAGGTCGCCGCTGTTCTCCTCCACCATGCCCGCGCCATAGTGGTCCCTATTGGCACTGTACATACTGGCTGCGTGCTTATAGAATCCCAGTGCTTTCTGAGGGTCACCCTCGCTGCGGTGAGTGTTTCCGATAGCCAGAATACAGTTGGCCTGCTTACTAAGTCTTCCCAGTCGCCGCTCCTCGTCCATGGATCTTGCATAGAATGAGCGTGCGCGCACGTACTCCTTCATCTTGCTGTAGGTGGTGCCTATGGAATAGAGCAGTATTGCATTACTGGCAGTGTCGCGGGCGGTCTCCGATGCCTTCAACGCATCCTGGAAATGTTGCAGTGCACCCACGCGATCGCCTTGCTTGTCGGCCCACCATCCCATGTTGCTGAGGGTGACCGAGGTGAAGGCCGGGTTGCCGATCATCCGGAACCGCTTCAGCGCCTCATTGAAATGAAGTTCAGCTTCCTGGAAATGCCCTTGCTGCGTTTCCAACCACCCCAGGTTGTTGTGGGCATCGGCAATGGCTCGGGGCTGACCGATGCGCGTGGCAAGATCAAGGGCCTTATCACCGAAGTACCGCGCACTGTCCGGCTCGGAATGGATCAGGTTGAAGCAGAGACGGGCGAGGGCATCGGCACGCAGGGTATCGTTGGTGGCAGTTGCAAGTTCGAGCCGGATGGAGGGAACGAGCGAGGCATCCTGGGCGGGCAGGTTGGTGACCCCGAGCCAAGGAGCGGTGATGCCGATGATCAAGTGACTCGAGACCTTGAGGAAGCGCTGTGCGAAGAGAGGTTCCATGCCGTTGACAGCGAAAAGTAGCCGTTGGATCGATCCCCGCCCCACTGGATCGGTCGGGCTTGCCCACCCTTGGCCGCTGGAAGCACCTTTAGCACGGTCAACACAAGGTCCCATGTTCCGAACCCGATCCTTCTCCTGTCGCATCCTCCTTGCCCACCTCGGCCTCGGATGCTCGCTGTTCATTCCCCAGCTGGCATCGGCGCAGGGGGTGGCCATTGGCGCGGGCGATCCCGTGCCCCACGCTAGCGCTATCCTCGATCTGCAGAGCACCACCAAAGGGTTGCTGGTGCCCCGCATGTCCACCCAGCAGCGCGAGGATATCGCGGACCCCGCAGTAGGTCTGCTCGTGTACGATACCGACCTGGGCGAATTCTGGTACTGGGCCGATGATGACTGGTTCCCCTTGGCCATTGGTGGTGAAGAGAGCTGGTCCACCTTCGGGAACAACGGTACCCACCCATGGTACAATTTCATCGGCACCCGGGACAACGCGGACCTGCGGTTCCGGGTGAACAACGAGCCCGCCGGGGAGATCGCGATCGCGTCGCGGAACACCGCTATGGGCCACCTGGCCTTGAGCAATAACGTGGTCACCTTCCCGACCAACGGCATCCATAACACGGCCATCGGATCGGAGGCGCTGCTTTCCAATGTGAACGGAAGCAGCAATACCGCGGTCGGCCATCGGGCCATTGGGCTAACAGCCAGCGGGGGGCGAAATACCGCTGTGGGAGGTTTTTGTATGGTGAATACCTCCGGCAACGACAACTCGGCAGTGGGGTACAGCGCGCTCAGTTCGAACCGTTTGGGCAGCGGAAACGTGGCGATGGGCTATGAGGCCATACCCGATCTGGGTGCCGATCAACTGGAGCACGGGCTCTGCACGGGCATCGGTCGGCGCGCCGCGCGCTTTGTTATTGCGGCCGACAACTGTACTTTCCTTGGGGCGAGCGCCGGTGTTTCCAACATTACCATGATCAATTCCACCTACGTCGGCTACCAGGCCCCGAACACCGCCAGCAATCAGGTGCGCTTGGGCAATACGGCCGTCACCAGCATCGGCGGGCAGGTGGGGTGGACCACCCTGAGCGATTCGCGGTTCAAGCGCGACGTGACCGAGGATGTGAAGGGCTTGGACCTCATCCTGCGGTTGCGTCCGGTGACCTACACCGTGGATGCGGCGGCCTTGTCGGCCTACCTGAAGGAGGACGAGGATGGCCTGGATGAGCGCGGCAAGGCGCTGATGGCCGAGGCCAGGCAGCGAAGGTCTTCCATCCGCTATACCGGGTTCCTGGCCCAGGAGGTGGAGCAGTCCGCGAAGGAGGTGGGGTACGACTTCAGCGGGGTGGATGCCCCGAAGAACGAGCACGACCACTATGGCTTGCGCTATGCTGAGTTCGTGGTACCCCTGGTGAAGGCCGTGCAAGAGCAACAAGCCCTGATCGAGCGGCTGGAGCAACGCCTGGAGGAGGAGTACCAGGCCCGGGTGGAGTTGGAACGCCGCGTGGAGACCTTGATGCATGCCGTCCAACAACAGCCCTAAGATGGAAGCACGGCTCATCCTTTTCCTGGCGGCCGCGTGCTCCATGCCTTCGCTGGCGCAGGAATCCCTGGTACTGCAGGGCGGCACGTCCATGGTCATCCAGCCAGGCACGGTGGTGAGCACTGTCGGCAAGGTGGCATTCGGTGGCGACAATGCCTTGATGCACCTGTGGGGCGTGTTGCGCCTTCACCACCAACAGCCCGATGCGCTGCCCGGCCCGGCCACCGGGCGAGGCATCCGCATCGCCGACCCGGCCATGCAGGCAGCAGTGGAATGGAACATGACCGGGTCGGCACTCTACCGGATCCCCTTCGTCGATAGCAATGTCATGCCCACTACGATCCAGCTCTACCCAGGCGATGTGGTGGCCGGTCCACGCTGGGTAAGGCTTTCCACCTACGCCACGGCGGCGGAGAACACCCCTTATCCCCCACAGGTCACCAACGTGCTGGGCCCCTTGGGGCAGGAACTCGCGGACGACTTGGCCGACCGCTTCTGGCGCTTGGAATGCACCGCGCCCCTGTACGCGGATCTCATCCTCCAGCACACCTCGCAGGAAG
Source organism: Flavobacteriales bacterium (assembly GCA_041745875.1). Taxonomy (GTDB): domain Bacteria; phylum Bacteroidota; class Bacteroidia; order Flavobacteriales_F; family PHOS-HE28; genus PHOS-HE28. The sequence goes on along the minus strand of JBGTIB010000171.1, from coordinate 3,683 downwards.
CTCCCACCAATGGCAGCGATGAGTTGCGCATGACCTTTTGGGATGGCGACCAATGGAGCACCCCCGACCCGGGCCAGGATATGTTGGGCTCATACCAAGTACAGGGCACCTATGACTTGCAGCCGGGAACGCCCCACACCATCGCAGTGGGCCGCGAGGACGCACTGACAAGCTCCATCCGTTTGGCGTTGAGGGCCTTGTTGCAAGGGCCGCTGGACCCCGGAACCGGTCTTATGAATGATGCCCTTCGGAGCTTACCCGACTTTCCTCTCGTGGAGCCTTACACCGATCTGGGCCTGGAGTTCGGCGGGGGCGCGTCCATCGATCCGGGTGTGCTCTCCATTATCGGCCCCGATGCGATCGTGGACTGGGTGGTGGTGCAACTGCGCTCGGTGAGCGAGCCCTGGATCGTGCAAGCCGGTCGCGCAGCCCTCTTGCAACGCGATGGGGATGTGGTGGATGTGGATGGTGTTTCACCGGTGGCGTTCACCCTGCCCACAGGCACGTACCGGATCGCCCTGCTGCATCGCAACCATTTGGGTGTGCTCACCGCCATGGGTGTCGGTCTTGGTGCGCAAGCGACCACCGTCGATCTGGGCAACGGCAGCGTGCCGACCTATGGCACCGATGCCATGCACGTGCAGAACGATCATCATGCACTGTGGGCCGGGAATGCACTGATCGATAACCAACTGAAGTACGCCGGGGCGAACAATGACAGAGACCCCCTCCTGCTGGCCGTGGGTGGGGTGGTGCCCACCAATACCCTCAGCGGATACCGGCTTGAGGACCTCAATATGGATGGTCTGGTCAAATATGCCGGTAGCGCCAATGACCGGGATATCATCCTATTGAACATCGGCGGTATTGTACCGACCAATACACGGAACGAGCAGTTACCCTGAGACCGGACCGGCCCAATGAAAAAGCCCGCCGAAAGCGGGCTTTTTTGCGGACCGGACGGGACTCGAACCCGCGACCTCCGCCGTGACAGGGCGGCATTCTAACCAGCTGAACTACCGGTCCGACTAACCTCGTTTTCCAACGAAGCGGCTGCAAATGTAAGGGAGGGGGGGAGATGTGCAAGCACGGAAATGAACGTTGGTCCATGTTCGTTGCTTGAACAGCCACGGGATAGGCGTTCCATGCAGCCCACGAACGAACAGTGCACACGGGTCCAAGGGTATTCAGCGCATTGAACAACGAGCCCCTCAATATAGGTGCGCCCGCTTGGTCAGGAACTCCAGCAGGATCGGCTCGAAGCCGGCGTTGATATCCGCTTCCACCAGATCGATGCGATACTGGCCGCACTTGAGCTTCAACCGGTGCCACCGCTCGGCCATGGCGCTCCTGTAGGCCTCGCGCACTTCGCTGGGATGGGCCTTCACCTGTTGGCCGGTCTCCACATCGACGAAGGTGTAGGGCCGGTCCTGGAGGTCGAGTTCAAGTTCGTGCCTGCGGTCCACCACGTGGAAAAGGATGATATCGTGCTTGTTGAAGCGCAGGTGTTGCAGTGCGTCGAAGACGGCATCCTCGCGGTCGGAGCCATCGAGCATGTCGCTGAGGATCACCACCAGGCTGCGACGGTGGGCCCGCTGGGCGATGTCGTGCAGCGCTTCCACCATGCTGGTGTTCTGGCCACGGGATGGCGCATCGCTCGCCAGCAAAGCCTCCAGATGGCTCATCATGTGCCGCAGGTGAACGGCATTGCTGCGCGCACGCTCGGCCACTTTCACAGTATCGCTGAAGACGGTGATGCCCACCGCATCGCGCTGTTTGCGCAGGAGTTGGATGAAAGCGGCCGCGGCGTGCACGGCGAATTCCACCTTGTTGAACTCCGGGCGACCATCCTTGAGCGGAGTTGAAGGGCTGGTCTTAGCCGGATAATACATCGAACTCGATGCATCCAGTACCAAGTGGCAGCGCAGGTTGGTCTCCTCTTCGTAACGCTTCACGAACAGTTTGTCGGTCCGCGCGTAGAGTTTCCAGTCAATGTGTCGGGTGCTCTCACCGCTGTTGTAGGCGCGGTGCTCAGCGAACTCCACGCTGAAGCCGTGGAAGGGACTCTTGTGCAGGCCGGCCAGGAAACCCTCCACCACTTGGCGGGCTTTGAATTCCAGGGCGCTGAGGGCCTGGATATGTTTCTGCTCTATCGGCATGGGGAGGGTAAAGGTCGGGAGAGTAGGGCGATGGTGGTGCGAACGCCCACCATTGAGTACTGGCGTGCATTAATATTGGGTCTACGTTGCTCCATCGGAACCATGAGCCTCCGCAATGCTTTGATCGGTCCAATTGCGGTCCTGTTCGCCGGGACGGCCATGGGGCAGCATATTCACGAATACGTGCCGGGCCAACAGGGTATTCCTTTGTTGTACAGGAAGGGGCAGGTGCGAGCCGATCTGATCGGTCAGTGGAGTGAGAGAGGATATAGGATCCTATTTACGCCCATACGCGGCCTGGCCATCAAAGCGGCGTATGCCGTGGATGACCGATGGGGGCTTGTTGGCAGCTTCGACCATCATCGCATGGATCTGACTGTCGCCGCTGGACGCTACAATTCAAATGGATCGGCCCCAGTATTCACCTACTATGATTATCAGGGCAATTGGACCTATGGCGAGATCGGCGCTGGACGATACCGTTTGTTCGCCAATAATTGGATCGGGGAAGTGTATGGCTTGCTCGGTTATGGGATCACGGAAAATGAATGGCCAATAGGCTCCCGAAAGCATGCCCGGAAATTCGGCCTGTCGGCCCAGGCCAATTGGGGCCGTGCCATTGGTTTTTTTGAGTATGCTATCGCCAATCGGCTCAGATACCTTCGACTAAGCGAGACATGGTCCACTACCAGATCCGGGGTCATTGATGTGACGAGAGGATTGCTAGTATGGGAACCCGCCTTGGTGGTCCGGGGTGGTTGGAAGTATGTCAGGCTCTCGCTCCAAGCTGGATTCTCCGCCGATGTAGTGGGTACCATTGATACACGGGCCGACCTGAATGTTGGTCTTGGTGTGAACGTCTTCTTTCGCCACAGAACATCCTCAATGAGCGGTTCCAGCGCACCCTGAAACGCCGAAAGTCCCAATCTCTCCGGCCTTAGCGGCATGGGAGCTTAAGGGTCTGCGATCGCAGATCAATAGGAGTCCGGCACATCGCCGGGCAGGTTGAACAGTCCCCAATCATCCCACATGCGCTCGGAGTCCTTGAAGGTCGCCACCCAGTCCACGAAAAGCGGGCGGAATTCCTCCACTGCGTTCCGGAGCAGGTCGAAGTGTGCCTCTTCGCTGTGCCCGGCCATCTCAAGCCCGCGAAGAGCCACCACCATCTCCCGGCACGCACGTCGGATCAGGCAGGCATACTCCATCTGGAGGTCGTACATGTCCATACTATAGGCCCCTGCGATCTTCGCCCCGATCAAGTAGGCGTTGGAGAGGATGTCGTCCTTGCTCCCTTCCAGCATGCTGGCCTCGAAGTTCGGATCCTCTGCATCCTTGAGGTCGGGGGCACTTTCCACGATCGCCTGGGCGATCTCGCGGATCTCCTGGGCTTTCTTGAAAAGTGGGGTCTTTCGATAGTCGTCCATGCGCTGTTGGAATTCGAGCGGAACCCGTGATCGTCATGGGGATCCGAACCATTTATGGTCCGAATGTAGAACCCCGCATTGTGCTGAACAATGCGGGGTT
>JBGTIB010000170.1:0-6320 GCA_041745875.1 Flavobacteriales bacterium | reverse complement strand
GCCTGCATCGGGCGATCCGCCCAGCAAGGCGAAGAGCCCGACGGCAGCATCGGTGCTGCACAGCGTGATGTTTCCATCTATGCCTGCAAGGGGTGGAGTGTTCACCGTCACCAAAACGGTCGCGCTTTCACTGGGGCATGGTGCCGGTCCATCGACGCTGTAGGTGTATGTTCCCTCGCTCATCGTGGCGGGATCGAACTGATCGCCCACGATCGGGCTTGGTCCGCTCCATGTGCCACCCGCCTCAGGTGTTCCGCCAAGCTGCGCGAAGAGCGAAGCTGCTGCATCGGAAGTGCAAAGGGTGATCGCGCCATCGGTGCCGGGGTCGGGCGGTACATTGATGTTGACCGTCACCGAAGCATTCTCGCTGGGGCAAGGCGCAATGCCATTCACCGTGTAGGTGTACACACCTCCGCTCATTGTTGCAGGATCGAACTGATCGCCTGCCAAGGCACTGGGGCCGCTCCACGTACCACCTGCATCGGGCGATCCCCCGAGCAATGCGAAGAGCCCGATCGCCGCATCGGTGCTGCACAGCGTGATGTTTCCATCTATGCCTGCAAGGGGTGGAGTGTTCACGGTTATTGTAACGAGCGCCGAAGCATCAGGGCAGGGTGCGGTGCCGGTCACGACATAGGTGTAAGTCCCTGCCGGATGAACGGCGGGGTCGAAGGTGCCCGCAAAGGGGGCACCGAGCGGGTCCAACCATGTTCCACCGGGCGAAGGTGCTCCACCCAATGTGGCATGGAGGTCTTGTGCGGCATCGGTGCTGCACAAGAGAAGGCTTGATCCGATACCGGCATCGGGCAACGGGTTCACGATCACGTTCACCGTGGATGTGGCGGACACTGCACCGCACGCGCCGGCCCCGCTAACAGAGTATGTGTAAGCCCCGGGGAGGTCGATGGCAGGCGAGAACACTCCGGAATTAGGGGATGCATCAGGTGCTGTCCAGGTGCCGCCGGGCGTGGGAGTGCCACCGACCAATGACATCAGGTCCACGTCGACATCGTTCGAACATACCGTGATGCTGCCATCGGTACCAGGGTCGACCGTATCGTCCACGGTGATGGTCATGCAATCGGTGGTGGTGCACAATGGATGGCCCTCCTGGTACACGGTCACGCAGTATTCGGTGGTAGCGCTTACCGTCGCTATGGGGTTGGCGATATCGGGATCGCTCAAGCCAGCGACCGGTGTCCAACTGTACACGAAGTTCCCTCCCGGGCAATTGGCCACACCCGACCATGCGACACCAGCTCCAGGCCCCATGGGTGAGGCATATAGAACGCCACCACTGCTGTTGAAAAAGGTATAGGATTGTTCGCCGTTGAACGCGGAACCCGGTGTGTAGCTCACAACGATGGTACTCCCGCTGGAAACCGCGATGTTCACGCTTGACTGAGCACCGTTCGGCAAGGTCCACAAACTGGGGACACCATCCACGGTGATGGTCACATAGGATCCATTCGATCCCCCGAACAGCGTGGTCCAACCATCGCCGAAGGAATCGTACATCGTAAGCACATAGTTGCACGAGGAGGGGAAACCGCCACCGACGATGCTTGCGTTCAGTTGTACCGGTGTGTTGCACGTGCTCTCGTCCGGCCCTGCGGTCACTTGCGGTCCCGGGATGATGGTGACCGTGAGTGTCGTATCGTAGGTGCAACCGAAGTCATCTGTCACCGTGTAGACATAGTTGTGATCGCCGATCGGAGGAGTAACACAGATGCCATTGCAATCACCCGTGGTGCTGGTGATGTGCTGACCGCTCCAGGAACTGCTGTCACATGCCGCACCATACAGTGGCGTGAATTCGATGAGATCCGGGAACAGGGCCGGGTTGAAATCAAGTCCCCAGTTGCAGAGGAACCCATTGTCCGAAGCCCACATATCGCAGATCTGCAGGGTCCACGTCCCATTCAACTGCGAACCGACCAGACCGGCCAGGTTGTTCAAGCTCTGGTAAGTCCCCGATGGCAGCGTACCCCCGTTGCCGTTGGTGGCCATCGTACCATTGACCGCGGTCGGGCTCCAGCAATAGTTCCAGCAGGTCCCTTGAACATTCGGTGCAGCGTCATTGTCGACCGGGATGCCCAGAAAGGTACCTCCTCCGCCCTGCTGATGCAGGGTCACGGTTTGACCCGTCGGACTGATGATGTTGATGATCAGATCGGCCAGGAAGGAATGCTCGATGTCCATGCAAATGGTGAGCAGGTCGGCAGCGTTGTTCAGCGTCTGTCCGGGGGCGAACTGTGTAAAGGTGATGGTCGATTCGAAGCACTGGCCCACATTATCCGGCAGAAAGACGCCCGATCCCAGGTTGTTGCCAGGGAGTTCGTTCCAGGTGGTGCCCGCCACAACTCCGGTCAAGCACAGTGTTTCGCCTTCGCAACCCAACAAGGAACCTGTGGTCCCATCGAAGGTGGGATCCGTGCCCACCAGTACTTCGAGGTCAACAAGGTTCGCGCTGGCACATCCATTGTCATCGACCAGATAGAGTTGGGCGGTATAGCCTCCCGGCGTGTTGTAGGTATGGGAGATGTTCGGACCTGCATTGCTGGCCACCGAGCCGTCGCCGAAGTCCCAGGTCCAGTTCGCAATGCTGAAACCGGGCGCTGCGAACGATGCAGCACCATTGAAGGTCACAGCGTCGCCAGGACAGATCTTCAAGGGAGCGGCCCCTCCCATGGAGGCTGCGGCAGTAGGCCGATCGCAAGGGGTGTAGCAATTGATGGTAGCTGCAAAGACACCGGTCCCGGTATTGTTCGAGGTGAACACGATGGTAAGACAACCGGAATTGTTCAGCGGTGAAGCACTGATCATTGTTCCGCTCAAGGCATTTCCCGTGTAACTCCCCAGCGTTGTGGCAGCCGTGGAGTTCCCGTCGTAGATCGTCATATTGTCGATCGGTGCTCCTCCTGCCGAACTTAGGTTGAAGGTGAGAAAGTTGAGCGTCACGGCATCGCCGGGTGAGTCAGGGCAGATCGTGTAGGTGAAATTCTCGTTGTTGGAATAGCCCGAAGCGCCCTGACCTCCACTGTCCAGGAATGCTCCCACACAGGTATAGGATGTGCCATTGAAAATGGGGAAGGGTTGCGCGTAAAGGACCGCCGGACCTGCCCATCCCAGGAACCAAAGCATTACGAGAAGGGACAAGCGGCTGCCCATGAACTCCACCAGGAGGCCATGCGGACGATCGTACGCAGGTCCGTTCAAGAACATGTCAGGGGTGATGATGCGCTACGCTCCTTCGCAATTGATGGTTGAAGTTACACCCGGTCCGGGACGATGGCCAGCGGGAAAACGGCGAAATCGACGAACCGTCCCGGGTGGATGACCGGAAAGATCCGCCCTGCGTTGCTTCAGGACAAGGCGTATTCCGTGTCAACGCCTGGGCCCTGTGCCACTGCGATGCAATGACGGCCTATTTCAGCAGTGTCACGTGCCCGACCAGATCCTTACGCTCCACATGATGGGGGTCGCGGTAGATCAGTTTCCATACGTACACTTCGGACTCGGAGAGGACCCCGCCCGTACGGCCATCCCAGCCTTCACCGGGGTTCCGGCTCATGAAGATCTGTTCACCCCAGCGGTTGAAGATCAAGAATTCGTAGTCCGTGACATCGGGCAGGTTGAACACGGGGGTGAATACATCATTGAGCCCATCATTGTCGGGTGTGAAGGTGTTCGGGACCCATACGCCCAGCACATCGAGCACGGTGATGGATACACAGTAGGTATCGCTACATCCATTGGCATCAGCGGCGGTGAGACAGACCACGTAGTCGTCACCAAGGACACCGGGGAACGTGTACACCGGAGAGACATCAGAGCTGATGTCAAGTGCCTCGAACACCCAATGGAAGTCCACGGCATTGATGGTGGAAGTATTGGTGAAGGTGACGGTGGGGTCGCTGACGAAGACCGGATCGGGACTCCATGTGAATCCCGCTGCGACCGGAGGAGGGCTGTCAACGGCCACATCACCATTGGCCATGCAACCATTGGCATCCTGGACCAGGATGGAATAGTTCCCAGGACAGAGCCCGCTGAAGACATTGCTGTTCACGTTGGTACTTCCTCCGTCGATGCTGTAGATCACGCTCTCGGTGGAGTACACGGCGATCGTTCCGTCGCAACTGCCCGGGCAGATCTCGGGTGTGGCCAGAATGGTTTGGATCTCATGTGGCTCCGGCTCGCCGATGGTGAAGTCCACTTCTTCGCTGCATCCGTTCATGTCCAAGACCATCACGGAATAGGTCCCGGCACACAAGCCGCTCGCCGAAGCCCCTTGGGTGGGCGGAACACCAATGGACCAGACATGATCATATCCGTCCAAGTCGATATTTCCTCCGGTGGTGCTCACCACCGCCGTGCCGTCACAATAACCATTGCAGATCGCGTCGGCGGTCCAGATCACCGGTACGATGGCGTCGGTGAAGATGATCGTTACACTGTCCTCGGTTTCACAGCCTTCATCAGTAATGATGGTCCAGGTCAGCGTATGGCTTCCTCCGTTCTGCGCCGTGACGGTCGAGGTCGGAGATCCGGGATCATCGAACAGGATGCCGATTGGTCCGCTCCAAAGACCGCTGCTCCAGTTTCCTGTGGCGGAGAGTTCCGTGGTGAGATCGCAGCTCACGACATCCGGACCTGCATCCGGTGCTGTGACGATGAAAATGGTCACTGTCGCAGAGGCGAAGGCATCGGCACAGATCGCATTTCCGGAGACGATATAGGTATAGGCGCCCTGTGTGGAAGTGGTGGGAGTGAAGATCCCATTGGAAGGGGATCCATCCGGCGCGGTCCATGACCCTCCTTGATCGGGTGTTCCACCCAATTGGGTGAACAGGTCCAGAGGCGCTGCTTCCGGACAAAGTGTGGTACTTCCATCCGACCCTGCGTTCGGCAAGGGCTCCACGGTGATCGTGATCCACGCCTGGGAGTCCGGGCATGGCGATGTGCCGGACACGGTATAGCTGTAAGGACCCGCTGCGTTAGATCCCGGGAGGAACACACCATCATGGGGCCCGGCCGGACCGGTCCAGATCCCTCCTGGATCAGGGCCTCCTCCCAATGCATCGAACAGGGATAGCGGATCGTCACTTGCGCAAACTGCCAGTGCGGCATCAATGCCGGCGTTCACCGGCTCCACCACGGTCAGGTTCACGATCGATGTGTCGTTCAAACAAGGGAGCGGTACAGCAAGGACATACATATAGTCGCCACTGCTATGTATCGTCGGGTCGAAGGATCCACCGAAGACCCCTCCGGAAGGACCCGACCAGATCCCACCTGGATCCGGGGTGCCCCCAAGTTGATCGAAGAGTGAGATCGGTCCATCGGATCCGCAAAGTGTCGCTGTTCCATCGATCCCCGCATCCGCGTCGAGCAGAATGACGACCGTCACCGTGGCGGAAGCCGAAGCGCAAGGCGGCACTCCCTGCAGGGTGTATGTATGTAAACCGGGGGGGTCGATGCCAGGCGAAAAGGTGCCATCGAAGCCACCCGTTGGTCCGTTCCACGTGCCACCGCTATCCGCGCCGCCGAGCAAGGGGAATAAGGCCACCGGATCACCGGTATTGCAGAGGTTCAGGATGGCATTGGTTCCAGGGTTGACCTCATCCACAACGACCACGGTCACCTCTACAGAAGCGGCAGGGCATGGCGCGGTGCCCGCCACAGTATAGGTGTAGTCACCTGCAGGATCCTGTCCGGGCAGAAAGCTTCCACTAAAAGCGCCACCAGCGGGGTTGGTCCAATTGCCACCGGCTTGTGGGCTGCCGTTGATGCTCGTGAAAAGGTCGGTGGCCGGACTGGAGATGCACAGCGTGGCCGAACCATCACTGCCTGCATCAGGAGCTGTGATCACTTGTACAGTGACCGTGGCACTCACACTGGTGCACGGCGGTGGCACATCGATGCTGTAGGTATAGACACCCGGAGTGTCGGTTGATGGATCGAAGGGGCCGCCAAAAGCCGCACCAGATGGCGATGTCCATGTACCACCTTGGTCCGGGTTACCCTCCAAGCTGTCGAAGAGATCCACGGCAGCATCGGAGTTGCAAAGTGCGATGAACCCATCGCCTCCCGGATCGGGTTCATCCACGACCACCACGGTCACCACTGCTGAAGCGGCCGGGCATGGCGCGGTGCCCGCCACAGTATAGGTGTAGTCACCTGCAGGATCCTGTCCGGGCAGAAAGCTTCCACTAAAAGCGCCACCAGTGGGGTTGGTCCATGTGCCACCGGCTTGCGGGTTGCCGTTGATGCTCGTGAAAAGATCTGTGGCCGGACTGGAGATGCACAATGTTGCG
>JBGTIB010000169.1:0-27596 GCA_041745875.1 Flavobacteriales bacterium | reverse complement strand
GGGTTCCGGTCTTTCTCATGGCTATCTGATCAAATCACTCCAACCACGACTTGTAGTACATCCCGTCGTCGATCTTCAATGCCTCTTCGGTGATCTGCAGCGGCTTGAAGGTATCCACCATCACCGCAAGCTCATCGGTCTGCGTCTTGCCGATGCTGCGCTCCATGGCACCCGGGTGCGGACCGTGCGGAATGCCCGCTGGATGCAGGCTGATGTGCCCGGCGGCCACGTCGTTACGGCTCATGAAATCGCCGTCCACGTAGTAGAGCACTTCGTCGCTGTCGATGTTGCTGTGGTTGTACGGCGCGGGGATGCTCAGCGGGTGATAGTCGTACAGGCGCGGGCAGAAGCTGCACACCACGAAGGCCTTGGTCTCAAAAGTCTGGTGTACGGGCGGCGGTTGGTGTACGCGGCCGGTGATCGGCTCGAAGTCGTGGATGCTGAAGGCGTAGGGGTAGTTGTAGCCGTCCCAGCCCACCACATCGAACGGATGCGTGGCGTAGATCATCTCGTGAAGCATGCCTTGCTTCTTGATCAGCATGCGGAAGTCGCCTTTCTGGTCGTGCGTTTCAAGGTCCTTTGGTCTGCGGATATCGCGCTCGCAGAACGGACTGTGCTCCAGCAGTTGACCGAACCAGTTGCGGTAGCGTTTCGGTGTGTAGAGCGGGTGATGGCTCTCGACGATGAAGTGGCGGTTGTCTTCGCTGTCGAACTCCAGTTGGTAGATGATGCCGCGCGGGATGAGCAAGTAATCGCCGTACGCGAACTCGATGGTGCCGAGGAAGGTGCGCAGTTTGCCGGTGCCCTTGTGGATGAAGATCATCTCATCGCAGTCGGCGTTCTTGAAGAAGTAATCCACGCTCTTCGCTTGTGGCGCAGCCAGCACGATGGCGCAATCGCTGTTCACCAGGATGGTCTTGCGCGCGGCGAGGTGGTCCTTTTCCGGTTTGGTCTTGAAGCCGTGCAGCCGCAGCGAACGCATGTTCTTCTCGATCGCGATCTTGGGGCTCACGTCCTTCGGCTTGCGCAGCTCCTTCACCTGCGTGGGGCGATGGGTGTGGTAGAGCAACGAGCTCATGCCATCGAATCCGATGGTGCCGAAGAGCTGCTCGTAGAAGAAGCGGTCCTTGCCGTTCTTGAAGACGGTGTGCCGCTTATGGGGGATCTTGCCGAGGGTGTGGTAGATGGGCATCGTTCTGGGCGTATCTGGATGCAAGCCTACTCAAGGAAGGCGACCTGCGTGTTGACGAACATCAGGGGGCTGCGAGCTTCTGGCTTCGGGCTGTGGGCTTGCCGAGGGTCAAGCCCGCAGCCCGCAGCTCGCAGCCCGCGGCCAGTATGGCTTCCTCCTCCGCGATCCTCCTCCTCAATGCCTCCGGATCCCGGATCGCTTTCATTTTCGCACTCACAGAGGGCTTCCCTTTCCGCCATTCGCGTTGTACCTCCTCTGGTAGCAGATGGATCTCGCGGCAGCTCGGTGTGCAGCAATCAGCGTACTTGGTGGCGCAAGCCTCGCATTGCACCAGCAGCACGTTGCAGGTGTGTTGCTGGCAGTTGGTGATGCGATCGCTGGGCTGCCCACACTGGAAGCAGGTGCTCACCACATCATCGGTGATGCGTTCGGCGAGGCGGCCGTCGAACACGAAGTTCTGGCCCTTGTACTTGCTGGGTAGTTCCTGTGCACGCACCTGCCGCGCATAGTCGATGATGCCGCCGTGCAGTTGGCCCACCTTGGAGAAGCCGTGGTGCTTCAGGTAGGCGCTGGCTTTTTCGCAGCGGATGCCGCCGGTGCAGTACAGTAGTATTTCGGGGGCGTTGGTGGGTCGACCCAATGGGTCGACGGTACGGGTGCCCTGATCAGGCACCTGTTCTGGCTGCTGCCGCAGCATTTCCACCACCTCGTCGATCGCCCCGCGGAAATTGTCAGCCTTCGGCAGGTACGCCCCCTCGAAATGCCCGATCAGGCATTCGTAGTTGTTGCGCATATCGATCACCACGGCGCCTTCCTCCATCTTCTGGTTGAAGGTCTTCGCGTCGAGGTGTGTGCCCACGTTGGTCACGTCGAACCCCGAGCCCGCCGAAGGGTCATCGGCAAGCCCATCGGCCACCAGTTTGGGGCGCACTTTCAGGATCAGCTTCAGGAACGAATGCCATTGTCCTTTGCCCGCCGAAGCTTCAGCGGAGGTGGGCTCCAAGGCGAACTTGAAGGGCACACCGGCGAATTCCGGACGGGCATCAATGGCCTGGCGGAAGGCTTCAAGGCTGTGCGTGGGAACTGAGAGCTGTGCGTTAATGCCCTCCTGCGCCAGGTAGATGCGGCCCAACACACCAAGCGCTTCCCACTCAGCGTAGAGTTCATTCCGAAGGGCTTCGGGGTCGGCGATGCGCACGTAGCGGTAGAAGCTGAGGGTGGTGCGGGGGAAGCCCTCGGCCTCCAGACGGGCACGCAGCACCTCGGGGCCGTATTTGTTGCGCAGCTCGTGCCGTTCCATGGAACTGCGAAGGTACTGACCACAGCTCCTCTACCATGAACGCCGGGTTGGACAGAAGCCATTGACCCGACCGCCACTGGGATCAGTCCAGCGCACGGGTTCCTATGGGCATTGTAAAGTGGAAAGTGCTTCCCTGGCCTACCTCCGATCGTACCCAGATGGTTCCACCCGACCGTTCAATAACCCTTTTGCAGATCGCAAGACCCATACCGGTGCCTGCATACTCTTCTCGCGTGTGTAGCCTTTGCAGCATCCTGAAGATGCGCTCATGGAACTTCGGATCGATCCCTATCCCGTTGTCGGTGACCGAAAAATGCACTTTTGCAGAATCGGTTTCCGCAGTAATGGTTACCATGGGCACCACATCCGTCGAACGGTATTTGAACGCATTTCCGATCAGATTGAGCAGCACCTGCCGCAGCGGAGCTTTGGCAAGTGTCAGTGTATTCGGCCCGTCGTAGTGCAATTGGCCTCCAGACCCTTCAATGGATGGGCCAAGGTCGCTCTCCAAGCTCTTCAGCAGCGCGGCCATGTCCACGGAGGACAGCGCTTCCGTATTTCGACCAACACGTGCAAATTCCAATAGGTCCTGGATGGTGGTCCTCATTCGCAGTGCACCATCATGGGCAAAGTCCATGTACTGCCCGGCCTTGACATCGAGCGAAGCACCCAGGTGTTTGCGCAGGAGATCGAGAAAGCTGGTCACCATGCGCAAGGGTTCCTGCAGGTCGTGCGAGGCCACGTATGCGAACTCTTCCAACTCACTGTTCATATAGCCCAGCTGCTTGTTGGAGCTTTCGGCTGCTTCGCGCGATCGTTGTTGCCCTTCTATGGCGTGCTGCAATCCGTTCAAGATGTGGTGTAGCAACAGCACCAACACGGCCGAAATGAAGACCATGTTGCTGGAAACGGCCATCCACGATAGACCATTGTGGAATTCACGAAGCGGAACGGGACCATCGGCGTAAAGAATGAGCAACAGAAAGAACACACAGATACACACATTGAGCAGCAGGAATAACAATGCGTAGCGTAGCTTATAGAACAGGATGGAGAATACCGAGGCCGCCACCATGAAGAGCAGTCCCGGACCGTGGTTCCCCAAGTAGTACAACAGGACCACCGCGATCCCATTGAAGAGGAAAATGCAAACCCCTTTGCGCATTCCCATGGGCAGTCCCGGAAGGAGTGTGATGGCCATCAATAATGCCAGCACCACGACATCATAGATCACCAATGCATGAAGGCCCTCCACCCATGCCGCAAAAATGCCGGGTATGATCGCCACCAGGCTCAGCGGCGCTCCATAAGTAAGCACGATACCGAAGACCCTGTCACGCCAATGATCAAGATCCGCCTCGGCGACAGGGTCGTGGCCTATGGTCCGGAAGACATGGGCCTGATATCGTTGTAAAATGCTCACTGGTCAGGATCAGTTGGGCACGTTCACCAAAAGGTGCGGACCACGTTGCAGATCAGGGGTCCGTCCATCCGCGCAACCCTTTCCGCAAAGGCTTCCCGGACCCCACGCACTACGGGTTGGACGGCGTAATGTTGCGATCGCCGCAACACAATGAAAAGTGCTTGGCGAATAACCAGGGAGCATGCCGCTACCGTCGGCTGCATACGATCGGGCGATGGGGTCAATTCTCATCGGGGCCGAGGTGCTTGTGGTGCACTGGATCCTGCGGTAGGACCATATGAAAAGTACTGCCCACCCCCATAGTTGACTCGGCCCAGATGCGCCCGCCATGGCGTTCCACGATCTGCTTCACCAATGCCAGCCCCAGGCCTGTGCCTTCGCTGCTACGGCCGTGTGCCCGTTTGAACAATTTGAAGATCTGGTCCAGGCTTCCTTCTGGTATGCCCAGTCCATTGTCAGAGATCGTGATATGCCATTGCCCATTTTCTCCCTTTGCTTCCAACCGTATGGACGGCTTGCGATCGGGGGACCGGAATTTCAATGCATTTCCGATCAGGTTCTGAAGTACCTGACGGAAAGCGGCCGGAGAGCCCTCGATCTTCGGAAGTGGCCCGGCCACGACCTCAGCTTCGTTCTCCTCGATCACCAGCCCGAGCAACTGGATCACTTCTGCTGTCAGTGCATTGAGATCCGCACTGCCAGTGATGCCGATATCCCTGGCCTTGTAATAGGTCATCAGGTCATCCATCATGGTATTCACACGGAGAGCACCATCCCGGGCGAACTGAGTATAGGTACGGGCCTTTCCATCCATCGTGGCCCCATACTCGCGATCCAGACGTTCCATGAATGCACTGACCATACGAACGGGTTCGCGCAGGTCATGGGCAACGGAATACACGAACGTCTCCATGCTCTCGTTCGCTTCCTTCAAGCGTATGTTCAATTCATTGGTCCTTGCGTTCACCCTCGTCAGTTCCCGTTTGGTGTTCACCAGTTCGTTGTTGAGCCTGGTAAAGTCATCCAATGTGTCCATCACGGCCCTGTCGGAAACAGCACGGGGCGCTCCTTCAAAACGTGTTGCGCCACGTTCAAGATCCGCACCTTCATGCTCATCCATACCCCATGATGCATCCTTTGATACTGATCGCGATACAGCGATGGTGGCACAGATCAAGATCTTTCCCTTCAGCTGGTATCCATCCAGCAATAGGTCCAATTCATTGCCATCCACGATCGCCATCACGCGTTGCCCAGTAAAGGCACCTTGGGATCGTATTCCGGTCCAGAATGATCCGAATGCGGTGGAGGAAGTGGGGGCGATCATGTCATGGACCCTTGCAGGAACAGCCTGATCAGCAATGATCGCCGCCTCGTCGAGCAGTATATCGACAATGTGACCCTCTTCCGTGCATTCAAAAAGTGACCTGCTTCCGATGCTCCCGTTCCTCATGGTCTGTTCTTCATTAGACCATTGGCAAGCTCCACTGCGTGCCTGGCACCTAAGGCGTGCCCATCGGCCCCTACCAGTTGCCACAGCCCGGGATCCGTGTTGAACAGGTAGCCTCCTACCAAAATGCGCACGTGGTCCAGCTCCTTCTCCTTGCGTACACTCCGGATCAATCGTTCCACACGTCGCAGGTGGATCGGTATGGTGGCCGAAATGGCCAATAGATGCGCCTTGTTATCACGGAGTGCCTCGATCAAATGCATGTCCGGCATATTGGCCCCGAGATAGTACGTATCCCAGCCATCCAACTCAAAATGATCCGCCACCATGCGGATGCCCATTTCATGCAGGTCACCGGTCACGGAACACGCCACCAGGGTCCTGCCCTTGCGTTGCTTTGAAAAGATGATCGGATACAGACCGGACATGATCTGTTGTGTTGCCGCAGTACAATAGTGCTCATGGGCCACGGAGATCTTGTTCGTCTGCCAGAGCCTGCCGACCTCATACTGGGTCTTCTGGAAAATATGCTCGTAGATATCGAGGATGGGGATCCCGCGATCGAGCAATTCGTTGATGGAGAGAGCCGCTTGCTGCCTGTCGCCCCGCATCAATAGATCCATATACCGGGCAGCCTCTTCCCCAAGTGGATCATTTTCGGATAGGAAGCTGTCCGGAACCGGGTTCTGCTCCTTTGCTCGTGATCGTGCTGTACCGACATAGAGATCCACCAAAGCCTGTTGGTCCGCATGAAGCAACTCCTTGGTGCTGGCCTGCAGATAGTTCAGATTGTCCTGGATATCTTCTATGGGGATATGCCTTGAAGCCAGCATGGACCCCACCCAATGGATGTAGTTCACATACAGGTCAGGTCGCTCGAAGCGGAGGGCTTCCGCCAGATACTGCAGGTGATACACCGCATCTTCATGACAGCGCTGCCGACCTTGCTCCCCATAACGTTCGTGCAATTCCGGCTTGTTCGCGAAATGCAGATGGGTCATACGCTCAGCCAGGATGTGGAGGTTCGCAAGGATCACCTCCTCCGCCGTGATCGCCATTTCAAGAGGTGATGTGCTCATACTTGGTGAGTGTCCAGCTATGAGGAACGAGCTTCAAGCCTTTGGGTATCAGTTGATGCGATGCCTTTAAATGGTCCCGATGCCAGCTTTCAAAATCCTATTCTCTTTCCCAATATGTGATCAAATGTATCTCGGCCGGTTGTTCGAACGGACTCAGCACATCAAGCTTGATGAAACCCTTTGCGCCCTCCACCAATTGGGGGCGTTCGCGGAAGGCCTGTTTGACCTTGTGTTCCATGACATTCTGAATGGTGAATCGGCTGATGTATGCGACCATAATCACGAAGATCGGTCTTTTGTTCAGCGGATCGAACTGATGATCGTCATGTCGTACGTGGGTCCGTTGTCGGATGCATTTCCGCCGTGGGTCCTCGATACCGAGCCTGTCGTGCCATATATGCCCCGTCGAAGTGGCATTGAAGAGCGACCCTTCAAGAGCCTAAGTCGGGGGAGGTGGAGTGTGACTCCGTTGGAATTGTAGGTGAGCTATGCACAGAGCGAGCCATAGGGCGTTATATTTCGTTCCGGCGAGAACGGTATTCCCACTTTACTTCTGATGACACCCTGGAGAATCGTCACCCTTGGACTCTGCATCCTCTGCATCGGTCCCTCATTCGCTCAGGCTGGTTCGCATGACCCGGAATGGGGTACGGACGGGGTTGTACTAACCGACTTCTCGTCCGACAGGGCATATGGCCATTCCGTGCTCATCCAGCCTGATGGGAAGGTGGTGGTGGTCGGTGCCAATTGGTTGGGCGGTTCAAGCAACGATATCGCTATTGCACGTTACCTATCCGATGGCACGTTGGATGCATCATTCGGTTCAGGTGGAAGGGTCACATCGGCTATGGGAGGTTGGATCTCCACGTGCTACGGTGCGCTTCAACCGGATGGTAAGATCCTCGTTGCTGGCAGGCATGGATCGGCCTTTTCCGCCATGAGGTTCTTGGCGGACGGGTCTGTGGACGGGTCCTTTGGTGTTGGTGGCCAGGTTTCCACGAGTATCATTTCCGGCTCTTCATCGGAAAGTGTTCTTGCAGTCTCCATTCAGACCGATGACAAGATCCTGCTGGCTGGTCGCACAGCAGGGGGTGATGATGCCGACATGGTGGTGGTGCGCTACCTACCCAATGGGACCTTGGATGAGGGCTTCGCATCCGGTGGTATCTGGGTGTACCAAGTTTCCCCGCTCAATGATCAGATCCGGGCAATTTTGCCGCAGCCGGATGGGAAGCTCGTGGGTGTTGGCAGTGCAACCATCGGCACATGGCCGAATACCGCCTCGCGCTTCGTCATGGTACGTTTGAATGAGGACGGTACCTTGGACCCTTCATTCGGTAGCAATGGCACAGCCTTGATAACGGTAAGTACTGGACAGGCAGGGACCCTTTCCGGCATCCTTCAGCCGGATGGAAAGATCTTGGCAACTGGGTTCTCTGAATATCCCACATTGGTCACGACGATCCGCTGCCTGAGCGATGGAACGTTGGACCAGTCCTTTGGCTCAGGAGGAGTGATAACCACCTATATCGCCTCGGAAAGCGCTGTGGGTAAGGACATTGTGCTTCAACCCGATGGTAAGATCCTGGTGGGTGCAGAATGTTGGGAGGGTACGGGGCAGTTCTATTCTGCTCTTCTTCGGTACTCACCAACCGGAATACTGGATGGTGGATTCGGAAACTCCGGGATGGCTATCACGTCCCTTTCCGACCGCTCCTTCGTCCCGGAAACTATTGCTCTTCAGGCAGATGGTAAACCGCTTGTAGCGGGATATTCCTTCCAAGGCCAGCTCACGGACTTCCATATCACCCGCTACCTGAACGACCTCGAGATCGCGGTCCCCGAGATCGATCCATCGGGGACGGGGTTACATGCCTTCCCGAATCCGGTGAAGGAGCAACTATGCGTGCGTTACGCGCTCTCCGGAGCGGATAGGATATCGCTGCAGGTGATCGATCCTACAGGCCGTATTGTGCGGGCACTCATGACCAATGCCCACCGCACCATTGGAGCGCACCTTGAGACCTTTGACATGCGAGGCCTCGCACCGGGTCATTACACATTCGCCTTACAGGGATCGGAACACGTTGGGCAGGTGCGTGTGATCATGGAATGAAGGCACTTCATGTGCCGGTGCTCCATGGAGCATAGTTTTGCCGCCCCATCATGACTACAAAACGCATCCTCGTCATCGGCTCCAGTGGCCAGATCGGTACCGAACTTGTCGAAGGCCTTCGCACCCGTTTCGGGAACGAAAATGTAGTGGCCAGTGACATCAAGGAACCCCAGGTGAAGATGGACGGCCCCTTCGCCATGGTGGACGCCATGGACCGCCGGGGTATCGAGCGCATCATTGAGAAATACGGCATCACGGAAGTGTACCTGCTTGCTGCATTGCTCAGTGCCACGGCAGAAAAGGATCCTGCCTTCGCGTGGAAGCTGAACATGGAGAGCCTCTTCATCGTGCTGGAACTGGCGCGCGAAGGGGTACTGAAGAAAGTATTCTGGCCCAGTAGTATTGCTGTGTTCGGTCCTACCACACCCAAGGAGAACACGCCGCAGCACACCATTGCCGAACCCACCACGGTGTACGGTATCAGCAAGCTGGCGGGCGAAGGTTGGTGCCATTACTACCACAAACGCTACGGAGTGGATGTGCGCAGCATCCGCTATCCCGGGCTGATCGGTTGGAAGAGCGCACCCGGTGGAGGAACGACCGACTACGCCGTACACATCTTCCACGAAGCGATCAAGAACGGGACGTACACGAGTTTCCTGGACCGTGGCACCACCCTGCCCATGATGTACATGCCCGATGCCATCCGAGCCACCATCGATCTGATGGAGTCACCCGCCGAAAGTGTGATCGAACGCACGAGCTACAACCTTGCCGGCTTCAGTTTCGCCCCCGAGCAGATCGGCGCTGAAGTGAAAAAGCACCTCCCTGATTTCGTCTTGGATTATGCCCCGGACCACCGCCAGGCCATCGCCAACAGTTGGCCACAAAGCATTGATGACAGCGCCGCACGCAGCGATTGGGATTGGGAACCGAAATACGACCTGCGTGCCATGGTGGAGGACATGATGATCAACTTGAAGCGGGAGTTGAGCGTGTGATCCGGCCTCGTCGGATGATCCAATGGGTGAACCTTAGCACCTCATTGTTCGTATCGCGCACGATCCGCCCGTATTCCAAAATACCGATGTACCGCCTCCCAGGTTCACTCCTGATCTCCCTTATCACCACCCTGCTGTTCACCGTACAGACAGGTTATGCACAAGCGAACACACTGAGCGCGGACACCCTCAACCGCGTCGATGAACTCGGCCGCAAGCAGGGATACTGGCGCTTCATTGCTCCCGAAACGGAGAAGGCCGGTTATGCCGATGGTGCCTTGGTGGAGGAAGGCAGATACACCAACAGCAAGCGCATCGGAAAATGGCGCCGATACTGGCCGAACGGAAAGGTGATGAGCGAGATCACCTACCAGATGGGCCGACTGCGCGGGGAGTACATCACGTACTATCCCAACGGGAAAGTGGAGGAGAACGGAAGCTGGGACCTGGACCGCAACACCGGGAAATTCCAACGCTACCACCCCAATGGTACACTCGCCCAGGACTTCGTCTTCAATGATCATGGCCAGCGCGATGGGGATCAGAAATATTTCCACGAGAACGGCCAGTTGGCCGTACAGGTCCACGTGAAGGAGGGCCGCGAGGAAGGCACCCTGAAACGATACACGGCCTCCGGCCAGTTGCAACAGGTGGCCGAGTTCAACGGAGGAGTGATCAACGAAGCGAACAGCAAGTACATCCGCAGCGTCCCAAAGTCGACCGAAGTGAAGCCCGATGCCAGCGCACCTGTTGCGCCGACCGTCACACAGGAAGAAAAGCCCAATGCCGTGATGTTCCGTGACAACGGCTGGAACACCTTGTACGACAGACAACTCCGCATCTCCCAACAAGGGGAGTTCGTCAACGGACGTCTGAACGACGGCAAACGGTACATCTATGACGCGGATGGCATCCTGTCGCGTATCCAGATCTTCAAAGGAGGCCGCTATGCCGGCGATGCGGTGATCACCGACGAGGACAGGCAGTAAAAGGGCAAGGGAGCAACACTGCTGTCGCTCCCTTACTTCGTCATTGTCATGCCTTCATTCTCGCATCCATTTCCCGGTGCCCACTAAAGTACCATTGCCTGCTCTGACCCTGAAGTGATACATGCCGCTGGCCAGCATTTCCGCATTGACCACGGCTTGGTTCCATGTCAAGGCAATATGCTTGACCAGCCGGCCTGAAGTGTCGTGCAGGTCGAGTACACCGTTGCTCAGTGCAGGGCCGCTCATTTGCACCGTGAACGAGGTGCCTGGATTGGGGTAGATCTGTATATCCCACTCACCCCCTTGGGTTTCCTCCACGGAAGTGAAACCTCCGAACTTCATCACGATACCTCGGGAAGGCAACCAGGTGGTCAGATCAAAAAAGGACCCGGATAACAGCAAGCCGCCATCACTGGTAGGTGCCAGGTGGTTGGGGCGTATATGAATGCCCTCGATCGAGCCATCCAAATAGATCTCGCCGAGCACGTTCAGATCCTCATCCATGGAATACAACCTTACATGAGATGGAACCATCCAATCGTCATCCTGTTCATACCCCCACAGGATGTTCCCGTCGGCTGTACGCCGCAAGCCATGGTAGATCGGCCTACTAAATGCGCCCGGTATCGGTGGGGGTGGATAGAATACGTCCAGTAATTCCCCTTGGGGGCTGACTTTGGAAAGGCACGCAACTATCTGGTAGCCCGTCGTCCAATTCGTTAACACCGAGCGACCACCGGATACCAACAAGTTACCATCCGCACAGCGCAGCGAAGTGATACAACTCAATAGGGAGTCTTGCAAGGGCTGATACTGCAAGCCATTGGCATTGGGCATGGCCATACCG
The DNA here is from genome assembly GCA_041745875.1 of Flavobacteriales bacterium. Lineage (GTDB taxonomy): Bacteria > Bacteroidota > Bacteroidia > Flavobacteriales_F > PHOS-HE28 > PHOS-HE28. The sequence goes on along the minus strand of JBGTIB010000169.1, from coordinate 16,199 downwards.
CTCGCAAGCGCATGATCCCCATCGAACCAAAGCACCTTCCCGCGGCCATAGGGCCCAAAGTTCTGAGCTGTTTGGAAGGTGACACGCAGGCCATCCGGGTCCTCCTCCACATGCCTAACCGTGAATGAAGTCCCCTCTTCGAGATGCCAATCCACCAAGGCTCCGTCATTCGATGTCCGGAGGAACAATAGTTTGTCCCTCAAAGACAACTCGTTCACCGTGTTCATCCCGAACACGGATACCACGTCACCACTTTCCGTAAGCGTATGTGCCGGATACACGAACCTGGAGTTGGCCACCACTTGGTGTAGATCCATGGATACCGGGTTCAGATCTGTATCCGTAACCGTATGCAGTACGCCCAAGTGGTCCCCGCTTAGGCTATCACGTGGAATGGTGATTATGTGGTGTTTTCCACGCCCACCATCAGGAATTACCGTCATACCAAAGGTCCGTGAACCATAGGGCCAGGCTATTCCTACATCGGAAGCTGTTCCATCTTGGTCGATCTCCAACAACACACCTACTGAATGATCCATTGGTAGGTCGGGGTCCCAAACTGCCATGGGTACGAGATAGCGACCCGGTTCCAATTCCTCTGTGCCGCCAACAATGGAGGCCAGGTTTCCAGGGTCTTGCTCCACATAGGTCCATTGCCCGCTACCTGTGATGGCCAATAGCGATGCGGGCAACAGGCAACAGAGATGGATCGCGCGGATCATGGTCATTCGGTTGATCCGCCTAGGTTCCAGTTGCCGTAGACGAACGTCACATTGTGGCAGAACTTCCATTCCGCATTTTGTGGGTTACCAGTCAAGTTGTAGCCGATCCCTTGCACTATGCAAGCAACGTTATCCAGTTGGGGATCACTCGCGTATGTGGCCTTCACATCTTCCATCAGGTCCCATGCATGCTGCGTCAGTATGGTCATTAAACCGGCACCAAGGCAGGGTTCGCAATCGATAAGGTAACCATAGCAGATCGGCGATGTCATGGTCATGTAGTCATCGTACCACACTCCTGGGCCTGTCGGGTCGTTCGCGTTGGGGAAATAGGTTGCAGGCAATACGTTCTGGTCCCAATCAGGATCAGTGATCTCCTCCGGGGCGATATCAGGCCAAACTTGCCAAACACGCCAGAACTCAATATCCGTCAGGTACCAGTCATTCGTATAGATCCCGATGCCCGCGTTCATCCTTTGCTGTATCGCAAGATCACCAGCCCGCTCCTGACATACGATCTGCGGGCTTGGAAGTGCATCAGGGCGGCAACGATAAGTTCCAGTGAAGTTCGTGTTCAAAATCCCTAGGACAATTGGCTCACCGTTACCTACCGCCCTTTGCACACCGAACCACATCAACTCATTATCTAATCGGGCATCTACATCCATTGCAATGATCCGCTCATCGTTCCCCAGTGGTGTCGCCGCAAGCGAATCAAGCATGTCATTAAAGGCAGTGATCAGGTCCGCCTCATCGACCCTGCCGTTGGTGCTGGGTACATATACTGAGAACTCGTCAACATGAATACTGTCCTTATTCGCCCTTGGGTCGGCAGTGCCATAATTCAACGCGGCTTCCATAAGCCATTCAGCTTCCTCAAGGGAGTAGTCGGTCTGACTCTTCTGTCTTATCGGCGAGCGGGCTTTGTCCAGGAAACCTTCAATACGTGCCCGTTTGTCATCCACATTAGCTACTGAACCGCCCAGTGGATTCAGGTCCTTTTTGCACATCGTCAGGGTTATGACCATTCCGAAGCACAGCAGTGCGGTCAGCCAATAGCTACCTAATACGGGCGTTGGGCGTTGGGCGTTGGGCGTTGCATGATATGATGTTATTGGTTAAATCGAAACTAAGGTTGAAGTTCTCTGATCGGTACTCCTGTTGAAAAATAAACTTGGCATTGATGAGAAACTCTCGATCGACTACCCGACCCATATTGTGCCTACATCTATCGCGTGTCCAGATCTCCAAGGCCGGCCGCTATGCCGGCGATGCGGTGATCACCGACGAGGACAGGCAGTAACCCAAGGGCAAGCCGATATCCAACGGCCAAGCGCCAGGTTACTACGCACCATCAACCGGTACCCCTCCCAATGATAACGCTACCTTGGTACCGCGACCCGGGGCTGTGCCCTGCACACCGAGGCTCCATGTCCATTGATAGGCAAGCTAGGGCCACGTAGGTGTGCGGCCTATTGGGTAACCAGAACATCACCATGGAAGAACTCGAAGATCGGATCCGTCAAGTATTGGAATGGGCGCGCAAGAACCTGCGCCGCGTCGTATTGATAGGGCTCGTACTCATTGCCGCACTCACCGCCATCAAGACCATTGGTCCCGAGGAAGTGGGTGTGGTACTTCACCTTGGCAAGTACAACCGCACCTTGGAGCCAGGGCTCAACTTCATCCTGCCCTTCGGCTTCGAAACGATGTACAAGATCCCCGTCCAGCGCCAGCTCAAGCACGAGTTCGGTTTCCGGACATTGGAGGCCGGTGTGCGTTCCGAGTATGGGACCGGATCGTACGGCGATGAAAGCAGCATGCTCACCGGCGACCTCAATCTGGCCGATGTGGAATGGGTGGTGCAGTATCGTATCGTGGACAGCTACCAATACCTCTTTCGCGTGCGCAATGCGGAAAAGACCCTGCGTGATATGAGCGAAGCCTCCATGCGCAAGGTGGTGGGCGACCGCACGGTGAACGAGGTGCTCACTGTGGGACGTCAGGAGGCCGCCAGTCGGGTGGAAGTGCTGTTGCAGGAGATGTGCGATGAGTACATGAACGGCATTCGGATCGACCAGGTGGTATTGCAGGATGTGAACCCGCCCGAGCCGGTGAAACCATCGTTCAATGCGGTGAACCAGTCCCAGCAGGAGCGCAACACCCTGATCAACCAGGCGGAAAGCGAGTACAACCGGGTGATACCCCGTGCACGGGGCGAAGCCGCCGAGACCATCCAGCTGGCAGAGGCCTATGCTTTGAACCGTGTGAACGGTGCCACGGGCGAAGCAGCACGTTTCACGTCGGTGTACGAGGAGTTCATCAAGTCGCCGGATGTGACCAGGAAGCGCCTCTACCTGGAGACCATGGAACGCATCATGCCCAAGGCCGGCAACAAGATCATCGTGGATGAGAAGAGCAACAACGTGCTGCCCTTGCTCAATATCGAAACCCTCAAAAAGACCAAGTGACCATGGGCTTTCGCAACATTCTTCTCATTGCCCTGGCCGTGGCGATCATTGCCGTTTCCTGGAGTGGCATATTCATCCTGGATGAAACCCAGCAGGCGATCGTCACCCAGTTCGGCAAACCGGTCGGTAAGCCACGCACCGAGCCGGGCATGAATTTCAAAGTACCCTTCGTGCAGCGCGTGCAGTACTTCGACAAACGTTTCCTGGAATGGGACGGCGATGTGAACCAGGTGCCCACCAAGGACAAGACCTTCATCCTGGTGGATTGTTATGCCCGCTGGGAGATCACCGATCCATTGCAATTCTTCATCCGCCTTCGTGACGAACGTTCAGGCCAATCACGCCTGGACGACATCCTTGATGGCGAAACGCGGAACGCCGTGGCCGGCCACGATCTGCTGGAGCTGGTCCGCAGTTCGAACCGCACGCCCGAGGTGGTGGAGGAGTACATGCAGGAAATAGAAATGCTGGAGAACATCAAGGTGGGTCGCAGCAAGATCGAAGGACAAGTACTGGTGCGTGCCAATCAACGTACAAGCGACCTGGGCATTCGCATCCTGGACTTCCGCTTCAAGCGGATGAACTACGCCGAGGAAGTGCGCGACCGGGTGTACGAGCGCATGATCAGCGAGCGCAACCGGATCGCGGACCAGTTCCGCAGTGAAGGTCAGGGCGAGGCCCGCAAGATCGAAGGCGACAAGGAACGCGACCTGGCCAAGATCCAGTCCGAGGCGATCATGGAATCCGAGCGGATCCGTGGTCGCGCCGACAGCACCGCCACCGCGATCTACGCCCGTGCCTACAACCGGACCCAGGCTTCCCGCGATCTCTATGGGTTCCTGAAGAGCCTGGAGGTCCTGGAGAAATCCATCGACGAGCAAAGCAGCTTGATCCTTTCCACGGAAAGCGAGTTGTACCGCTACCTGAAGAAGATGAACTGACGAGGGGAGAGTTGGAGGGTGCAAGAGTACGAGTGTCTGATCCCCTTGCACTCTCGCACCCTCTCACTCTTCCACCCTCCTGCTACCTTCGCGCTCGCTCCGTTAAGGCGGGGTTGAACACTACGTCATGTCCGAGCAGCACAAAGGTCCCTTCCACCTGACCAACACCCTTTCGCGGAAGAAGGAGGAGTTCATTCCATTGAACCCACCGCATGTGGGGCTCTACGTCTGCGGCCCTACAGTGTACAGCGATGTCCACCTGGGCAATGTGCGCAGCTTCCTCTCCTTCGATGTGTTGTACCGCTGGCTCACACACCTGGGCTACAAGGTGCGCTATGTGCGCAACATCACCGATGTGGGACACCTGGTGGGTGATGTGGACGAAGGTGAGGACAAGATCGCCAAGCGTGCCCGTCTGGAGCAGCTGGAGCCCATGGAGATCGTGCAGAAGTACACCAATGGCTTCCACGATGTGATGCGGCTGTTCAACATCCTGCCGCCGAGCATCGAACCCACGGCAACGGGCCACCTGATCGAGCAGATCGAAATGGTGAAGCGCATCATCTCGAGCGGCTACGGCTACGAAGCGAATGGTAGCGTCTATTTCGATGTGCCGAAGTACGCGGAGAAACACGCCTACGGCGAACTCAGTGGACGCAAGATCGACGAGCTGATGGCCAACACCCGCGACACTGAGGGTATGGACGAGAAGCGCAGCCCGCTGGACTTCGCGATCTGGAAACGTGCCGAAGCCCAGCACCTGATGAAATGGCCCAGCCCCTGGGGCGAAGGCTTCCCCGGCTGGCACCTGGAATGCAGCGCCATGAGCACCAAGTACCTGGGCCAGACATTCGACATCCATGGCGGTGGCATGGATCTGAAGTTCCCACACCACGAGTGCGAGATCGCGCAAAGTGTGGCCGCCGATGGCAAAGCCCCGGTGCGCTACTGGATGCACGGGAACATGCTCACCGTCAACGGCCGCAAGATGGCCAAGAGCGAAGGCAACGGCTTCACGCCGGAGGAACTGCTCACGGGCAACCACAAGCTGTTGGAGCAGGGATACAGCGCCATGACGGTGCGCTTCTTCATGCTGCAATGCCATTACGCCAGCACGCTGGATTTCAGCAACGCGGCCATGCAGGCTGCTGAAAAAGGGCTGGAGCGGCTGATTAGCGCAGTTTCCAGTTTGGACAAGTTGAAGCCAGGCAGCTCCAACGATGCTGACATCGCTGGCTTGGAACAGCGCTGCTACGCCGCCATGAACGATGATCTGAACACACCGGTGATGATCGCCGAACTGTTCGAGGGTGTGCGCATCATCAACTCGGTGCGCGATGGAAAACTGGCCCTCACAAACGCCGGCATAGAACAATTGCGTGCGCTGGTCCACAGCATGGTCTACGATGTGCTTGGCCTAAAGCATGAAAAAGCCTCCGCTAGGAACGATGGCACATTGGATGGCCTGGTGAAGGAATTCATCCGCATGCGTGCAGAAGCCAAGGCCGCCAAGGATTACGCTGCAAGCGATCGCATCCGAGACCAGCTCACTGCATTGGGCATCACCATCATGGACACCAAGGAAGGCACCACATGGGAACGCGCATGAGGTATTGCCCGATGCTGGGGGCGATCACCTCCCTGATCGTTGCCTTCCTCACAGGTTGCCGGTCCGATGCTCCTCAACCCACCACCCCTCCACGTCCAGAACTCCCAGCGCTACCGCCCACACCCCACTTCAATGCCGACAGTGCCTATGCGTTCGTGCAGAAGCAAGTGGACTTCGGGCCACGCGTCCCGGGGTCGAGTGCACACCAGGCTTGTGGCGACTGGTTGGTGGCCAAGCTCCAGGGCTATGGAGCCGAGGTGATCGAGCAGACCGGCAGCGTCACCATCTACACCGGGCAAAAACTACCACTGCGCAACATCTTCGCCCGTTTCAACCCCGAAGCAAAGGACCGCCTGTTGCTCTTCGCGCATTGGGACACAAGGCCCTTCGCGGACCGCGATACCGAGCGAAAGAACGAACCCATCGACGGGGCCAATGATGGGGCCAGTGGCGTGGGGGTGATCCTTGAGATCGCCCGCCACCTTGCGGTAAAGGACCATGGACCGGGCATCGACATCCTGTTCACCGACATGGAGGATTACGGTCAGCCCAGTGGTGCCATGGGTATGGATGAACGCAGTATCGACACTTGGGCATTGGGTGCCCAGTACTTCGCGAAGAATCCGGTCGTACCTGGTTATACCGCGCGCTTCGGGATCCTGCTGGACATGGTGGGTGCGCAGGATGCGAAATTCTACCGCGAGGCCATCAGCATGCAGTACGCGCCCGCGATCGTACACAAGGTTTGGAAGACCGCCGCCGCACTCGGCCATGGCGATCGGTTCGTGCAGGAGACGAAGTACTTCGTGGGTACCGACGACCATGTCCCGATCAACAAACTACTGCGCATCCCCAGCATCGATATCATCCAGTTCGACCCAGCCACACAGGCTTTCGGGCCCTACTGGCACACCCATGATGACAACATGGATGTGATCGACCTGGAAACGCTGGAAGCCGTGGGACGCACGGTGCTGGAGGTGGTATGGAAGGAGCGTTGAGTTTCCTGCCATGCTACCGCAGAGCGTTATGAATTCTTGAAATGAACGTGCTCCCCGCAGAGGTGACTACTGACCGCTCGATATGGTCATCCCTGTAATATGGGCACCGAAAGCCGGGATCTTCAATACGTGCTGTTCGCCAAACTCGCCTTGCACAAGCAGCAAATTCAAGCCGGGAGGCATCCCTTCGACCGGGAGCCTGAGCATACCCGAGTCATCGAGTGATCCGTGGGACACAGCCCGACCGAGCAGGTCCACCAAGGTCCATTCACCACCCACCGGCAACCGGGTCACTATCCAGCCCATTGCGCCATCAGCCGTGGCAATGATCCGTTCCGAAGCCAAGAAGTTGACCGGTACAACGTCACTGAAGGTGTAGGTGCCATCCAGATCGGTCTGCCGCAACCGGTAGTAACTCGTGCCCGGCAATGGATCCGTATCGTCGAACGCATAGTCCACCAAAGTCTGTGAGTTACCCACGGCCTTCACGATTCCAACCGTTTCGTAATGGCTGCCATCCACGCTTCGCTCCACCGTGAAATGGTCGTTATCCCGTTCCGATGCAGTTGTCCATGCTGTGCGGACCATATGCTTGTCCACCAAGGCGGTGAAGGAAACAAGTTGAATGGGAAGGATGAGGCAGTCGTTGAGATAGATCGCACGCGAGGCGACGTTCTCTATCGGACAGGCCCCGTCGGTGGCATAGAGGAAGATATTGGTGGGCAACATGGAGGTGTTGGCGGTCCAACAGAACGTAGCGATGGCCGGGTTCGTGCCGCTGATCGTCAAAGTGGAACCCGGTAATACTGTTTGGGCATCGGAAAGTATTGAGATGTCGGAATCCGGATTGTCGTCCGTGAATTGCACATCGAAACAGAAATAGGTTCCATTGCACGGCCCCACACTGTTGGGCCCCACGAACACGCCCGGGCTGGTATTGGAGATCCCGGTCGTCACCGGTGGCGCTTCATCACACACGTAGACGATGAACATCTGGTCGCGCATGACCGTGCCGAGCAGGGTACCGAACTGATCATAACTGGTCACCTTGAACACGACCGTATAATTCCCAATTTGCGTAGGTATGCCTGATATCTGACCGGATGCTGGATCGAAGGATAATCCCTGGATCGGCTGTGCCCCGGTGTAGCCGGATGCGTAGGTCACTGGGAAAGGCGTGGGGGAGCCGAAGCGGGCATCGATCAACGAGTAGACCATGGTGTGGCCGGGATCGTCGTCGGTCACTCCAGGATTGTGCGAGAAAGGCTCGTTCACACAGATGTAAGGGATCGTGCTCACCGGGAACTGGGGTGATTTATCGGCCCCGACCACACCGTTCACGGAAATTGAATTGTTCATCGTCAACTCCACGTACGTCCCGGGCTCGTTCACTACGTTCACCATGGTATTGCGGCAGCAGATGTACCAATTGACATTCCAAGTGCCCACACATGTGGCCAGGTACACCATGATCTCGTACCGATACCTGCGGTAGCTGGGCAGCCATCCGCCATTGCACGTACTGTTCTGTATCTGTGCAGGGCAAAGGGGCGATACCTCTTCCCAGAAGTTGGGGGATAAGCCCGTCAGTTCATACTGTGTGCCGCAAGTACTCTTGAACCGCAATACCTGTGGTGTGATCGGTGTGCCCGAGCAATCCAGGTACAGATCCATGTAGATCATATAGAAATTCGGACCTACATTCTCGTAGGTAAGACTGGCACCCGAAAAGTGCTCGGCCTTTGTTACCCCTCCTCCCAGCAGGCATACGAATACGACCGCACACAAGGCACGACAACAATATTGCTGGAGGTCGATGAAATTCATCCGATCAGGGATCCCCTTCTATCAAGGTTGAGCAAAAATACGGTACGTTCAGCACAAAGTGCATAAAAAATTTCAACCAACCCTTCGATCGAGTGGCAATTTTGCTATAACGCCATCCACGCATGATCGGGGATCGAACATGGACCGACCTTGTGGATCTGCCTGGAACAGGCCATTGTAGCTTGCCCGTGAGGCCTTGCAATGATGTCCTACTGCTCAATGCTTCAGGAATTTCAATTGGGTCGGCCGGGCATCTCCCAGAAACTGTATGAAATATACACCCGGGCGCAGTCCTGATACGTCCAACAAGCCATCATGGAATGAGCCGTTCATCACGGTGCGACCAGCGGCGTCGACCACCTTGAGCGGAGCATTGGAGAAGCGTTCCGCACCTGAAATGAACAGATCATCGTCCGCCGGTATGGGATGCAATACGGCAGTTCCTATATCGGAAGTATTTCCTGGCGATCCTGTTGTGATCCCTTCCACGATATTGTGTGTGGTATTGATGGCAGGTGCCGTGATGACATCCACCACACCGCTCGGCCAGTAAATGACAACTTCGTCCACCTCGGTATCCTGCCCCAATCCGAAATGAGCGGTCAGGCTGCTCATGAACTTGAATCCATCGCCACTCCGGACATCGCGGATCTGGGAACCAAGTGCACTGGTCACCCGAACCCGGGCACCGATTCCATTGCGGTTGCTGAGCACACCGATCGGATTGATCTTGATCCAACTATTGCCGTTCCCATTGTTGACCCGGATGGTACTGCCATTGACCACATCGAGGAATCCATCGTTGTTGATATCGCCGATGGGACCCACGCCGAACCCGACGTTCATTGGCACGAAGATCATGTTGCCGGCATTCATCATGATGGTATTCCCGCCGCCCATCACATCGAGAAGACCATCGTTGTTGAAGTCGTGCGTGACATGTTCGATGTTGACGCCCTGGAACGTATCATACCCGGAACCCGCTGTGACATCGGCGAAGGTGCCATCCCCATTGTTGCGCATCAGCTTATGCCCCCCGTTGTTGAAATTGCTCGCTCCCACCAACGCATCCATCCAGCCGTCGTTGTCGAAGTCGCCCCAGGCGGAGGACCAAGTCTGGATATTGTCGGCAAGTCCAGCCGCCAGGCCTACCTCGGTGAAGGTGCCATCACCATTGTTCCGATGCAACTGGTTGATGTTCGCCGGTGTCACCCCCCCCCGGCACTTGGCCAGGAAAAGATCCATGTCCCCATCGTTGTCGTAGTCGATCCAGATGGACCCGTAATTGCCGCCATTCGGGGTATCGCCCAGTCCTCCCTGGAAAAAGGAGAGGTTGCCCGTGCCATCGTTCAGGTAATACACATTGGGCTGCACGTCATGGCACACGAACGCATCCAGGTGCCCATCGTTGTTGATGTCCACGAAGTTGGTACGCTGTGAGAACACGTACTGTGGCCCTGTGACCTCGGTGAACATGGTCCCATTGTCATTTGCCATCATGAACGTGACGCCGTTGCCGCCACCATAGACCAGGTCGAGATAGCCGTTGCCTGAGATATCACCGGCGGCCAGACTCCAGGAGGGGGTATTCACCACTTGCGGATTGGGGTAATTGCTCGAGATCAACGTCCCTCCGGACTGCTGGTGATGGATATTGATGTTGGTACCCCCCACCGCAACGATGTCATCCAAATGATCTCCGTTCATGTCCACCATGGCCAGCGTTGCACCGGTCGTTGGGATCGGCTGGTTGGTGAAGCTCACCATGGATGGTATCAGCGGGGACATGATCAAACTGAACGCGAAGCCTTCATCCGTCCAGCGATCATCGAAGGCGATGTAGTACAGTATACCGGCTTCCACATTGAAGGTAGCGACGGACAAAAAGCCTGCACCAGAGTCATCATCGCCAGCCACGCACTCCAGGTTGCCGCAACTTCCGGTGTAGATATGGACCCGGGTGTCGATCCCTGCGTTGGCAGGCAGGTCAGTTGTAACGGTCACCGTGTATTCCGCTGCAGCGATGAACCGGAACCACTCCCCTGCCGTGGCTCCAGGGCCATTGACGGCGCATATCGGCAGCGGGACTTCACTGCCGGATATCCCGGAGACGGTGTACGTTCCGGGAACTATCGACAGGGCTGTGGCGCATGTGCTCTGCGCTTTCACTTGCACGGCGGCAAGACAGTAGAGGGTGACCAGGGTCGTAATTGTTCTCATGAATTCATGTGATCAGGTGGTTGCATCATTCGCAAGCAGGGGAAAGGCTATTGATCCATTGTTCGACCAGATCCAACCCTTCCTCATGAACCAGGGAACGTCCCAACAAGGGCATGCGTACGGACTCGTCGGTGGAACTCAATCGGTAATGCAGCATGGAGCGGGCCAGATTCCCACGCGATACGATATGTGTGAGCGCGGGCTGCAGGATATCATCCGGTGGGACACAGATCCCTAGGTTGACGGGATCATCGGTTTCCGTCCAGGCAAAACGCATGGGACGGTAGTCGCAGTAACTACCCTGGGAATGACAGTGGGAACAATTCATGTCCAGATATGCCCGTACCCGCTCGTCCAACACCGCCCCGGGATCATCCCAGCGCGCCACTTTATCGATGCTTGAGGGAGTGCCCGGGGCCAGGTAGCCCACCGAGGTCCACTTCGCCAATTGGTCCATGACGCCGTCGGCATATGGTCTCATCAAAGAGAGGTTCTGCGGCTTCAGCCCGATCGGTATGGGTTCCGAATCCTTTCTATGGCAGGTCACACATTCAGCTGCCGATGGGATCCTGTAGTTCACATCGCGCTGTATTCCACTTGGATCCGTCCACGAGACCGGTGTGAAAATTCCGGTGAGGTCCAATTGAGCCTCGCTTTGCTCCTCGTTCCAGACATAATTCGCGAATTCCCACCCTCCGTTCCGCTTGAAAATCAGACGCGTTTCGATATGCCGGGTACCGTTCCCCGGTTGCACGTTCTCGTACCGGAAGCTCTTGATCAAGACCGTGCTGTTCGGCAGATCGAGCACCGCATCATCGCCTGCATAGGTACCTTGAACACCGAGAGGCATCCAGATGAAGCGCTTCTTCAAGGCATAGTCGGAAAAAAGCGGTGTGATCACATCGTAGGGTAATACACCATGCACCGGCTCCAACTCCGCCATGTCACCCTGGAAGAAGTTGTACATCGACAAGTTCGGGTACGGGACCTGGGCTGGATCGAAGACCACCGGGGAGATCGGAGTTGGACCAGGTGGGCCCACAGGCGGTCCATCCTTGTCCTTGCGGCAGGCCACGATCATTACCGCGCACAGGGCGACCAGGAAGAGAACGGCATTTCTAAGCATCTACGGAACCCTCCAACGGCCGTTGAAGGTAAGGAGGAGACGCTGCTTGGGGACGTATCGTTGCTTCATGCATACTTGACATCCCACGCCCAAAGTGTGCTCCAGAACCCACAGCTCACACTGAAAGGCATCCGGATGACAGCGGTAGCGTGGTGGCCTCGTTATGTATCTCAGTGGGGGGGCCGCGTTAGGCCTGGACCGGATGGAACCCGTCGCGGACCGGGCTAACTTGCCGCCCCATGTCCGATACCGAAACGCTCTTGGCCCCCAGCGGGCAGCCCACGCAGGAGAACGACAAGCGCCTTTTCCTCCTCGATGCCTACGCACTGATCTACCGCGCCTATTTCAGCTTCATCAAGGCACCGCGCATCAACAGCCAGCGGATGAACACCAGCGCGGCGTTCGGCTTCACGCTGACCCTGTTGGATCTGATCAAGCGCGAGAAGCCCACCCACATCGCCGTCGTCTTCGACACCGAGGCGCCCACGGACAGGCACATCGAACACGTGGCCTACAAGGCCAACCGGCAGGAGATGCCCGACGACATCCGCAGCAACATCCCCTACATCCGCCGGATCATCGAGGCCTTCAACATCCCGGTCATAGAAAGCGATGGTTACGAAGCCGATGATGTGATCGGCACCCTGGCCAGAAAGGCCGAGCGGGAATCCTACACCACCTACATGGTCACGCCTGACAAGGACTTCGGGCAACTGGTGACGGATAAGATCCTGATGTACAAACCCGGCCGTTCCGGCGCGCCACCCGAAGTGCTGGGCCCCAAGGAGATCTGCGCGCGCTGGGGCTTGACGAACACCGATCAGGTTCGTGATATCCTTGGCCTGATGGGCGATGCGGTGGACAATATCCCGGGCATCCCTGGGGTGGGTGAGAAAACCGCCATGAAGCTGGTGCAGCAGTATGGCAGTCTGGAAGCCACCCTCGAACAAGCTGCGGAGATCAAAGGGAAACTGGGAGAACGTTTGTTGGAGCATCAGGAACAAGGACGCCTTTCGAAAAAACTCGCCACCATCCTTGTGGATGCTCCGGTGGATATCGATCATACGGCGCTGCATCTGGACCCTCCGCACAAGGAGAAGATCCTGGAGGTGTTCAGCGAGCTGGAATTCCGGAACCTATTGAAGGCCGTGATAGGCGAGGATGCCCAATTGAACGTACCACCCGCTCCCGCAAAACCATCGAAGCGCTCCGGGAACGACCAGATGGACATGTTCGCCGGAGGGAACAATTCTGACGCTGTCGATGCCATTCCACCGGGGAGCACCCTGGCGGACATCTCGACGACCGCACACCAGTACAGCATCGCGGCCACACCGGACGAACAGGATGCCCTGGCGCAGGAACTCGCCGGTTTGGATCGCTTCTGCTTCGATACCGAAACCACCAGCATCGACGACCGCCGCGCCGAGCTCCTGGGCCTGTCCTTCAGCTGGAAAGCCCACACCGGGTGGTACGTGCCTGTACCTGCTGACCCGATGGAAGCCCAGGCCGTGGTGGCCCGTTTCAAGACCGTGCTGGAGGACCCCCGGATCGAAAAGGTGGGTCAGAACATCAAGTACGACTTGAAAGTGCTGGAGAATCACGGCATCCACCTAGCAGGCCCGATGTTCGACACCATGATCGCGCACTACCTGCTGCAACCCGAGTTGCGACACGGCATGGACTACATGGCCGAGACCGTGTTGGGCTACCGCCCCGTGAGCATCACCACGCTGATCGGTCCCAAGGGGAAGAACCAGCGGAGCATGCGCGATGTGCCGGTGGAGCAGGTAGCCGAATACGCAGCCGAGGATGCCGATATCACCTGGCGGCTTTACGAAGCATTCGCCCCGAAGTTGAAACTGGACGGTATGGAGGCGCTCTTCCATGCCATGGAAATGCCTTTGGTGCGGGTGCTCGCCGATATGGAGATGGAAGGCATCCGATTGGACGTTGATGCCTTGAAGGTCTTCAGCGACGAACTGGCCATCGACATCCTGCGCTTGCAGGGCGATATCAAGGGGGCCTGTGGCGGGATCGACTTCAACATCGATTCGCCGAAACAGCTTGGCGATGTGCTTTTCGAAACATTGAAGATCGGCGGTGAAAAACCCAAGCGCACCAAGACCGGCCAGTACCAGACCAGCGAGGACATCCTTACCGAAATGCGCAATGCCCACCCGGTGGTGCCCATGATCCTGGACTATCGCAGCCTGCGCAAGCTCAAGGGCACTTACGTGGATACACTGCCGACCATGGTGGATCCACGGACCGGCCGCATCCACACCAACTACCGGCAGGCCGTGGCCGCCACCGGCCGCCTAAGCAGCGACGACCCCAACCTGCAGAACATACCGATCCGGACCGAGAAGGGCCGTGAGATCCGCAAGGCCTTTGTACCACGTGACGAGCATCATCTGTTGCTCAGTGCCGACTACAGCCAGATCGAGCTGCGTGTGATCGCCCACATGAGCGGCGATACCAATATGCAGGAAGCCTTCCGCCACGGGCTGGACATACACGCTGCCACTGCGGCCAAGGTCTTCAACGTGGACATGACCGAGGTGAACCGGGAGCAGCGCAGCCGTGCAAAGGCAGTGAACTTCGGGATCGCTTACGGGCAGGGAGCTTTTGGTCTGAGCCAGAACCTGGGTATCCCCCGCAGCGAGGCCAGGCAGATCATCGACGACTACTTCGCGCAGTTCCCCGGAGTGCGCAGTTACATGGACACGCAGATCGAGTTCGCACGCCAGCACGGGTACGTGAAGACCTTGCTGGACCGGCGCCGCTACCTGCCGGACATCACCAGCGCGAACCAGACGGTACGCGCCCAGGCCGAGCGCATCGCCATCAACGCGCCCATGCAGGGAACAGCGGCGGACATCATCAAGCTGGCCATGGTGCGCATCCACGCGCGAATGAAAGCCGAAAAACTCAGGAGCAGCCTGCTATTGCAAGTGCATGATGAATTGGTCCTCGACGTGCAACTTGCCGAAGCGGACTTCGTACAACGCCTCGTGCGTGAATCAATGGAAGGTGCCCTCAAGCTCGAAGTGCCACTTGTTGTTGACATGAACATGGGGAAAAACTGGTTGGAAGCACATTGATCGCGCAGACCTCCACCAACATCTTTACACCAACTCTTTCCCCCAGACCCACGATGAATTCCATGCGAACGATCACCTGGCCGCTTTGGATGGCCGCATTGGTCCTGCTTGCCGCCTGTGGCGGAGAACCGAGCGGCCAGGACAGCCTCCAGGTGGAGGGAGACCCCACCGATACCATCCAGAAAGTACGTCTGACCAAGACCAGGAACATCTTCTATAACATCCCTTCGCCGATGGAAACGGCCTCCCTCCTGAAAAAGGCAGGTGCAGGGTACAATGGAAAGATCCTCAACGACGTGAAGAACGTGGACAAGTATACCTCGGCCAGCAAACAAGCCCTGAACCTCGGTGTCTATGGTGCTGACCTGAGCTATGCCAGCGTGTTCAACAATACGCAGGAGAGCATGTTCTTCACTTCCTGCGCGAAGAAACTGGCCGATCGACTGGGTGTGAGCGCGGCTTTCAACGACAGCACATTGGAGGCGATGGAGAAGAGCATGAACGACCGCGATGCCCTGCTGGACATCATCAGTGAGACCTATTGGAGCGTGGATGCCTACCTGAAGGAGAATGAACGCGACAACATCAGCGCCATGATGATCGCCGGTGGCTGGGTGGAGGGTCTTTACATCGCCACACAAGTGGCCCGCTCCAACGACAGTCCTGAACTGCGCCAACGCATCGCAGAACAGAAAATGAGCCTGGGCGACCTGATCAGCCTGATCGACACCTATGAAACCGATGATGAAGCGCTCCTTGGCGTTCGGTCCGACCTGCAGCAACTGCAAGACCTGTACGCAGGTGTGGGCAGCAGTGGTGGTGGCAACACAACGGTCACCCAGGAGAACGGCGTCACCGTCATCGGCGGAGATGCACCCGTGGCCACATTGAGCGATGCACAGCTCAACGACATCCGCGACAAGGCCGCAAGCATCCGCAACAACTACATCAATTGACCGCTGCCATGCTGAACGTACGATCGATCATCGCGAATGGCCTGCTGGTCTCCGTGCTGCTGCTCACCGCGAACGCGGCGCATGCACAGTGTCGCAGTTTCGCCAAGAACAAATGTGTTCCTGAACTTGCGCCCTACAAATTCAACGAAAGCTTCAATGCCGCCCAACTGGCTCCAGGTGAAGAGGCCGAAGTGCTCCTCACGTTCTACAGCGGCCAGG
>JBGTIB010000168.1:0-10222 GCA_041745875.1 Flavobacteriales bacterium | reverse complement strand
ACTGAATGTGTTCCTCCAACCTAGGGCCTACAAGAATCTGGACCAAAGCCCACGAATTGCACGCTCTACGAAAGGCTTTGGCGTGCGTGAGGCCTGCGGATCCGATCTACGGAACTCGATCCACACATAATCCGGATCGGTGGCCCAGATGCAGTAGCGTTCATAGCGATCAAGAACGAGTCCTTGATCTGCGAAGCGTTGTGCCATGGGCAAAATGGCCAATGATTGATCGATGATCTGCAACTGCGTAGGATCGGTACGCCGCAGGTGGTCCAAAGCTTCCGGATCGGGAATGTGAATGCAGATGCGTCCTTCCGGAGCAAGGTGATGTACGAGGATACCGAACAGGTGCGGGTGCTGTTCCTCCGGTATGTGTTCCAGCACATCGGGTAGCACGATGCGATCAAAACGGCGCGATGATGCGAAGTTGGTCATATCGCTCACCCCGAACTCCAGGTTGCGGTGCTTTGCCAACGCCTTCCGGGCCATATCAATGGCAGCAGGGCTAATGTCCACCGCCAGTACATGGCCTTCAGGAACCTTCTTTACAAGCAAGGATGTGAGCGTTCCGATGCCACAGCCGATCTCCAATACCTGGTGGTCGTAACGCAGACCGCTTCGCTTCAACCGGTGAAGAATGCTGCGGTGGCGTTCGTTCACACCGACCCGCTTCTGCACCTTGGTCGCATGTCCATCGTAGTAGGCGGCAACTTCACCGGCTTCCGGCGTGGTATACTGTTCGTTATCGATCGACATGGCTGGAAGACTTTATCCCCTTCATCCGTTCAAGGAATTTGACGATCACGGGTGTCACCTCGTTGAGCAATCCGAGGACATGGGCTGTCGGCAGGAACACGAGCAGCACCAACAAACTACGTAGAACGATGTCCGCCATGGGGTGGCCGCTCAATGGCACCCAGGGAAGTACAGCGGCCATTCCCATAATGAGCAAGGCTGCCCGTAGGCTGGCCATACCGTAAGGCCACAACCGGTAACGCGACCACAAGTAGCCGGTGCGGAACAGGTTCACTGCTGCCAACGAAATGAAGGTTGCCCATGCGGCACCAACGATGCCCATGGAGCGAATGAGGAACCAATTCGCAGTGGCATTCACCACCAGCATCGCAAAGCTCGAGTACGCATCCAGGCGATACGAGCGCGACATGGAAATGATGCCGATGTTGAGGCCAACGGTGCTGTTCAACAGGTAGGCCATGCCGATCACCCATGCCACCTCGGCGCCACCTGCATACTCGGCCGGGAGCAGTGTGAAGAGGTCGTCCAAACTCGCCCACATCAACAGGAACAACAGACCGCTGACAATGGTCTGTACCAAGGCGGAGCGCCGGTAGAGCTCACCCAGCTTAGCCATGTCCCGTTGTTTCCAGGCATCGGCCACCACCGGTATGGCGGCCTGGCTGAGCGCACGTCCAGGAGCGGCGATCACCGATCCGAAGTAATAGGCTACCGCATAATATGCAACGTTCCGCAGTCCTTCACCCAACAGGGCACCGATCATCAACTGGTCCATGTTGCCCAATACGATACCGCTCAAGCTTGCCGAAAGGGTGAAGCCCGAATAACTGGCCATGCTCCGCCGCATCCGTCCGGGCAGCCACGCCTCGCCAAAACCAGGGGTGAAATGGCCTGCAAGCCAAAGGTCGACCGCAAGGGCAATTGTACAGACCAGGAATAACGATGTGTACAGGAGGAGGAACGTACCGAATGGCATCGGACTGAATGCCTGGACGAGGATCAGGATCGTCTGGAGCAGCCGCAACACGAACTCCCTGATGAAGGTTGGCTGCACGGTGCGTCGGAGCGAGCGGCTGTAACTGCGTAGGAGGATGAAGTAGATCTCCCCGAAAACGAGTGGAAGGATCAACAGTCCGTACTGGCTGAAGAGCGCATTGCGGTCGCTGAACACTTCCGAGAGCCAGGGATGCAGCAGGCCGAGCACCAGCATCGCCAGCAGGCCCACCGCAGTGCCGAAGATCAGCAGCATGCCCAACAGCCCCCGGTGCTGGCGCAACGGATCACGGAAATAGGGGAAGAAACGAATAACCGTGTTCTCGGCACCTAGTTGGGCCACCTGTGCCGCCACGATGACCAACGAGACCATCAGCCGGGTGAGGCCGAACTCCTCGCTCTGCAGCACCTTGGGATAGAGCAGCACAACATTGACGAAGCCGAGACCGATGCCCAGGTAAGTGAGCACGGTGTTGAGCAAGGCCTGTTTAGCTATTCTGCCCATGGGCTATAAGTCCAATGACTGCGGCGACGAAAGTAGTCCCAGGAGGGAAAGCACTTATCCCAAGGTGCTGGAGAGCTAGGATCGAAGCTGAACTCTTTGCAAGAGGGGATCGCTCAAAATGACTGCGCCTATGTAAATTGCACAAGATCCGAGCACTTCCAAAAGATCATTCCCGCGATGCTTACCATAGATCAATTGACCCGGTTGACCGTGCTGTTCATCTGCAGCATTATTCTCCATTTGTCAATGCTTGCCCAGGGATTCACCTGGAGTCAGCGGACGAGCATGCCTGTACCGCGTTATGGGGCCGCAACCTTCGTGATCGACGGCAAGGCATATGTAATTGGAGGCGCCAGTGCTTCGGTCGAATTCGATCAAATGTGGGCCTACGACATAGCCACGGATTCGTGGGAACAAAAGGCATCGATCCCAGGAGCAAGACGGCAGGCGATCTCCTTCAGCATCAATGGCAAGGGTTACGTGGGCTGCGGGATCACGAATACCAATACGATCCTAAGCGATCTCTGGGAATACGACCCAGGGCAGAATACCTGGACCCAGAAAGCAGCATTTCCCACCGGCCCACGTTACAATACATGGCAGTTCGTCATAGGTGGCGTAGCCTATGTTGGTGGCGGGAACAGTGGAAGTGCCTCGGGGCCTTTCCATGATGATGCCTTCACTTATGATCCTGTTTCAAATGCATGGAGCAGCGCCCCGCCGATCCCCGACCAAGGCCGACATGGTGCACCAGGATTTTCATTGAACAACATGGGATATGTGGTTTGCGGGCGCGAGAACAGCCTACAGTTCGTTCGAGACATCTGGAGATATGACCCGCTGGTCGGAACATGGTCCGCACTTCCTCAATTTCCTGGTCCTGGGCGCTCCTCTCCTCTGGTCTTCATCTATGATAATAAGGTGGTGATCGGTTGCGGTCGCGATGGAAGTATCAATTACTACGATGTCTGGGTACTTGACCCGAGCGGTAACACATGGTCCCAGCTTCCGGATTATCCTGGGGCCAGCGCCATGGCAGGATCAAGTTTTTCCCATGGAAATAGAGCATTTGGAGGTTTGGGATGGGACCTGTCCACTAATTTGAGCCACAGCGATCTTTGGGAATTGGAACGAACGGACGTTATCTCCGTCGACGAATATCAGGGGAGACCCAACGGCATGCGGATCAGTCCGGTTCCAGCCCGGGTGGGCGAGGAATTACGAATCACCCACGATCTCAATTCTCCGATCGAAGTTGAGGTCCTCGATATGTCCGGCAGGCTGATAAGAAGAACGCTGATCACCGTTCCCGGGAATATTCCAACCGTCGGATTGGATGCAGGCAGTTATATGATCCGTTGGAGATCCAATGATCTTTTCGGATCGCATACGATAATACTTACCAGCGATTAGACCTGCGTTCACGCTGTAGCGCCCATCAGCATCCCACAGGCCGTGAACGGACCGTTGGTGTGGTGTGGGCTGGTGGATATCAGCGCGATAGTAGGCGGCATGTGCGTGGGTGCCATGCTTCGCCACGCGCTGATCAATGTCGGCTGAGCTTATTCAACAACACGACCAAGCGGTCTGTGAGCGCCTCCCGCGCGTATGAGCCCGGTGCCTTCGACACAACGCTGTCTGTGAGGAACAAGCCATTCACTGCATTGCGCAAGCCTTCCACGTCATTGCGTTCCACCAACACCTGCCCCTCCCCCAACACCTTCCCTATATCCGCCCCCTTCGGCGCCACCGCCAGGATCGGTCGTTGCACGGACAAATATTCGAACACCTTCGCGGGAAGGAAGCCCATCACGTTGGCCGTGTCGTTCACCGGTAGCAACAGGGTCCTGGCGCGCTGCATGTGGCGCAAAGCCTCGGCATGATCCACCTGTCCGATGCGCTCTACGTATGGGTTCAAACCCGCAGCTTCCACACTGCGCATTACAGTGTGGTCCACGCCACCCACGAAACGCAATACGAATCGCTCACGGAATTCCGGGTCCTGTTGCACGCGCGCCGCAAGTGCCTGCCAGAGCTCGGGCACATCGCGCGTGGCCGTGATGCTGCCCACATGCACCAGGCTCCAACGCTCGTCCAGCGGTGCTGGCGGTTCGGGCAGGTCGTCCGGATCGAAACCATTGGTGATGACCTCCACATTCCTTGCTCCCAGTGCACGCAGTTCCTCGGCCCAGTGCCAGCTCACCGTGAGTACCTGATCGGCCTCTGTGAGCACGGCACGTTCAAGGCGACGCTGCTTGGCATCGGCCCACTTGGTCAACTTCAACTGACCGTAGTAGTCGATGTTCGTCCAGGGATCACGGAAGTCGGAGAGCCAGGGGATGCCAGTGCGTCGCTTCAGTTCCCGGCCGATCAGGTGCAGGCTATGCGGCGAACCGGTGGTGACGATCACATCCACAGGATGCACTTTCAGGTATTCCTCCAAGCGCTTCACGGAAGGCTTCACCCACCACACCCGCGCATCGGGAATGAAGAAGTTGCTACGCACCCAATTGGCCAAGTTTTCCTTCCAGGTGGGTCCGGCCTCCTCGCGCAGGAAAGCGGTCCGCAGGTGTTCGTCCTGCTTCTTTCCTGTGAAGCGTTTGTACCAGCTGTATGGCTCGGTGATCGGCGCCTTGATCACTTCGGCTTCGGGTGGGACATCCGTTTCCAGCGCGGCATCAACGGCCTGCAGCTCGGGATTCTCCGGCGTAAACACCACCGGCTGCCAACCGAATTGGGGCAGGTACTTGCTGAACTTCAACCAACGGTACACCCCCACCCCCGCGTTAGGCGGCCAGTAGTAGGCGATGATCAGCACGCGCTTCATCGGCTTTCGGGTCGCAGCGGCACCGAAGGATAGTCAATCGTTGCGCACTTCCGCATGCGACAACGATCGGCGCAGTTCAAGGCCCAGAAGGACAAGCACCAGCAGAATGAGGATGCCGCTCCCCGCCATGGCGATGGGACGCGAAGTTTCGAATGCATTGCTCCTCACCCGGAAGACGACCGTATGGTCACCAGGTGGCACGGCCAATGCGCGCAATACATAGTTGGCGCGTGCATGCTCCACCGGCTCACCATCGATGGTGGCGTGCCAATCGGGCCCATACCAGATCTCGCTGAAGACCACCACGCCACCCGTGCTGGACTTCACATTGTAGGTGAGTTCGTTCGTCTCGTACTTCACCATTTCCACCGTGGCCACAGGATCGACCAGGGCAGGCATACCCTCCAAGGTCGCCCGGTAGCGCTCATCGACCACGGCCGTGATCGCCGGATCGATGGTACCCAGCGTGGTGATCTCGGCATCAGCATTCGGGACCCAGCGCACTTCCTCCACGAACCAGCCCACGCCCTGTGCATTCAGGTTGGTGATGGGTGCGCGGTCAGGACTGTAGATCAGAAAGCGCGTGTTCAGCATGTTCAGCACCCCTTCCCGCGCAAGCAGGCTATCCATGGCGGGCATTGACGTTCCACTTTGCAACATGGCCCCCACCCGGGCCATCGCCGGGGAAATGTGGAACTCGATCAGTTCCTGGTAGCGCTTCAGTTTGGCGCCATGGTATCCACCCAGACTGCGGTGGAACCAACTCATTCGCGCATCATTGAAGGGATTGTTAAGGTTCAGCACCCGGTGGTCCGCATGACGGCGCAGACTTCCGAAACGCAGCAACATATCCTCCTCCGGCGAAACGATCTTGTTGCGACCGCTCTCCTTCTGCTTGGCTTGCTTCAGTCGCTCCATCGCAAGTTGATGGTCCGCTTCGGCCGACTTGTTCCAGGCGAATTCCAGGATGGCCTTGTCGGCCGCATCGGGCTGATAGGGAATGGCAGAAGCAGCGGGATCCTCCCAATGCTCGTAGCGCCCGCGCTCCTTCTCGTTGTGCATGTAGCGTTTCGCCACCGTCCATTGGTCGGCCAGTACGAGGATCCCAACACCGACCAACAACACGGTGGCCGGCACCTTGCGCCGACCGAACAGGAAGATGAGCACCGACGCGGCCAGCACGAAGGCGAAGCTGCGCCATGCATCGGCGGAGAAGATGCCGCTGCGCACCTCCTTCAGCGACTCCACGAAGGCCACGTACTGCGCCTCCTGCTCAGGGGCCTGGTCGATCTGCGCGTTGAAGGACTCCCGTTCCTGCAGGCTGATGAAGTCGAACACGCCGCCGGGCGCCACGGCCATCACCAGCAACAGCAGCAACAGCACGCCCATGCCGATCAGCGAACGTTGCTCCATCGCCTTGTCCCAACCGCCGCTCTTCAACAGACGATCCAGGTAGAGTACGCCGAGCAGGGGTGCGGCCAGCGCCACCACCACCAGGATGATGGTGACCGCGCGGAACTTGTTGTAGCCCGGCACGTGGTCCAGGAAAAAGTCGGTGAGCGGCATGAAGTTGCGGCCCCAGGACAGCATCAAGGCGACCAGCAGGGCACTGAACAGGGCATAGGCCAGGGTGTCCTTCCACAGCCACAGACCGGCGAGCAGGTAGGCCACCAGCAGGGCTGCCGTGGCCGCCGGTGCCTGCAATTGCACCATCAACATCATCACCGGTAGGGCGGCGATGATCCACCAGCGTGCGCGCGCTTCGGCCTGGGCAAGCAGCAAGATCATCAGCAGGATGGTGATGGCGCCGATGTACATGGGCCCAGCCACGAAGCGTTGGTCGCCCCAGTAGCGGTTCATCTGTGCGATGTTCTGGCGGAAGCGCGGATCGGCCTTGGCCAGCACACCGGGATCGGAACCGATGGCACTGGTGTGGCCACCCATCGCATCGGGCACCAGGAGGTTGAAGGACTCCTGGATGCCAAAACTGTAGTCGGTGACGTAGTCGCGGTCCAGGCCCTCGGTGCGGATGTCCGCTGCGGAACTGCCATCGGCACGGATGGTCAGCTCGCTGGGGCCACGCGTGGAATACTGTCCATATTCCCACGTGCTCCAGAGCAGGCCCACGTTGCAGGCCAGTGCGAAGAGGATGGCCACGAGACCAAGCCCCGATCGCATCGCGAAATCGGGCAAGTGCTTTTCCCTGATCGCGCGCAAGCCTTCCGCCAGTACGAAGAGCGCCAGCACGATGCCCAGGTAGTACGTCACCTGCACGTGGTTCATGGTGATCTCCAGCCCGAGGAACAGGCCGAAGAGCGCCGCACCCAACAGCATGCGCCCGCGGTACAGCAGCCACAGTCCGCCCAGCACCATGGGCATGTAGCCGATGGCGTTGGCCTTGCTGGTGTGGCCCGTGGGCAATAGCACGAAGAAGTAGGTGGAGAAGGCGAAGGCCACGGCGCCGATCAGCGATAGCCACGGATCCACGCGCAGGATCCGCAGCAGCACGAACATGCCGGTGAGGTAGAGGAAGAGGAAGCTGGCCGGGCGCGGCAGGAAACCGGTGAAGAGCTTGTGCAGGCCGTGCAGGAGGTTGGCGCTCCACTTCACGCTGATCTGGTAGGCCGGCATGCCGCTGAACATGCTGCCGGTCCACAGGGCCTCCTCGCCGCTACGCTCCCGGTGCTCGTCCACCTCGCGCGCCATGCCCTGCCATTGCTTGATGTCGCTTTGCACCAACCGCTTCCCTTCCAGGATCGGGCTGAAGTAGACCAGGCTGAGGGAGTAGAACAGGGCAATGGCCGCGAACACAGGCAGCACTTTCTTCCAGGGGATCGCTTTCATGCGTGCAGCGCCATGGCCCGGCGCGGGGCGTTGTTCGGTGGTCGCAATTACTTCAATTCTTCGAAATCGGCATCGGTGACGCTGCCCGCAGGGCCTTTGTCACCACGTTCGTTCCTGGTGCTTTCCCCGGGTGGCCGTTCGATCCGCACATCGCCCTTGGGCCGTTGGTCCGGCTGCACCCAGCGCGATCGGGCACGCGCCCCGCCGTTGCGCCGGTTGCGCAAAAAACGCAGGATCAACCAGACGAGCACCAGGATGCCGAAGATGCGCAGGGTACCGGTAAAGCTCGCTTCGTTCATTTCCATGGTGCGGCCAAAGATAGCCGGGCGCTTCGGCCATGCCCGAACGGAGCTAAGCTCCCGCGGATCTGCGATCCCAAATCTCCGTAGCGGTCTCACGAAGGGACCCTGAGGACTTATAACGATACCTCCGAAGGTGGAGTCACCAATCGATGGAATCAACTATCCGGTCATAGAGGATGATGGTCGAGTCCTTCTCCAAGCACTCCAAACGGCATGTTGTGTCCCTTGTTGCTAAAGTGCCTTGGAACGTGAATGTGCGATCCTTACTGTAGTGCTCAACGGTCAAACTTGCGATCGCCAACGACCCCTTCTCAGTATCGCTGTAAACGCCATATTGGATGGTTCTAACGAAGCCCTTCCCATACCTGTTCACCACCGTGGTAACGCGATCTTCTGGCCAAGACTCTTCTGGCGAGAAAGCTCTCTTTCCATTTAAGGATCTCTCCTTGCCCTTCTTTTGCTCATCCAGTGTTTGATCGTAGTATATCTCATAATATGCGGACGCAAAGCTGTCCAATGGAGTTGTGTACATAGTGAAGGAACGCATGAGCATGGCCGTATCGGCTGGGTCCACCGGTGCAACCCCGTGTGCGCCACTGCGGATCCATTCGTTGAGTTGCTCAAGGGCCTTCGCTCGAACACTTCTCTTGAAGATATTTGGTGCTCCCTGTATTTCCGGACCATGGTCGTTCGGGCCAGCATCAGCAGTGTCGATGACAAGGTCCGAAGCCCGAGGGAGGCAGGCCGACCAACCCGACCAACTACTTACATACCTGTACATGTGATCGGGGCAGACGGAGTTTTCGCTCGAAGCTGTTTTTGACCCACAACTTGCAAGATTGATAAAGGCGATACCCAGAAAGATGCCTGCCCGTGCGTACATGATGTTCATAGTTTCCCAGCAAAACGTTCAAGTGTATAGCGCTCAGCTTTCGCGATCAAATCCATCGTGGTGCGTGCCTTAGTCGAGCGGCCTCTGGCCATATCAACCGCCGGAGTGCTGAAATCGGTCATTTCAAGGTCGCCTGTATCAATCCAGATCGACGCATCTACCTCATCCGACGTTCTCACCTGCCCGTCACTGCCAGCATGCATGATTGTTGCGAGCAGGTCATTGAGAAAGTTAAATATGACGGAGTCGCTGCCGAAGTTGAAATCCCTGTCGCGATCGTAATTGTATGGCTTCTCGTTGCCGAGTCGAAAACCCACGGTTATGCCGGAAAACTCCATCGTTGGATTGAAAGGGTCCCGCCGGACAGCCACAAGATCCAGTCCAGTTGGCACTTCCTCGCCTTTAAAAAGCAGCGGAATGATTCCTCCTGCATCGGATGCGCGTTGCTTGAACGGCTTTAGATGGTCGAACGCATGGATTGGATAGTTCTGCGTCATCCCACCATCAACGTACAGGCCGCGATAGCTGCGCGTATAGTCATCGTCCCCTTCCTCCGTATCGAATTCCACATTGGAATTCACGAGCAGTGGTTTGAACATGAACGGAAGTGACATGGAGGCGAGAACGGCATCGACCACAGGGAAGTTGGGCGTGTGCCCCACGGAAAAGTGTTTGTTCTGATGTGAGGATATGTTGGTGCAGGTCACCACAAGGTCAACGCCCGTGAGGTTAAAAAGATCGTGGAAGGTGATGTCCATTGCTTGCTTTGACAGCACAGTTTGCATCAATGGGCGGTCACTATAGATCAGTCGTTGATTCGTGAATAGATAGTCTTGCAGAAGGTCGCAGAAGTACTTCCGCGCCACCAACCCCGGCAGGACACCACGGTCAAATAGTAAGCTATGGAGGTACTTGACAAACCGGACCGGATGGTCTAGGTCAACCTCAGTTCCGGTAATCCTCACGGATGCCGTACTCTCCATGTCCGTAATCGCTTTGGGAAGGAGGGAAAGTGCATCGTTAATGCCAAGAGGTGCCGCAATAACACCCACTACTAGAGCTTTTAATAGTCGCGCATGGACCAAGTGATGACCCTCCCGACC
>JBGTIB010000167.1:0-4694 GCA_041745875.1 Flavobacteriales bacterium | reverse complement strand
AATATTGAACGCGGGATCCAATGACCCATCGGGCATGAAACGCGCCAATCGCAAGGTGTCGCCGGGGGCCTGTGTGGTCTGGAAGTTCCCGCCCACATACACGCGCCCATCGGGCATCGGCAGGTAGGCATATGCCGACCCCACGTATACCCCGGTATGGAAGGTGGTGTCCGGCGCCCCATCTGCATGCACCCGAAAGATGCGGTCCACGGGCAGCCCCTCGAAGGTGCTGCCGGTGCCGTTGCAGATGAACTTGCCATCGGCCAGCTCCGCGAAGTTGTACACCGCACCGCTGCCATTGCGGTGGGTGCGGGTGGTGTCCAGGTAACCCGCGTTGCTGAACCAGATCAGGTCGTAGTTGCCCACGAATCCACGGGCCGTGTCGCTCAGATTATGGGAAGCGCCACTAAGCAACACGCGGCCGTCGGGGAAGACGTGAAAATCGCTGCCACCACCGCCACCACCTTGGAAGTAGGGGCTATCATGCGGAGCGATGAACGATGGGTCGATCAGCCCATCTGGTAACATGCGGCGGACGGTGGTGGTGCCCACGTAGAACTTCCCCCCAATCCATGGTACCACTTTACCCGCGCCCGTGGTATAGGGAAACTGGGGGAAAACAGGATCCTGCTGTCCGTTGGTCAACAAGCGTGCACTTCCACGGACACTTATATCCCCTGGGAATCGGATCCGTCCCGAGAGAAAGATCTTGCCATCTTCCAGCAGATGGATGGCATTGACGTTCTGATCCACGATATTCGTCCGGAAGGTGGTATCCAGCGCGAAGGGCAATTGCGAACAAGCACTGCTGACCACCCCTAGATGGGCGGCCAGCAGCCAGGCGAACGATATACCAGGCCCGATCCTCATGGTTTCAGCACCACGCGCACAACCTCCAAGGTACGTCCATCGCGCAGTAATTCCACGCTATGCGCACCCGCAGCCAAACCACGGATGTCCCACAAGGTTTGTCCTTGCGCACCCCCAGCCGTGAAGGTCTGCACCACCCTTCCTGCCATGTCCCGAACCACCATCTGCAATACAGCCGTGTTGCCCGGAACGTGGTGGCTTAGTGCCACCCAGGTATCTGCCGGGTTGGGGTGGGCCGTGAGCATGCCCCCGGAGCTAACCGGCTTTTTGTGGCCCCGTGGTTTCTGCGCCTTGGGTTCCACATCGCCACCAGTGTAGGGTGCCCGGCAACTGCCATATACTGCACAGAGCAGGTTGCTGGCCCATACGGCGGGCCGGTCGTAATGCTCGCCCACCAGCAGCGCCAGTTGCGCCACTTCCGCACTGTCCAGTTGGTGGGTGCTGCGGTCCTGTGCGTAAGCCCCGGCCAGGATGCCCATGTAGGCCATCATGCGGGTACGCTCGGTCTCTTCCTTCTCGCGCAGCTCGCGTTCCTCGGGCATGGCCTGCACCAGCGAGTCGGCCTCGGCAAAGCGCCCTTCGGCCATCAACGCGGCGGCTTCGGCATAACGTGCCGCGTTGGTGCGCAAACGGCCCCAGGCCCACAGCACGCTGTCCACATCATCGGCGTCCTCGTAGAATTGCACCACCGTGTTCACCGCCTGGGTCATGTCCGTGTGCTGGCCGGCCATCAACGACTCAGTGGCACCTCGGTAAGTTTCTTCGTACCAACTGGCCACAATGTTCTCGATGATGTAGCCGGGTAGCGGGTACAAGGCTTCGTCAGCCGCCCATTCAATGAAACCCTCCTGGCGGGTGGCCTCAGGATTGGCGATGCACACCTCGGCCTTGATCGCATCGGGCACCCCGGCGGTCTCCACCAGGCTCATCAAGGATGCTGTGCTCAGGTAGGGGCTCAGGCCCAGCAGGCGGTCACGCAGTTCCAGCATGTTCTGCGGCCAGGTGCTGGTGATCTCAAGTACCAGTTCGTCGGTGTTGCCATCGTCGATCAGCTGGTCGTAGAGGTAGCGGGTGCTGGCGTAGGCTTGCCTGCTTTCCTCCAGGGCGACCAACACATCGGCCGTGCCAACGATCATGCCCTGGGGCTGGTTGCAGGGATTCTCGGGATTCCATACCACCACATAGGTTCCCGTGTTCACTTCCACGGGAAGCACCTCGCTGAAGTCATCCTCTGTGTAGTACCATGGCTCCTGCTCGGGGGTTAAGACCCCGTAGCGATAAGTGATCACCTGCAGTTTCGTGGTGTTCATCTCGAAGTCGAGATCGCCGGAGTTCTGATCGAAAGTGTTTCCTGCTGCGCGCAATACCGAACCTTGGTTGCCACGAATGGTGTGGTCGTTCTGGTCTTCAGTTGGTGCTCCATTGGCTTTCCTGCTCATCAGATTGGTGGCGTTGCTATCGTTCTCGTTGCACTCGAAATGCAAACCGACCACGTATGCATTGCCGGCTATGTCAGCACTAATGCCCTCGCCCACGAAGCCGCGCTCCACCCCTGTGGCTTGGTTGCGGTACACCACATCGTTGTGGTCCTGCGTGTAACCCACCACGATACCTTCGGTTAATACCGCCGGGTCCGCCTCTTGCGAAGGCGCGATCATATTGTCCTTGATCGTGAAGCCGTAGCTGCCCGTGTTGAAGATAGCGCGATGATAGTCCAACCAGTGTTCCTGATCAGGATGATTCAATTCGACCAGCCACCTCCCCATCCCGAAAGAATTGCCGGTTACGCGGGCTGCTACGGTGCCACTTAGGTACACTCCACAGATGTTGTCGATGAAGGTGTTGTCGTGAATGCGGATCCGTCCGTTGCCAGTGCTGGTGGCATGGATGCCGTGGTCCAGATCGCGGAAGGTGTTGGGGCAACTGTTGTTACCGGGGCACTGGTCGTCCACCACAATGCGGGCATTGTACGCATAGATGCCATGGCCCATGGCAAGGCTCTCGGTGTGGGTGGGCAGATCGTTGGCGAAGGTGCACCCGCGTATGGGGATCGCACCGACCACATCCACGATCCGCATATGCTCGAGCAGGTTGGTGCCCAGATCACCAGGAAGCGCATCTTCATCCCACAGAAAATGGGCGTTGGTGAATCGGCTGGCGTTAGCCTTGAACAAAGCGTAGGGTTTGAACTCCACGCCGATGGGGCAGTTGCGGATATAGCCTCCGATCTCCTGGTGGGTGCCATCCACCTGGATGATGCCACCACCCTGTGAAGGATCATCGCGGTTGCCTGATAGAATGCCGATCTCGGCGTCGTGGATCTCGCCGCCATTGATGAGTTGAACGACGCCGTGGTGTTCGTAAACCTGTGTCACACCACCAGGGCCAGTAGGACCGATGAAATAACTCAACGGTTGGCCCACAGGAGGCAGAGAGGCATCGCCCCAGACCTCGATCCCCTTCCAGCGCTGGTCCGAAAATTCCGCCGCACCGATCAGCCCGCCATCAATGATCAACTTGCCCCCTGGTTCAACCACCCATCGCGCCTCGGGAACCATATCAACCTCACACCTCACTACCACAACAGTGTTGGCTTTAACATGAACGTCTTGATAGAATTTCACCGGTTGGTTGATGCTAAAACCTTCATATGTGCCCGGTACGCCTGGGAATTCCGGACCCTCAAAAAAATAAGGAACGGAATCGTACCCTGAAGCATACCGTCTCGTCGTGCTGATCATCAGCATCTCATGCATCCGACCCAACTGCATGGGGGAGATCAAACGCGCACTGACGTTGTTGCCCATCACATTATTAGTACAACGGTCCCAAGTGTCAATCTGAGTGGGACAGCCAGCACAACCCGCCAGGTAGCACGTTGCACAGCACGCCGGACAACCTACAGGGCTGCCCGGACGAATGATATCGTTCAGGGTGGTGTCACTGAAGCTGATGTTACCTAGAACATCGTGCAAATAATATCGACTGGCGTAGCTTGCCCCAGGCCCGCAAGCTTCTCCATACGTCCCACTCCCTTCATAGGTGTGTAACAAGCCCATGGTATGTCCTAGCTCATGGGCCCAATGGCGTACAAGCAGGTCTTGGTCTAAGGTGAACATGGAGGAAACCCCAGCATGGGGCAATATTCCAAAGTCTGCACCTCCAAGCCGTAGGGGCGAATATGCAGCACCCATGGCTCCCCCACAATATCCAGTGATTATATGAAGCTTCAAGTCGCGCGCACTTTCCGGGCCAATGATCAATGTATCCTCAAGGAATGAGTTCATCACCGCTCTCAAGCTATCGTTCGAGCAAGTGTCTGCAGAGAAGACATCATTCTGAATGAAGTGTATACCGGTCAATTGGATCCTTAGCCGGGCATCAGGAAAACACGAATACCAGTCGGCGGCAGAGTCAGCTGGGCACTGATCAGGAAACCGCTGATAGTGGGTGGGCCAGTTCGTCGATAGTTGCGGCGATGGATCCGAGGGTGGGTCCATTTCCCTGAAGTGCTCTTGTTCCACACGTTCAATAGCCTGGGTCAAGAATGCAATACTCGCAGAATCCTCAATAAAGTTCAAATTACTACTGTGTTGCCAAACGATAATTCTGACCCGCAATGTCTTGTTATGTCCAGATGGGTTGAACATGCCAGCGCCTGGAATGTGATGATAGGCGTGCAATAGGGTAGTTCGAAGAACCTGTGGACAACTTGAGCTGTCCTGATCTTGACAAAGTGGTGCGTTGATCGATCTCTTTGAAGCATGAACAAGAAGCGCCCCTCAGCAGGATTCTTTGACCATCAAGATCGTCAGGCCAAGCTG
>JBGTIB010000166.1:0-27524 GCA_041745875.1 Flavobacteriales bacterium | reverse complement strand
TGGCAACGAATACACCTTCCTCCTGCCCGACCCATGTCGGGTCGGTAACGCACGAAAACACGCAGGTGCTTTGGCTGGAACCCGAACATGGATTGGGACACTCCAGCCATGTGCGGCACACCGACCCTTCGCTTGACGAGGGTATTGGTTCACTGCACAATCTGCCTGAACAAGATTAACACTCTAAGACCATGGATCCACGACCATACTTTCTGAGAGCTTCGTATTGTATAGCAGGAGCGCTGGCCTTCATGCTTGGCGCCACGCTGAAAGTGAATGCCCAGTTGGCCCACCATCATCATCACGATGCGGAGCAAGGCGTTCACGATCACGAACACGAGGACATCCGCGATCTGCTGAACATGCACGATCAGCAGATCCACTTCATTGAGAACAAAGGCCAGTTCGGCAAGGACGTCCTGTTCCGGGCCGACTTTCCGTTGGGCCAGGCAGTGGCAACCCGAGAAGGAATGGTCGTTACGGCCTTCGATCCTGCCGAAGTGGAGAAGCGCGTGGATGAAGGTTTCCGGTTGGAGGCGGACATCCAGCGGGGCCTGCCCTATCGCGAGTTGACCTGGCAGCGGAAAGGCCATGCCTGGCAATTACACTTCCAAGGTGCTTCGTCTAAGATGCACGTGGAGAGCCACGAGGACCATGGTGAGGCCAGCCATTATTTCCTCGGCGACGACCCCAGCGGGCATGCCACCGATGTGCGTAGCTTTCAAGAGGTATGGTACCGTGATGTGTACGAGAACATCGATGTGCGCTACTATCCGGCAGAAGATGGCTCCCTGGAGTACGACATCATCTGCATGCCAGGCGGTGATGCATCGCGTATTGCCATCGAGTTCCGCGGCATCGACCGACTGAGCGTGAACGAGAAGGGGGAACTGGTGATGAACACCAGCCTGGGTGAGATGTCCTACCCTGCTCCTTATGTGTACCAGCGCATCAATGGTCGGGAACGCGAGATAGCCTCCCGTTTCGTGACCGATGGCAGCAATGTGCTGCGTTTTGAACTGGGCGACCATGATAGGAGCGAACCCTTGGTGATCGACCCGATCGCCATGCGTTGGGCCACCTGGGTGAACACCAATTCCAGCGGTGACAACCACGGACACTGCATCTGGGTCGATCCAAGCGATGGCGCCATTTACGTGGTGGCACGGGTGGTGGGCACCACCGACCAGATCACTCCGGGCGCCTTCAACGTAACCGCCAACGGCAATCTTGACATCATCATCGGCAAGTACCTGGAACCAGCCAACATCGGCGAGAGCGGGACCCGCGTATGGCAGACCTACCTGGGCGGCAGTGGGAACGACAATCCCTACGCCATGGAACAAGGGCCCGATGGCAACCTGTACATCACCGGAAATACCACCAGCACGAACTACCCGATGCTCGGTGGCCCGCTCTTCAGCGGAAGCAGCATCAACCAACAGGCGCAGTCCGGAGCGGACATCTTCCTGACGAAGATCGACCGGGATGGTACCTCCATCAAAAGTGCGGTCGTGGGTGGTAATGGCGACGACCTTTCATTCGACCTACGCATCGGCGCGAATGGCGATGTGGTGATCTGTGGCTACACAACCAGTTCCAACCTGGCCAGCGTGAATCCCGGTGTGGGAGCGACCAACAGCAACTTCGGGAACCGGGACGTGATCGTGTACAAGATCAACAGCGACCTGAATACGCTGGGCTGGATGCGCAACTACGGTGGCAGCGGCCTGGATCAAGCCATGATCATGTTGCAAGCCGAAAATGGTGACATCTTCATCGGGGGCTACACGGCCTCCACCAACTTCCCGCTTGCCAACGAGCGCCAGAGTACCCGTGGTGGCAGCCAGGCCGGCTTTCTGCAGCGCCTGAACGCTTCCGGAACGACCCTGTGGTCCTCCTACTTCAGCTCTGCCAGTAGTTCGTCGGTGTCCATACTCTGCATGGAATTCAACACCACACAGACCGAATTGTACTTCGGCGGCATCACCACCGGCTTACCGAGCAGCAACATCAGCGCGAGTGGTGTGTTCAACAACACGCACAATGGCAGCAACGACTTTTTCGTGTGCCGCATGGCCACCGATCAGACCTTCATCGCTTCCACGTATGTGGGCGGTTCGGGCAATGAGGTGAATATGATGGGACTGAACGTGGACCTGAACAACGACATCTACGTGTTCGGTTACTCCAACAGTTCCAACTTCCCTGTCTCCGCTGCTCCGAACGTTCCGCTGCAAGCTACCAAGGTGGGAACGGGCAGTAACAACGACAAGGTCTTTTTCAAGCTGGAGAGTGACCTGAGCGCGTTGGAGTTCAGCACCTACTATGGCGGATCAGCCGATGATTACGATCCGGTCGGTGAGCGGGGCATCAAGTTCAGCAACTGCCGCATTTATACCATCGTGACCGCGCGCAGCAACAACATCCCCCTCACCCAGGGCGCGCTCAATACCACGAAGAACAGTTCCACCACCCGGTACGAGCCAGGTCTTGTGATCTGGGCCAACCCGCCCGACTTGTTGGACAACACGATCATCGGCAACCAGAGCGTTTGCGAGGGCGCGGTCCCGAGCGATATCGTGGGAAGTGTACCAAGCTATGTTCTGCCGACCATCGTAAGGAACAATTCGGCCAGTGCATATCCATCATTGGGCAATGCCGCCACCTACCAATGGCAGACCAGCGCGGACAGTGTCAACTGGGTGGATATCCCGGGCGCCGATGGCCAGAACCTGCCGGGATCTTTCATCGGTCCGGTGGACGAGAAGACCTATGTGCGCAGGATCATTGGTGGCGATGCTTGCATCCTCGCCGGAGCTGCAGACCAGGTGGTGACGGTGAAACTGGTCACTATTTCCGGCGAAGTGACGAACGTGAGTTGCAACGGCGCGGCTGATGGTAGTATCACGGCCACATCCGATGGAACGGGACCCTTCGAATATGAATGGGACCATGGGCCAACGACCGCCACGGTGGACAACCTTCCACCTGGATCTTACACGGTGACGGTCACCGATATCAACGGATGCAGCACGGAAGGCACCTTTGAGATCACGCAACCAGAACCCTTGACCGCTAATGCACAAGTGGTCGATGCGACCTGCAACACCAGCAATGGTTCCGCAACGGTGAGCCCGCTCGGTGGCACCCCTGGCTATGGATACCTGTGGAACACAGGTGCTGTGGGAGCAACGCTGAACGGTGTCCCTGGAGGCACTTACGATGTGACCGTGACGGATGCCAATGATTGCACGTTCAACCTGCCCGTTCAGATCGGCAGTACCGGAGTGCCCGATATTACTGCGGGCCCTGCCGGAACGATCACCTGTGCCAATAATGGTGAGGTGACACTGGCCGGTGCATCTTCCACGCCCGCTGCACAGTTCGCCTGGGTGGCCAGCAATGGTGGGAATATCGTGGCCGGGGCGAACACGGCTACTCCCACTGTGAATGCCGCTGGGACATATACGCTGACAGTAACGGCGCCGAACCAGTGCTTCGCGACCGAGCAAACCACTGTTTCAGCCAACACCACTGCGCCAGGCGCCAGCGCATCAGTTGATGCCGTGCTGACCTGTACGTTGTTGAACGTGACCCTGGAAGGTGGCAGCCCAACCCAAGGTGCCACTTTCGCATGGACCGGACCCAATGGCTATTCCAGCCCGGAACAAAGCCCTTCGGTAGCTACCTCCGGACTCTACGAACTGATCGTAACGGACCCCGCGAACGAATGCACGAGCGAGGCTTCGGTTACTGTGGATCAGGACAATGATGTTCCCGGTGCAAGCGCCACCGGCGGAACGCTCACCTGCACCACGCCCTGCTTCATGCTGCAAGGCAATGGCGGTGGCAGCTTCGCCTGGAGCGGTCCGGGTGGCTTCACCAGCAACGAGCAGAACCCCGAGGTCTGCGTGCCTGGTACCTACAACCTGATCGTGACGGGTGCCAATGGTTGCACCAGCACGGCCAGCACCGAAGTGGATGAGGACAACGACCTGCCTGGGGCCAGTGCCACCGGCGGAACGCTCACCTGCACCACACCCTGCATCATGCTGCAAGGCAATGGCAGTGGCAGCTTCGCCTGGAGCGGTCCGGGTGGCTTCAACAGCACCGAGCAGAACCCTGAGGTCTGCGCGCCCGGTACCTACAACCTGATCGTCACCGGTGCCAACGGTTGCACCAGCACGGCCAGCACCGAAGTGGATGAGGACAACGACCTGCCTGGGGCCAGTGCCACCGGCGGCACCCTCACCTGCACCACGCCCTGCGTCACCCTGCAAGGCAATGGCGGTGGCAGCTTCGCCTGGAGCGGTCCGGGTGGCTTCACCAGCAACGAGCAAAACCCCGAGGTCTGCGTGCCTGGTACCTACAACCTGATCGTGACGGGTGCCAATGGCTGCACCAGCACGGCCAGCACCGAAGTGGATGAGGACAACGACCTGCCCGGGGCCACGGCGATCGGTGGTACCTTGGATTGCATCAGCGGTAGCCTGTTGCTCTCTGCTACGGGGAACGGCACGTTCGCCTGGGAAGGCCCTGGCGGATTCATAAGCAATGATCCAAATCCAAGTGTGAACATGGCCGGCACCTATGTCCTGGTCGTTACCGGCAACAATGGCTGCACGAGCACGGATGTCGCGATCGTGGAGGAATGTGATGATGTGAAGGACTGCCCACCGATCATCAGCTATTGCCCAGCGGATATCACCTTGAATTGCGTGGATGACCTGGAGTCGCTGGAGACCACCGGCATGATCTACTTCCGCAAGAAGAAGGATTGCCCCGAAGTGATCGAACATGGTTGGTCCGACGAGATACTCAGTAGCTGTCCCTATGTGATCCGCCGGACCTTCTTCGGTACCGATGCGACCGGAGAAACCGAAACGTGCGAGCAGATCATCACCGTGATCGATGATGTGCCACCGGTGCTGATGGACGTGCCTGCCGATCTCACATTGTCCTGTGATGAGGTGAGCGACGATATGCAGGTCGCCGATGTGACCGCATACGATGCTTGCAGCAAGACGAACGTCACGGTGAACCTCAACTCCTGGACGGTCCCCGGTTCATGCGCCAATGAGTACACCATCGTGCATGCCTGGGCTACCATGGATGCATGTGGGAATGTGGCCACGGCACACCAACAGATCCACGTGGTGGATGATGAAGGGCCGGTGTTCGATTGTGTGTTGCACAACATGACGGTGGATTGCAACGGCATTCCAGAACCCGTGGACTGTGTGGCATCCGACAATTGCCCTGGTGATGTGGTGGTGACCATGGAGGAGACCAAGACAGGTGCTGGCTGCAAATCCGAATACACCATCACCCGCACCTACACTGCGGTGGATGCGTGTGGCAACACCAGCACGACCCAGCAGGTGATCCATGTGGCGCCCACGAACTCCGCTCCTGCGACCGTCCTTGGCGATGATCGCCCGGTGCGTGGTACCGCATTGCGCAGCGCGAACGCCTGGCCCAACCCATTCCGTGGAGAGAGCATGATCCGTTTCATCGCCGCTGAAGAAGGCCATGCCACAGTGGAGGTACTGGACATGCAAGGCCGGATGATCGCCACCCTGTTCAGTGCATCCGTGACGGAGCATCAGGAGGTGATGGCCTTGTTCAACCCAGGCGAGAACAGTGGTAGCATGTTCATCTACCGCATCGTATTGAACGGAGAGGAACTACGCGGAAAGCTGTTGCACCAGCCATAAGCGTCCGATCCCGATCCAGCATGGGACCCCGCCCTTCCTCCGATACTTCGGATGGAGGGGCGGGGTCTCGGCGTTGCGCAAGCACGAATCGCTATTCGGTCAACGCCCCCAACACGCGTTTATTCGGCGCTCACGCTTCACAAGCCTTAACACAACTATGGTCGAAAGTGAACAAGGGAACTGTTTCATTTGTAACTGTTCCGAGCGTCACCAACCGACCATGCCCACCAACCCCACCGACCCGCACACCTCCCTCGGCTTCTGGACGGGCATTGCCACGCAGCATTACTACACCCGCGTACTAAATGCGCTGCGGAAGCACGACCTGGACAAGTGGTTCTATGTGTTGCTGAAGATCGACGAGGCGGAATGTGAGCTGAGCCAGCAGGAGCTCGCCGATGCGCTGTTGTTGGACAAGGTCACCATCACCCGTGCGGTGGACCACTTGAGCAAGATGGGCTACGTGCAGCGCGTGGATTGTCCCCAGGACCGCCGGAAGTACCACCTGCGCACGCTGCCCAAGGCCCGTTCTGTGGTGAAGGATATCCGTGCCACCTTCGAGGCACTGAACGAGCTGGCCTTCGCGGGCATGAAAGCTGCGGACCGCAAGCGCTTCAAGGCGGACCTGGCGCGGATCAACGCCAACCTGGCCCATCCCGAAGGCCGGAAGATGCGCATCACCTATTCCAAGAAAATGCCCCGATGAGCCGCAACAGCATGCCGTGTAACGTGCGCTGGAGGAACACCGGCCGCGACCCCTCCGGGGTCGAATACCCGCTGACAGGGCCATT
Source organism: Flavobacteriales bacterium (assembly GCA_041745875.1). Lineage (GTDB taxonomy): Bacteria > Bacteroidota > Bacteroidia > Flavobacteriales_F > PHOS-HE28 > PHOS-HE28. The sequence continues at coordinate 21,013 of JBGTIB010000166.1, read as the reverse complement.
CAACATGCTGCGACCCCTTCAGGGTCGAAACCGACAGCACCGGGAAGTATCTGACATAGGAGCAAGCATCCCGGCTCAGGACACCATTTCCAACGAATGTGGTTTTCACCGACTTGATCGGCCTGCGAATGACCCCGGAGGGGTCACAGCATGTAGTAGGATAGTTACGGCCCAAGGGGCATCGACCCCTCCGGGGTCGATGCCGGAGTTGAACAGTATTCATTTACAAACCCCTGCTGCCTCCATTACCTTCTTCATCTCCGCCGCCCTTCTTCTGGCGGGCTGCGGTGGAACCAACGGCGAGGCCGCACCCGAACGTCCGCCGATGACCGTCCAGACCGTTGTGCTCCAGCCCCGCCCGCTGGACCACGCGTTGATCGTTACGGGCACCCTGCTGGCCAATGAAGAGGTGGAATTGATGAGCGAGATGGCCGGTAGGGTGACCCATATCGGTTTCGAGGAAGGGGGCACGGTGAGCGCCGGACAGGTGTTGCTGCGGATCAACGATGATGACCTGCAGGCCGAGCTGCGGCAGGTGGAGGCCAACCTGCAAGTGGCGCGCGACGATGAGGAACGCAAGGAAAAACTGCTGGAGGTGAGCGGCATCAGCCGCGAGGCATTCGATGCCAGTGCAGCCGTGCGTGTGGGTCTGGAAGCTCAGGCCGATCTATTGAAAGCGCGCATCGCAAGGACCGTGGTCCGCGCACCGTTCTCCGGGGCCATTGGGCTGCGGAACGTGAGTCCCGGCGGTTACCTGGCTATCGGTGCGCCCATTGCCCACCTGCGGCAGCTCTCCCCCATCAAGATCGAATTCGCCCTACCCGAACGCAGCGGCCGCCAACTGAAGGCCGGGGCGCCGATCACCTTCACCTTGGAAGGCGACCCCACCGTGTATGAAGCCACCGTGTATGCCGTGGAACCCGGCGTGGATGCGACCAACCGCACGGTAAGCGTCCGTGCCCGTCACCCCAACACCGACGGCAAGCTCGTGCCCGGCTCCTTCGCCCGCGTGGAGGTGGCACTCGAAAGCATCCCCGAAGCACTCACCGTGCCCACCGAATCCATCATGCCGGACATCGAGGGCCAGAAGGTCTTCGTGCTGCGCGATGGAAAGGTGACCAGCCAGCGGGTGGATGTCGGCATTCGCCTGCCCAAGGCCGTGCAACTCACCAGTGGCGTGCAAGCAGGCGATACCGTGCTGGTGACCGGCCTGCTGGCAGTGCGCGATGGCATGCCGGTGAAAGCGATCCCGATGGGGCATAAGCCGAAGTTGAACGGCGAGCAGGATCCCGAAGATGGAACAGGTCGGTGATGAATGAACTTGGGGTCATGAGAAAGCAGGTGCAAGGGTACAAGAGTGAGAGAGTGCAAGGGCATAGCCCCGTTGCACCCTCGCACCCTTCAACTCTCGCACTCTCGCACCCTCGCACTCTCCCACTCTCCCAATGAACATCGGCAACCTCAGCATCGACCGGCCGGTCCTCGCATCGGTGATCAGCATCATGATCGTGCTGTTCGGTGCCGTGGGCTTCACCTACCTGGGCGTGCGCGAGTTCCCCAGCGTGGACCCGCCGGTGGTGACGGTGACCACCAACTACACCGGCGCCAATGCGGACATCATGGAGAGCCAGGTGACCGAGCCGCTGGAGGAGAGCATCAACGGCATCGAGGGCATCCGCACGCTCACCAGCATCAGCGGCGACGGGCGCAGCACCATCACCGTGGAATTCGAGCTGGACGTGAACATGGAGGCTGCGGCCAACGACGTGCGCGACCGTGTGGCGCGTGCCATCCGCAACCTACCGCCCGATGTGGACCCGCCTATCGTGGTGAAGAGCGACGCGGACGCCAACCCGATCCTCTCCATGACGATCCAGAGCGATCAGCGCAGCATGATGGAGCTGAGCGAGATCGCCAACAACCAGTTCAAGGAGCGGCTGCAGACCATCCCCGGCATCAGCGAGATCCGCATCTGGGGCGAGAAGCGCTACAGCATGAAGCTGCTGCTGGACCCGATGATGATGGCCGGCCACGGCATCACTCCCGGCGATGTGCGCGACGCCCTGCTGCGCGAGAACGTGGAACTGCCCAGCGGCCGCATCGAAGGCTACCGCACGGAACTCACGATCCGCACCATGGGGCGCCTGGTCACCGAGCAGGACTTCGATGACATGATCATCCGCGAGGATGGCGGCCCGGTGATACGTATGCGCGACATCGGCCAGGCGCAGCTATTGCCCGAGAACGAACGCTCGCTGCTGCGCGGCATCGGGGCCGTGCCGCAGGTGGCCGTGGCCGTCACCCCGCAGCCCGGCAGCAACTACATCGCCATCGCCGACGAGTTCCACCGCCGCGCCGCGCAGATCAAAGCCGAACTGCCGGACGATCTACGATACGTAATGGCGCTGGACACCACCATTGGTATCCGCAAGGCGATCAGCGAAGTGCAGACCACCGTCCTGCTGGCCTTCGGGCTGGTGGTACTGGTGATCTTCACCTTCCTGCGCAACTGGCGCACCACGCTGATCCCGGTGGTCACCATCCCCATCTCGCTCATCGGCACCTTCTTCGTGATGTATGTGTCGGGCTTTAGCATCAACGTGCTCACGCTGCTGGGCATCGTGCTGGCCACGGGCATCGTGGTGGACGACGCCATCGTGGTGCTGGAGAACATCTACCGCCGCATCGAGGATGGCGAGGACCCGATCAAGGCCGGGCACAAGGGCATCCAGGAGATCGTCTTCGCGGTGATCGCCACCACGCTGGTGCTGATCGCGGTGTTCCTGCCGATCGTCTTCCTCGATGGCCTCACCGGTCGTTTGTTCCGCGAGTTCGGCGTGGTGGTCAGTGGCGCGGTGATCATCTCCTCGCTGGTATCCCTCACCCTCACGCCCATACTCAGTGCGCGTTTCCTGAAGAAGCAGGAGCGCCACAGCCGCTTCTTCGAGGTCACCGAGCGCTTTTTCGAACGCCTCAGCGATGCCTATGGCCGCACGTTGGAAAGCTTTCTTGCCCAACGCTGGATCGCCTTGGTGATCATGCTCGTGAGCGTAGTGATGATCTTCGGTTTCGGTCTGCAGTTGCAAAGCGAACTGGCGCCCATGGAGGACAAGAGCCGCTTCCTGGTCCGCAGCACCGCGCCCGAGGGCACCAGCTTCGAGCTGATGAACGACTACCTGTACGACATCATCGAAACGGTGGACACGCTGCCCGAGCGCAACGCCATCCTCAGCGTTACCAGTCCGGGTTTCGGTGGAAGCATCAACACCAACAGCGGCTTCGTCCGGGTGAACTTCGTCGATCCCTCGCAACGCACCCGCAGCCAAGCCGAGCTCGCCGACCTGGTGACCGAATGGGTGCAGGAGCATAACCTCGCACGCAGCTTCGTGATCCAGGAGCCCACCATCGGCGGTGGTCGACGCAGCGGTCTTCCGGTGGAATTCGTGATACAGGCACCCGACTTCGAGCGGCTGCGCGAGATCATCCCGGTGTTCATGGAACGCGTGGAGAAGGACCCTGTGTTCCGCGTGAGCGACCTGGACCTGAAGTTCACCAAGCCCGAGCTGAACATCGAGATCGATCGCGACCGGGCAAGGGCCATGGGTGTAAGCGTTCTCGACATCGCCGAGACCTTGCAACTGTACTACAGCGGAGTGCGCTTCGGCTACTTCATCTTCAAGGGCAAACAGTACCAGGTCTTCGGCCAAGCCGCGCGCAATGACCGCGACGAACCGCTTGACCTGAGCAGTGCCTACGTGCGCAACGACAGAGGCGAACTGGTGCAGTTGGACAACCTGGTGCAAATGGCCACCAGCAGCATGCCACCGCAGCTCTACCGCTACAACCGCTACGTGAGCGCCACGGTGAGCGCCGATCCTGCGCCGGGCTACACCATCGCCGACGGCATCGATGCCATGGAACGCATCGGCGATGAGGTGCTGGACGAGAGCTTCAGCACCGCGCTGGCCGGTGTGAGCAAGGAATATGCGGAAAGCAGCAGCAGTCTGTGGTTCGCGCTCGCCATGGCACTGGCACTGGTGTTCCTGGTATTGGCCGCGCAGTTCGAGAGCTGGCTCGATCCGCTGATCGTGATGTTCACCGTGCCCTTGGCATTGGCAGGGGCTGTCCTCAGCCTGTGGCTGGGCGGTCACACGCTGAACATCTTCAGCCAGATCGGCATCATTGTCCTCATCGGCCTGGTCACCAAGAACGGCATCCTCATCGTGGAGTTCGCCAACCAGAAACGGCGTTCGGGCATGGCCAAGGCCGAAGCGTTGATCGAGGCTTCCAAGCAGCGTTTCCGCCCGATCCTGATGACGAGCATGGCCACCATCCTCGGTGCCCTGCCCATCGCGCTGGGCCTAGGCGCCGCCGCCAAGAGCCGCGTGCCCATGGGCATCGTCATCATCGGCGGACTGATCTTCGCGCTGGTGCTGACGCTGTACGTGGTGCCGGCGCTGTACAGTTATCTATCATCCGACAAGGGCAAAACCAGCGATCCGGTACACGACCAATCGTAACACCACCTCCGGCAGCGTCGACCCTCCGGGTCGACCGAAATATGCCACATGAACAACCCACCCGCCACCCACCGATGAAACAGATCGCCGCATTCCTGCTGTGCCTGGTGGCCTGGACCGTTCCTGCCCAGGAACTCCTCACCGCCGAGCAGGCCCTGAACATCGCCTTGGAGCACAACCACGGCATCCGCCTCGCCAAACTTTCGCTGAAGACCGCCGAGTTGATGAACACCGCCGGAGAGGCCGGCATGCTGCCTTCCATCGATGCCATCGGGCAGTACGATGGCGACCGCAGCGCCACGCGCCAGACCTTCTTCAGCGGCGAAGTACGCGAGGTGGACGATGCGAACAGCCAGATACTTAGTGGCGCCATACAGCTGAACTGGACGGTCTTCGACGGCCTCACCATGTTCGCCGTGAAGGACAGGCTGGCCGCACTGGAGGAGATCGAGCGCAACCTGTTGAAGCAGCAGGTGGAAGCGACCGTGTACGAAGTGATGGCGGCCTACTACCAGTCCGTGCAATTGCGAAATGCGATCACTGTGCAGCGCGAGGGACTGCGCACCGGACAAGAACGATTGATGATCGCAGAGACCGGCGAGCGCATCGGCAGCAGCAGCGGCTTGGAGGTGGTACAGGCACGGCTCGATCTGAGCACCGACAGCGCTGCCATTTTGGACCTGAAGATGCAGGACGCCAATGCACAGCACCGACTTAACATGCTGCTGGGCCGCGATCCCGCCACTCCCTTCACCACGGAAACGGAGATCCCCGCAGCTGAGGAACTGGACCTTACCACACTGCAACGCGATGCGCGCGGCGCCAACAGCAGCCTGATGCAGGCCCGCCAGCAACAGCTCGCTGCGGACATCTTCGTGAAGGAGCTGCGCGGCGCACTGATGCCACGCATCGATGTCTTCGGCAACTACGCGTACCGCCGCAGCACCAGCGACGTGGGCTTCCTACAGAGCAACCGCGCCTTCGGGCCCGACTACGGTATGCGTGTCAGCGTGCCCATCTTCCGCGGTGGTCAGGCCTCACGCGCCACCGAGGCCGCCAAGCTGGGCCGCGAGCAGGCCGCCATCACCACCGAGGAAACGCAACTACTGGTGGAACAACAACTCCTCGATGCCTGGACGCTCTACAGCACCGCCCGCACCCGCGTGGCCTTGGAGCAGGGCAACCTGCAAGGCACCCAGACCCAGGTGGACGTGGCGCTGGAGAGCTACCGCATCGGCGTGATCACCGCCGTGGAACTGCGCGACGTGCAGCAGGGCCTGATCGATGCGGAGAACCGCTTGCTGCTCGCACAGTACGAGGCGAAGCTGGCGGAGCTTCAGTTGAAGTGGTTGGCAGGGAGGTTGGTCTAGGGTCGCACAGGCATCTTGCCTGTGCCCTGCAAGACCACCGACCGCTACCACGGATAACTGTTCCGGGCTACTTTGGCATCATGTCGCCAACAGAACGCTTCCTCATCCAGGCCGCGATCGTCTTCGCGGCTGCATGCTGGTTCTTTTCGATCCAGCCTTGGATGGAGACTGCAACAGGCTGGCATCGCTGGTACCTCACCATCATGCGTTCGGGCGAGCTGTTGGCCATATACGCCATTGGGTATGGGCTGTTCGTATGGGCCGGTGTGGATGCCTTGAGATGGCGGTCTATCTCAACTGGATGTCTCTGGATAGGAGCAGCATTGTTGGTCCATGCTCTAGCGACCTTTATGCCGATCAGCAGCGAGATGAACAGTCCGTGGCTACCGGAGCATGTTACAGACTGGATCAAGAGACCATACATCTGGCGAATAGGTATTGCATGCTTGATCCTATTGATCGCCGGACTAGGGCGGTACTCGCGATCGAAACGGATCGCGCTCGTGATCACGCTGATCGCTTTGTCATTTTATAGGCTTGCGCCGGAACTGCATATTCTATTCAACCCGCTTGACCGTGCGTTCGGACTGATGGATGTTGAGACCGGCGTCCATGCCTTCCCCCCCACCTCCAACTTTACTCAACCCACTGAGTAATTTTACTCAATGGGCTGAGTAATTCTGAGCTGATCGATCACCATCTGATCGGCTTGGAGGGACTCGAGCAAGGGCAAGGCGGGGGATGCGTGCATGCGGATTACTTTCCATGGAAAGTATATTGCGTAGCTTTGTGGCGCCTCCCGCATCACCGGCGTCCATGCCGTCAAGCGGGACGCCTGTCGGACATGGACCGCCGTAAAGCCATACAACTCATGAGCATCGCACCACTGGGCGCGGCACTCTCGCTGCGCGAACTTGGCCGGGCACTTGAGGACGTGCCCTCCACGCCCACCATGCCCGTGCTCTTCCTGGGCCACGGCAGCCCGATGAACGCGATCGAGGACAACGAATTCTCGCAGGGTTGGAAGGCGATAGCGAAGGACCTGCCGAAGCCCAACGCGATCCTTTGCATCAGCGCGCACTGGGAGACGAAAGGCACCTTCGTCACGGGCATGGAGAAGCCGCGGACCATCCATGACTTCGGCGGCTTTCCGAAGGAACTCTTCGCCGTGCAGTATCCCGCGCCGGGCAGTCCTTCCGTAGCCAAGCAAACGCAGGAGGCCATCACAAGCCGCCACATCGGGGTGGACCACCAGTGGGGCCTGGACCACGGCGCGTGGAGCGTGATCATCCACCTCTATCCCAAAGCCGATGTGCCTGTGGTGCAACTGAGCCTGGACCGCAGCCTTTCGCCGCAGGGGCACTACGACCTCGCGCGTGAACTCGCAGCGTTGCGGAAGAAAGGTGTGCTCATCATCGGCAGCGGCAACATGGTCCACAACCTGGGCGTGATCGACTGGCGCAACCCCGAAGGCGGCTACGACTGGGCCATCGAAGCCAACTCGCGCATGAAGGAGCTGATCATGAACGAAGGCCATGCGCAACTGGCCAACTACAGCGCCCGGGGCAAGGCCTTCCAACTCAGCATCCCTACGCCGGAGCACTACCTGCCGTTGCTCTATGTCCTCGGCTTGAAGGACCGCAAGGAACCCGTGAAGCTCTTCAACGACCGTACGGTGATGGGGAGTATTGCGATGACGAGCGTGATGTTGGGGTGACGGCACCGTGGATCCATGGAAGGAATTGGACCTGCTGGAAAGTGAACGGTCATGTCATGAAATGCAGTGCGAGCCCGAACAGCGCGCTGGCGCCGAGCCACAGCAGCAGGTTCACCTTGAAGCGGTGCAATGCGATGAAGGACAGGACGACCCAGCCCAAGGAATACAGGTCCAGGCTCTCCCACGCGATCCCCTCCGGGAAGAATACCGCGCGGCCCAGGTAGATGGTGAGGTTCAGCACCACCCCTACCACGGCGGCCGTCACCAGCGAAAGGACCTCCTTCAGCCACATGATGTTCCGCGTGCGTTCGATGATGGGCGCACCGGCGAAAATGAACAGGAAGCAGGGCAAGAAGGTGTAGTACGTGGTGACCACCAGGGCCAGCCCACCCATGGCCACTGATGCGCCGAAGTGGTTGTAGCCCGCCATGAAGCCCACGAAGGCCAGCACCATGATCAAGGGTCCGGGCGTGGTCTCGCCCAACGCGAGGCCGTCCACCATCTCCATGCTCGAAAGCCAACCCAGATCCTCCACACTGACCTGCGCCACATAAGGGAGCACTGCATAGGCCCCGCCGAAGGTGACCAGCGCCGCCTGCGTGAAGAAGCTGCTCAGCACACGCCAGAATCCCGGGTCGTCGCTCATCAGATGCAGTACCGCCAGGGGAAGGCACCAGAAAAGCAGCGTGATACCCACCTGTCCCGCCAACCGCAACGGCGAGAAGCCCGATCCAACTGCCGGTGAGCCGCTGTTCAAGTAGAACCGGTCCTCATCCTCAGTGCGTACCTGCTCTTGGGTCGCCATTGGTTTGAAACTACCGGGCACCAGTTTTCGGAACAGGGCAGCCAAGAATATCGCGGCAAGAATGATCAGCGGGAAAGGGACATCGAACCAGAAGATGGCGATGAAAGCCGCCACGGCGACGGACCAGTGGAAGGGTGTAAGCAGCGACTTACTGCCGATCTTGAACAGGGCCAGTATCACGATGGCGATCACAGCGGGCTTCAGACCATTGAACATGGCCAGCACCCAGGGTACCTGCCCGTAGGTGACGTAGACCGCACTAAGGGCGAATAGGATGAACATGGACGGCAGCACGAACAGCGCTCCAGCCGCGAAGCCACCCCAGCGTCCGTGCAGCAACCATCCGATGTAGGTGGCCAACTGCTGTGCTTCGGGACCCGGCAGCAGCATGCAGTAGTTGAGCGCATGCATGAAGCGGCTGTTGCTCACCCAGCGCTTCTTCTCCACCAGGAAATCGTGCATGATCGCGATCTGCCCTGCCGGTCCGCCGAAACTGATGAACCCCAGCTTCACCCAGAAGGCAAAAGCTTCGCGGAACGTGGGTTTCTCCGGGGCGCTCATGGGATCCTACTTGCGTGTTACTGACCGAAAGTAGTGTGCAACGTGGTCCCGCACATCCTTGGATCACCCAGCACCCTAACGAAGCAACTCTTCATCGACCGCACGGTGATGGGTAAGTGCGTCGACGTGCGTGATGGTGAAATGTCTGCTCTTCCTGAACGCCCGGTTCACGCGTCCATCAACGCGAAGCGATCTCCCAACTGCGTGAATACCTGGCGCCAACCCTTGCTCTGCAACCGGGGGCGCTTCACCGCGATCAGCTCAGCAAGCGCAATGGCCTGGCGGCGTATCTCCGGCACGGCCGTGCATTCCCAAAGCGTGGGCTTGCAAAGCGGGCCAATGGCGAAGAGGCTTTCGGACACCCGGCCCGAGGCATCCACCAAGGCGCCGGATGGATCGGTACGGATACCCATGTGCAGGGGATCCCAGCTTACGAAGCCCATGGCGAACATGTCCACAAGCAGTGGTTGGTCCAGACGGCGGGCATCAGCCTGGGGGCCGGTGCAATTGATCAGGTGCTTGGCCCAGATGTTCGTGACCTTTCCACTGCCTCGCTCCCTGCACGCGATTTGGAGCCGATCATCGTCCACCGTGACCTTGGCAATACGCGCGGCAAGGTTGCGCACCGAACCATTGGCCATGGCCTGCTGCAGCCGCTGATGCACCTGGGTGGGCATGCGGTGCCGGTGGATCTCCCACAGGGGGCGCGCATGACGCAGAAAGCGTTGGCGTTCCTCCAAGGGCATACCCATCCACCACCCCTGCACATGGGGCTTCACCGCATCCATCACGGCTTGCCAGGGTACCCCGGCTTCGTGTGCCGAAAGTGCTTCGGTGCGCACCCAGCGGAACAGATCGGCGACCGCGTAGGGAGCTGTAGGCAACGGTTGTCGCAGTGACCAAACATGGCCCAACGCGTGTGGAAGGGATACCCGGCCACTGCGGGAGAGCACGGTGATCGATCCCCGGTGGCCAGCGTCCTTCAGGGAGAACAGCAGGTCCACCATGGTAAGGCCCATGCCGATGAAGACCACCTCGTCCTCCGGTTGTATGCGGCCCAGAACTCCTTCGGCCCAAGGCCAGGGGATGTAGGTCGGGTGCTTGCGCGCAATGGGATCCAAGCCCTTGATGTGTGCTGGTGGCGCGTTGCCCAAGGCCAGAATGACCACATCCGCAGTGAGCATGCGGTCATCATCCAAACGGACCCGGTAGCCATGCGCCGGATGCTGATCGAGCCCGACCACTTCCCCATGTACCACGTTCAAGCGCCGTGGGTTCTCCTCAATGCTCGCATGGAACCGGTCGCTCACATAGTCACCGAACAGGTTGCGGGAAACCAGATCATTGGGCACAGCTTCGGGCATGGGGCCGGCACGCAGCCAATCCAGGAAGTCGTTCGGCCGTTCGGCGAAGAGGCTCATGTTCCCCGCCGGCACGTTGAGCAGTTGCTGGCTGAGACGTGCTGAATAGGCCACTCCGCGCTGAAGCTGACGGGGCTTGCGTTCAACAAGGGTCACGCTCACACGCTCTCCGAGGTGTTCGAGCAAGCGCATGGCCGTGAGCGTGCCACTTAGCCCTCCCCCTATCACAGCTACTTTGATCATGTCCGCAATTTCTTGGTCGTCCTGCTGGGTCACTGATCAGCGTACAGAAAGGTGCTTGACCAAGACCCGGGACAACAAACATATATATCCTATCGGTTCTATATGATATTTCCTAAAAAAAGATCAGGACCGCTTGCTGAGCCTGCCTTCGCGTGCGATCACATCCGCCAGCGTGGCCTTCTTCAGCATGCGCACGGTGGCTTCCCGCACTTCCACGAACACATCGCGGATGCCGCAGGCTTGCTCGTCCACACATTCCTCGCAGCGTTCGTAGTAGGTGTGCGTCACACAGGGCACCAGGCCGATCGCTCCGTCGAAGAGGCGTATCACCTCGGCCATGTGGATCTCTTTGGGAAGCTTGCGCAGGGTATGTCCCCCGCTCCTGCCCCGCTTGCTCGTGATCAGTCCGGCATTGCGCAGATCCACCAGGATCGCCTCCAGGAACTTGCGCGGCACGCCAGCACGCTCGGCCAGTTCCGCAGCGCTCAAGGGACCTTCCTTCCGGGCCTTCGCCAACTGGACGAGCGCGTTCAACGCGTACTTGGTGCGCTTGGAGAGCATGGTGCGCGAAAGTAGTGTCACACAGGCGGTAAGGTCACACAGGCATCCTGCCTGTGTAGCATTGGACACAGGCAGGATGCCTGTGTGACCTTACATTTCCGCCCATGCGCCCCCTCTCCCGCACCACTGTCCTCCTCACTGTCATCATTTTCCTGCTCACGCTGCTGGCAACCATCGGCGGCATAACCGCGGAAGGCATCTACCGCGACAACGCCTTCGTCCAACTCGCCTGGTGGGTGAACGACCGGGTAACGCTCTACCTCGGTTTACCACTGCTGCTGGGGGCTTTCATTGCAGCGCTACGCGGAAGCCTTCGTGGTCGGTTCCTCTGGCTGGGCATGCTATGGTACCTGGTGTACAACTATGCGTTCTACCTCTTCGGCGCGGCATTCAATGCGCACTTCCTGCTTTACGTGGCGCTGTTCATCCTGCCCGCGATGGCGCTCATCGCCGGGCTGGTGGATCTGGATATTGCCGCGATCCGGTCGAGCATGCCGTCGCGCACGGTGCAACGCATCGTGGGTGGCTACATGATGCTGTGGGGCCTGATGCTCGGCGTGCTGTGGATCGCACAGGCCAGTGCCTATTTCATCGACGGCACCCTGCCGGAACTGTTGGACACCACCGGTGGATCGACACACCTGATCGCCGCGCTGGACCTCGCATTTGTGGTGCCCTCATTCCTCCTGGCCGGGTGGTGGCTGTGGCGCACGAACCCCTGGGGTGTGGTGGCCGGCGTGATCTCCAACGTGAAAGGTGCGCTATACTGCATGGTGCTGGCCTGGGGTGCGCATGTCGGGGATCAGGCGGGCTTTCCCGGAGGGGAACTGCTGCCGCTGTGGAGTGCGCTGGTGGTGGTGGGTGCAACGGCGGTGGTTCTGTTGCTGCGTCCCAAGCACAATGCGTGAACCTTCCGTTCACCAGATGTCGATGGACACCTGCTCCACGTTGGCACCTGCCCAAATGCCCAGCCCGCCCTCGATGTTGGTGAACACCTGCACCGGTTCAGCAAAGGGATCGCCTTCTGCGTAAGCGTAGCGCTCCAGCGTGCGGAAGTAGCGGAAGGCGTCCTCGGAGATGCTCAACAGGCGCAAGTCCAGCGTACCGGGGGAATTGAAGCTTTCCAGCCGTATCCTGAACGAGCGGGTGTTGCCGTTGAACATCTCATCGCGGAACACGGCACGACCGAAGAACACCCGCGCCTCGCCCAAGCCAGCATCGATCTCGGAGATCAACACCTGGTCCGTGGTGGAAAAGTAGGCCCGGTAGAAGATGGGCTCGTCCAACTCGATGGTATCGGGGACAAAGGTTTCCGTGATGGGGTCGAAGATCAGCTCGATGACATATTGCTGCCGTATGAACCCTTCGAGCATGTAGAAGTTGCTGAGGTCCCCCGGGTCGTTGATGGTGAAGTTCACTTCCAGCGTGGTATATCCGAAGCCGGAGCCGTCATCCGTGTTCTCCACGCTCACTGTGTCCCACTGCTGGATGGGCACTGCGAAGGGCACCCGGTCGCTGGCTTGCACAGCACCCAGCCCGCTGGCCGAAGCCTGCACGGCCAACTCGCTACCGGCCGCGATCGTGGTGGTGCCCTGGTAGATGCCATCGCCCTGGTGTACCAGTTCTTCCAGCAGGTTGCCCTGGCCATCGAATACACGCACCTGCCCGTTGGTCACAGCGGCCAAAGCACCGGGATCGATCACACCCCGACTGTTGGAGAGGTACACGGTCACAACCGAATCAGCCTGTACCAGCCCATTCAGCACCAAGCGGGGTTGCAGATCCTCTCCTTCAAAATCGAGGTACTTGCGGCAACTCGTGGCCAGAACGGTGATCGCCAGCAGCCACATCAATGGTTCGGAACGGAGTCTCATTTCCATCAGAAGCTGAAGTTGTAGGTGACCGATGGCACAATGGGGAACAGGCTGATCTGCGCGAGCCGTTGTCTACCGAAGTCATCCACCGTAAAGAAGAGATAGAAAGGGTTTTGCCGGCTGTAGGCATTGTAGAGGCCCAGGCTCCAGGTGCGTTCGCCCCACTTGGTGGGCTTGTGCATGTTCACGCCCAGGTCCAAACGGTGATAAGCCGGTGTGCGGTAGTTGTTGCGCGCATCGATGTGGGCGATCTCATTCACCCAATGCGGGTTGTCCATTCCCGGCAGGGCCTGGTAGCGTTCCAGCGGCAATGTCACCGCGTTGCCCGTGCCATAGACCCACACCAGGCCTACATCCACGCGCTCGTTGAAGCGATGGGTCACGGCCAGCGAGATGTCGTGGCGGCGATCATAGCGGAAGGGGAACACGCGCCCCTCATTGAGCGCATCGAACTGCCGTTCGGTCCACGACAACGTGTAGCCCAGCCAGCCGGTGGTGCGCCCGGCCTTCTTTTCCAGGAGCCACTCACCGCCGTAGCTCCAGCCACGGCCCACCTCCACGTTGTTCTGCCAATCGGTGCCGGAGGCCAGGAAGGACGCACCATCCTTGTACTCGATCAGGTTGCGCATGTACTTGTAATAGGCCTCGAAGGTGCCCATGTAGTCCTTTCCCAGGGCCCGCGTGTAGCCGACCGCCACCTGGTCCGCGAACTGGGGTTTGATGCGCTCGGTGGGCGGCACCCACAGGTCGGTGGGCAGGCCGATGCCCGCGTTGGTGAGCAGGTGTAGGAACTGCGCCATGTTCGCATAGGAGAGCTTCAAGGAAGCGTGCTCATTCAGCAGGTAGCGGCCCGAAAGACGCGGCTGCACGGAAAGGTAGTTGGTGCCATTCACCAGGAAACCAGAGCCGTGCAGCCCGGCGTTCACCTTCACCTTGCTGCCCAGTGCGAACTCGTCCTGCACGTAAGCGAAGAACTCCTGCGCCGCGATAGGCCGTGCCCCGTAGGTAGTGTCCTGGCGAACGAATTCATTACGGTCCACTGCACGGTTCACGCCCGGAGTAAATGTGTGCAGGATGATACCACCGCCGAACTTGACGTAATGCTCAGGCACAGGCATGTAGTTGAAGTCGGTGCGTACGCTCCAGTCTTCGATGCCTGAACGGTATGATATGGCCGAGTAACTCGTGTTGCGCTGGCCGTTCAAGGTGCGGATGGACTCCTGCTCGCTGCTCACCCGGAAGCGATAGTTGCTGTAGGTGAGCGTGGTATTGCTGAACAGGCGCGGGTTGAACACGTAGTTCCAGCGCAACGCTCCGATGGCGTTGCCCCAATCCAGCCCCGTCTCGTAGGTGTCCTCGTAGCTATCGCCGAAGCTGCTCCATTCGTAGCGGTCCCGGGCATAGAAGCGGTCGCGGCCAAAGTATCCACTAAGGAATAGGCGGCTACGGTCGCTGAAGCGGTGGTTGATCTTGGCGTTGAGGTCGTAGAAGTAGTAGCCGCCCACGGAATTGCCATCCGATGCCGAGCGGATCAGCGGCCGGGCCAGCACGTCCAGATAGGTGCGGCGTGCGGATACCATGAACGAAGTGGTCTCCTTGATGATGGGTCCTTCCAGCGTAAGGCGCGAGGCGATGAGCCCGATGCCGCCCTCGCCGCGCAGCTTCTGGTTGTTGCCTTCCTTCATGCGCAGGTCTATCACCGAACTGAGGCGACCGCCATACTCCGCCGGGAAGCCGCCCTTGGTAAGGGTGACCGAGCGGATGGCGTCGGTGTTGAACACGGAGAAGAAGCCGAAGAGGTGGTTGGCGTTGTACACCGGCACGCCGTCCAGCAGGATCAGGTTCTGGTCCGGCCCCCCGCCGCGCACATAGAGGCCCGAGCTTCCCTCGGTACCGCTTTGAACACCGGGCAGCAACTGGATGGTCTTGATCACATCCCGCTCGCCCAGCAGCACTGGCAGGCTGCGCACCATCTCCATGGGCACCTCCACCGTGCCCATGCGGGTGCTCTCCACCTCCTCCCCTGTGCGACGCCCGATCACCTCCACCTCGCGCAGTTCGAGGGACGGCTCCATTTTCAGATGCTGGGTGATGTTGCCGGCCAGCGCCAGCCGCAACTCCTGCATCTGGTATCCCACGAAGGAATAGCGCAGCACAACACTATCTGCCGGCAGAGTGAGGCTGTAGAAGCCGTACACATTGGAGATCGTGCCCTTGCCCGAGCGCAGGTCGAACACGGTGGCGCCGATCAAGGCCTCACCCGTGCGCTGATCGGTGATGTAGCCCGATATGGTACCGTTGGCCTGCTGGGCTTGGCTCGGACCGGCCAGAGCAAGCACCATGGCGTATAGCGTTCCTGGCACGATGGATCGGAAGATGTTCAGGCAGAGCATTCGGGATAGCGGACCACGGAGCAGAGGCGGCATCTTTTCCGTTGGAAGGAGATCTGGCGTGTGACGCATGTCCTACTGAAAAAGTAACAGGCTGAGGCCATCCCCATCTGTCGTACAAGCCGTATTAGCACATTGTTGATAGCGGCCGCAAAGGAAGGTTCTGACCTATTCTCCGACGCATTCAACGCCAAATTTTTCAGGTAACGATCCACCGTATGTCTTGTTGTGCACCTCTCCCTTGGATCCGATCATCCGGTGTACTCGAACAAAGGGTGGCATCTTCGCATTCCCTAACAGAAAGAAGCCCCCGCACCTCCATGCCCCAAATTGCCATCATTTCCTCCAGCATTCGTGACGGTCGCGCCAGCCACCGTGTGACACTGCA
Source organism: Flavobacteriales bacterium (assembly GCA_041745875.1). Taxonomy (GTDB): domain Bacteria; phylum Bacteroidota; class Bacteroidia; order Flavobacteriales_F; family PHOS-HE28; genus PHOS-HE28. The sequence continues at coordinate 5,223 of JBGTIB010000166.1, read as the reverse complement.
CCTTCAACGCCACATCACAGACGAAGGCCGCCACACCGTTGATCTCATAGACCTGCTGGAACTCGACTTTCCCATCTTCCACGAGCGGCTCAAGTTCATGAAGGAACCCGCCCCCGCTTTGTTCGCATTTGCTGAACGTATCCGCAAGGCCGATGGGGTGATCATCGTAACGCCCGAGTACAATGGTGGCATGCCCGCCAGCCTGAAGAACGTGATCGACCTGCTCACCGAGGACTGGAAGAAGAAGCCGGTGGCACTTGTACCCGTCTCGGGTGGTGCCTTCGGTGGCTCACAGGTCACCACACAACTGCTCTTCAACCTGTGGAAGATCCGGACCTGGGTCGTGCCCGGCCCCATGCAGGTGCCCAAGGTGAAGGACGAGTTCCAGGAGGACGGCACACCGAACGATGCCGAGGCCTGGGCACGCCGCACCAAGGCCTTGCTGGACGAACTCGATTGGGCGATGGAAGCGACGAAGCGGATGGCTTGATCAGGCCCTTACGGCCGCCGGCTGCAGAATGCGTTGCAGGGCATCCACCGTGCGATCTACTTCCTCCACCATATTGTAGCGGCTGAAGGAGAAGCGGATGTTGGCACCCTTCACATCGGGATAAAGCGCTGCAAGCACATGGCTCCCCGTGTTGCTGCCACTGCTGCACGCACTACCGCCGCTACACGCGATGCCCTCGATGTCCAGGTTGTACACCAGCATCTCTGCCTTGCCATCATCGGGGAAGCGCACGTTCAGAACCGTATAGAGGCCGTCCGCAGAGGTATCGCCATTGAACGTAACGCCAGGAAGGGCCTCCTGCAGGCGTTGCTTCATGCGGTCCTTCAGCTCCTGCACATGGGCATGGTGTTCGGCCATGTGTTCGTGCGCGAGTTCCATGGCCTTGGCGAGGCCTACGATGCCCGCAAGGTTCTCAGTACCGCCACGCATGTTGCGCTCTTGTGATCCGCCGAGGATCAGCGGCTTGAGGCCGGCCCCGCTGCGCATGTACAGGAAACCCACGCCTTTGGGCCCATGGAACTTGTGTGCGGCGCAGGTGATGAAGTCCACGGGCAGGGCCTGCAGATCGAATCGATAGTGCCCCATGGTCTGCACCGTATCGCTGTGGAAGAGCGCACCATGGCGATGCGCCAGTTCGCCCATGGCCTGCAGGTCGATGCGGGTGCCGATCTCGTTATTGGCGTGCATCAAGCTCACCAATACGCCCTGTCCCTCGGTGGCTTTGAGCAATTCTTCCAGGTGGGCCATGTCCGGTTTTCCATCGGCGTACAGGCGCACCCAATGCACCTTCACCCCTGCCTGCTCGCCGATCCTGATGGCGGTGAGTTCCACGGCGTGGTGCTCAATGGGCGAGCTGATGATGTGCTTCACCCCCAGGTCGCGCACCCCACAGTGCAGCACCATATTGTCCGCCTCGGTACCGCCGCTTGTGAAGATGATCTCGCCGGGTGCGCAGTTCAGCAGGGAGGCAATGCTGCGGCGCGACTTCTCAATGGCCGCGCGGGTCTGCCGCCCAAAAGCATGGATGGACGAGGGATTGCCAAAATGGTCGCGCAGGAATGGCACCATGGCCTCGAAAACTTCCGGGGCCAGCGGCGTGGTGGCGGCGTTGTCGAAGTAGATGCGATCCATGGGGTCAGGTGGCAGGGAGGCTTAGGTAGTTGAAGAGCATGTGCTCATGTGGGCATGTGGGCATGTGGCCATGCGCAAAGTTACCGGGTGGTGGCAGAGGTCGTGGCCAATTCACCCAGTTCGCTCAGGATCCTTTGTGCAAGTGCATCGGCCTCGGCCATGGATGGCGCCTCGGCATAGACGCGGATGATGGGTTCGGTGTTGCTGCGCCGCAGGTGTACCCAGGTGTTGCCGAACTCGATCCGCAGGCCGTCGACTGTGCTGTGTGGCTCTTTCGCATAGCGCTGCTGCATGGCGTCCACTACCACCTGTACATCAAGGCCGGGTTGCAGATCGATCTTGTTCTTGCTGATGAAATAGTCCGGGTAGCTGCGCCGCAGTTCCAGGCAGCTCTTCCCGCTCCTGGCCAACAGTGTAAGGAAGAGCGCAATGCCGGCCAGCGCATCGCGGCCATAGTGCAGCTCGCTCAGGATCACACCGCCATTGCCTTCGCCACCGATGTGCGCTCCAACCTCTTTCATCAAGGTCACCACGTTCACTTCGCCCACGGCGCTGGCATGTCGTTTCCGGCCGTGCTTGTGGGCGATATCGTCCAGCGCGCGGGTGCTGCTCAGGTTGCTCACCGTATCGCCGGGGCGGTGGGCCAGCACATGGTCCGCGCAGGCCACCAGTGTGTATTCCTCGCCGAAGAGGCTGCCATCTTCGCATACCAGTGCCAGGCGGTCCACATCGGGATCCACCGCGATGCCCAGATGGGCCTTGTGCTCCACCACGGCATCGGTGAGGTCCTTCAGGTGCGCAGGCAGCGGCTCGGGGTTGTGCGCGAATTGACCATCGGGCTCGCAATGCAGTTTCACCACCTCCACGCCCATGGCCTCCAGCAGTTGCGGCACGCTGATGCCACCCACGGAGTTCACGGCATCCACCACCACGCGCAGCTTGGCCTTGCGCACGGCGGGCACATCCACCAGGTCCAGCGCAAGCACGGCATCGATGTGTCGCTGGTCCCAATCGTTGTTCAGGATCACAGTCCCTATGGCGTCCACCTCCACGAAGGCGAAGGCTTCCAGTTCGGCCAGGCGCAGCACCTCCGCGCCTTCCTCGCCGTTGATGAACTCGCCCTTTGCGTTGAGCAGTTTCAGTGCGTTCCACTGCTTGGGGTTGTGGCTGGCGGTGAGGATGATGCCCCCATGGGCTTGTTCGCCTGGAACCGCCATCTCAACCGTCGGTGTGCTGGCCATGCCCAGGTCGATCACATCGAAACCAAGTCCGGTCAGCGTGCCCATCACCAGATCGCGCACCATGGGACCACTGAGGCGGGCATCGCGGCCCAGCACCATGCGCGGCTTGTCCTTTCCGGCGCGTTGGCGGATGAGCGTACCAAAGGCTGCGGTATAACGGACAACGTCGAGAGGGCTGAGGCCTTCGCCGGGCGCACCGCCGATGGTGCCACGGATGCCTGAGATGGAGCGGATGAGGGTCATGATGGACTGGATGCACGTTCAGGAGCAGTGTTGATCTCCTGGTCTGTGCAAAGCTATCGGAGGCTTGGAGCACTCCTGCGGATGTCCTATTCAACCTTTCACGATCGCGTGTGGATGCGCTGTGAGTGACTGATGGTCAACAACCAAGCTCCCCCCATTGGACGTGGATGACATGCATGATGCACCCATTCATGTTGATAACCCGGACGCTCGTGCATCGGTCTCGGCTGGATCCTCCTAATTTTGCTCGACAAGGCGAGGTGTGGCAGGCTGCCCCGCTCACGTCGCCCCCGCAAGCCGGGACCATCCATGAACGAAGGCCACCTCCCCCTGCCAGACCGCAACGACCAGCGCGACTGCGTCGAACGGTACGAGGCGATGTTGCACAAGAACGATCGCTACTTCTTCGATGTGGAGGAGTTCGAGATGATCATCGAGCATTACCTGGACGAGAACGATCTGCGCCAGGCGAAGTCCGTGCTCGACTACGCCAAGGTGCAACACCCCGGTTCGCTGGACCTGCTCTTTTCAGAAGCGCATGTCCTCACCAACTTGGGCAAGCTCAACCATGCTTTGACCGTGCTCGATGCGATCGGTCGCATGGAGCCCTTGAACGAGGATGTTTACCTGCACAAGGCCGGTATCTACAGCCAGCTGCGCAACTACAACAAGGCCATTCAACATTACAAGCGGGCGCTGGACCTGGCCGAGGAAGGACAGGACGACATCTATCTCGACCTGGCATTCGAGTACGAGAACATCGAAGCCTTCGATCAGGCTATCGCCGCCCTGCACAGCGCGCTGGAGTTGAACCCGGAGAACGAAGCGGTGCTCTATGAACTCTCCTATTGCTATGAGATGGGCGATTCGCATCAGCAGGCCGTGTCATACTTCAGAGGGTTCACGGACGAGCATCCTTATTCGTTCGTGGCCTGGTATAACCTGGGCAATGCGCTGGCCCGCCTGGAACGATTGGAGGAAAGCAATGAAGCCCTGGACCTGTGTGTGGCGATCGAGGAGCGCTTCACTTCGGCACAGTTCAGCAAGGCACGCAACCTCCTGGTGATGGGTCGTTACAACGAGGCCATCGTATGTTATCGCGAGACCATCGAGCACGATGGTCCCCAGCCGGTCACCTTCAGTTACATCGGCGAATGCTTCGAAAAGCTGGAGCAATATGAGCAGGCGCGCATCCATTACGATCAGGCGCTGGCACTGGACCCCAACTGGGTGGATGCGTGGATCGGCCGTGGTGTGGTGAAGGATGCCCAGGGACGATATGCTGAAGCGGCCAAGGACCTGGAGGTGGCAACCCGCCTGGCGCCTGAACTGGGGGATGCCTGGTTCTACTATGCGAACGTGCTGGGGCGTTTGGAGCGCTATGAGGAAGCCTTGATGGCCTTCACCAAGTTGAACGCCTCGGAGCCCGAGAACCTCGATGGATGGCTGGACCACAGCGATCTGCTGCTGAAGGTGAAGAGCCCGGATTCCGCCCTGGCGAAGTTGCGCGAAGCCGAGATGGTGCACAAGCTGAACGGCCGGTATCGGTATCGGATGGTCAGCCTGCTGTTGCAGAACGGACGCGAACAGCAGGCGCTTTTGGAATTGGAGGAGGCCCTTATGGCCGACCATTCCAGCCATCAGCAGTTGTTCGATCATCACCCCCAGGCCGCCTACCTACCCCAGGTGATCCATTTGCTGGAATTGTATCGCCGATGAACTACAACCTTTCCCACATCCCCGTTCGGACCAAAAAACCGCGCGAGGATGGGCTCAACATGGTAATGGACAAAGGTCTGTCCATGCGGCAGGCCGAGGACCTGATCTCCAGCAGTGGGCACCTGACCGACCTGATCAAACTGGGATTCGGCACATCGTTCATCACCCCCAACCTCAAGGAGAAGATCAAGCTTTACCAGAAGGCGGATATCCGCGTCTACCTCGGCGGAACCCTGTTCGAGGCATTCGTGGCCCGTGGCCTGTTCAAGGATTACCGCAAGCTGATGGACAAGCTGGGCTTGGATTGCGCAGAGGTCTCCGATGGCTCGATCAACATGACCACGAAGGGGAAGTGCAAGTTCATCAGCATCCTGGCCA
>JBGTIB010000165.1:0-8841 GCA_041745875.1 Flavobacteriales bacterium | reverse complement strand
ATGGCCATACAATGCACCAAACAGATCAACGAGTTCACCATACCAAGCAGGTCGGCGCGATGCGCGTTCCGAGATATCATGTGATCCAAAGTTTCAGTTTTCGGGGAGGGATGGGGCGGCCTGTCGCGTAGCTGAAAGTCGTTCAACCCTTCCATGCCAATGGCCGCTCCCTCCCAGCGCCGTGTATCATCATTCGATCACCAAGGGGAAATTCACTTCCACATCGGTATCGCCACCAGCGTTGGTGATATCGCCATCGCTCACTCCCGGTGCATCCTTGTTCGGTTCGTGACGTAAGATCACGTCCACGGTTCCACTACTTGCAGCACCAAGGCTCCAAAGGCTCTGAACGCCTACCGGGTCACCATTCACATCTTGATCCGTGTATTGTATGGTGGCATTCACACCAGTGCTGATGAAGAAGAATTGATGCTCGGCATCTTCCTCGACGATCTCTGCTGTGATATCCTCCACATCGTCCATATCGCTCTCATCAAGCACCTCGATGCGAACTGTATAGATGACATCGGCCCCCAGAGGTTCGGTAGTGATGACCGGCGGATCGCCGCCTTCACCGTCCAGGTCACGCCAGACCCATTCACGCTGGTCACTGCTATCCAAACTGGTGAAATGCAGTCGCAAGGTGGTGATGAGTTCCGATTCGTTGACCGGGCCTCCTCCCGGTGGTGGCTGTACCGGATCCTCCTTCTTGCAGGCGGCAATAGTACCGATCAATAACATGATCAAGAGCAGGCGTTTCATCGTGTAGCTCATGGTCGGGTTAAGTGGTGAAGGATCGCTTAAGAGCGTATATGCAACCGGATTGCAAATATAGACTACCGCATATTATTTGCAACATGGTTGCATTAATTATCTTTGGTTCCATGAATTCACAGGATCGCCTCCGTGACCATGGATTGCGTGTGACCGGTACGCGCATCGCTGTATTGGAACTTCTGAGAGCCAGTGACCAGGCATTGTCACAGGCGGATGTGGAGCGTGCCCTTCCGGATCAGGCCGACCGGGTAACCCTTTTCCGTGTGCTTCAAGCATTTGAGGAGGCCGGCCTGGCGCACCGCGTGCTGGATGCCAAAGGCGTTGCCCGATACGCTTCATGTGCCCCATCGTGTTCCTCCGGTCATCATCACGATGTCCATCCACATTTCAGGTGTACGGAGTGTGGCGGTGTCTACTGCCTCGAGAGTATGTCGCTGCCAGCGGTGAGACTTCCGAAAGGATTCAAGTTGACCAACAGCCACTTGGATCTCCAAGGGAGTTGTAAGACCTGTGCGTGATAAGACACAAGGCAGCTCGCTTAACCGCGTGCGTGTGTGATGCCCGACAAGCACGCTGCGTAGGATCCGTTCCAGATCGCTGACCGGATGGGACGACGATACCCCGGTTCAGGGGCAACATCACCACACCTCCAACTTTTGCATGGATGCCGAGTATGCCAGTTGCGCTGGTACTGGACGAACACACTTGCTCCTGTTCACAATCGCCCGTGCGGCACACGATCGGCCTGCGATCGCTCACATCAACTTTGCACCACATGAAAAAAATGCTCATCACCGCGACCCTCGCGGTCAGTTCCTTATTCGCATCTGCCCAGGACAGTGGCTTCGGGTTAGGTATCGTCATTGGAGAGCCCACGGGCCTTGCCCTGAAATCCTGGGTAGGCGCTGAACGTGCATTCGCCTTCGGAGTTGCCTGGGGTGGCATCGGCCGTGGTGGTGGCTATGTCCATGTGCACGGGGACTACCTGTTCCATAACTTCAATCTCATTTCCGTATCGAAGGGACGAATGGCTCTGCACTACGGTCCCGGATTGCGTGTGCGGGCCTGGTCCGGTTCCAGGTATTGGTACAACGGCCGACATTACGACAATGGCAATGGCCATGTGCGCTTCGGTATCCGGTTCCCGGTGGGGTTGACCTATATGTTCGATGGGGCCCCGGTGGATATCTTTCTGGAGGCGGCACCTGCGTTGGACCTGGTTCCAGGTACCAGTTTCGACGTGAACGGCGGTCTTGGGTTCCGCTACTATTTCTAATACCCCAATGGGCTGCGCGATAAGTCGTTGCGACGTGGCCACGAACGAGCGGTCAAGCGCTTGTGCAACGGATCGCCGGAAGTGTTCTTGTTGGATGGATGTATGCCACGGCGACGGTGGTCGGCAACGCCTGTGTTTTCCCCGCAGCATGGGGTGTACTGGGAATTGAGATCCTTCGGGGGAACTCAACGGCAATACCGCACGCGTTCCCACTAACGGGGAACTGCTGTGAGATCATCGGCCTGCAACCGGAATTGTTGCCAGGTTCCTTCACATCAAGGCACGGACCGATGGCCCCCCTGCCAGGGAGTGATCCTTCGGTCATGCCCCATTGCGTGAGCCGCGCAAGTCGCGGAAGAATGAGCATTGATCGATCGCGTTCAGCAGTTGCCCCGGTGCTTGGGTGGACAGACCCTTGCGGTCAAGGCAAATGCTCCAAGCGCACCGAGGTCGGAACCACCCCGCCGATGTTCTGAAGGATCGGATCCCGATCATTGTTGGCGCCGGTATAACGCACGATGCCGTCGAGGTTCACATCCGTAGCGAAATAGCCCGTTACCATTCCGGTGGGAACGACCCCGCCGATGGCTGCCAGGATGGGATCACGATCGTTGTTCTGGCCGGTGTACAGCAACGCACCGTCACGGACCACGTTCCCCGACCAGAGAGCCTGCCTGCCGTTCGCCATGGACCTGGTGCACTCGGTCCCCTGTGTCGCCGTGCTCGAAGTAGTGAAGTCCACAAGTGCTTCGCCAGCGCCCAAACCGATGGTGCCAAGCGTACGGGCCCCCAAGTGGTTGCGATGACGTACACTTACGAAGTAGTCGTCCGCAGGTACACCGAAATGGATGCGTGCATATCCGTCGGTGCCGGTCACATCACCGTCACGCTCCAGAAGTGCAGCACGGGTGGCAATGACATGCGCCGGGTTGTTCTTGTTCCGCAATTCCACCAACACCCAATCCACGATCGCATTCTTGCCGGTCACCGAGAAACGCGACACGTTCACGGTCTCAGCTCCTCCCCCAGCCACCATGAGGCCCAATGCGGAATAGGGTTCCGTGGTCGGCAGAACTGCTGACACACGCAGGTCATCGCGCATCATGCTCACCTGCTCATCGAAAGGACCTTGAAGGTTGAGACGGACACGAACTCCCGTTGGGCAATCGACCCAGCGCGACAACACGCTGCCAGGCACGATCACGCGCGAATTATTCGTGGGGGTTTGCCAACGCAGGGCCAGATGATCACCCCCACTGCCTTCCTTGTGCAACATCTCCACATAGTAGTATCGACCGGCCACCAGATGTACCGGTGCACTTATCTGACTTGGATACTTGTTGTATTCAGTCGTTCCGGTGTAGCCTGGCACATGACAGATGACCTGTTTCAAATTGGGATCGGCATTGGGACTTAGATACACCACCGACTGGTCATCGGAAGTGGCAGTGAACGTATAGTTGCCGGTGGTGGGTGCGAGGATGTATCCCCTCATCCGCGTCCCATAGTTGTTGGTCAGGTTCTCGGGTCCTTGGAAACTGGTGGGGTAGTTCACCGAAGTCGGGTTGTGTGGGTAATTGGGGCTATTGATCAGGTCGCTGATCGCATTCCCGGAAATGCCCGTGAACAGTTCGCGTGTAATACTTCCGGCAGCGCCGGGGCACTGCGGCGGTAGATCGTCGATCACGGTGATCACACGAACCGTCTGCCCGGTGAGACCGTCATCGTCGGTAACGGTGAGCAGGACCTGGTATGGACCCGTTTCGGTGAAGACCTTGGCGGGCATGGGATCGGTGCTGGTGGTACCATCCCCGAAATCCCAATGATAGTTTACGATCGTGCCGGGGTCATAGCTCGATGTGCCATCGAGTTGTACCGCCAGCGGGCCGGCACCGAAGGACTTGTCGGCAAGGATCACTGCGGTCGGTGCGATCACATGACACCGGGGGTAGAGGGTGTGTTGAGCTGTCGTGCTGAGCCCACCTGCATCGGTCACGGTGAGTGAAATGCCATAATAGTATGTTTCACCATCGCAGCCCACACCACTGATGACAGTATTGGAGATCACATTGGGATCGATGGGTTCCGGGTGGTTGTGCGTATTGTGGTACAGGGTGGTACACCAAGCATAGCTCAGCTCCCCGGGACCATGTTCAACATCCGTTACCAGTGCCTCCAGCGTGTAGGTGGTATCCACTCCGACCGGAAAGGTCCCGCCGTCCGCGAAGCTGATGATCTGCACGACCGGTGGCGTGTTGTTCAAGGATACGATGAGTTGTGTGGAGGCTGTCTGGTTCTGATCGTCCGTCACGGTGAAGGTCACGGGAAAGGTCGTAGGCACTCCCGCAGGGGTCGTGTAGACCTTGAGTGGATCGGCAGCGGTGCTTGTGGTGCCATCGCCGAAATCCCAATGGTAGGATAAGATCCCGTTCTCGGGGTCTGTGCTTCCACTGCCGGTGAACTGAACGGCCAACGGCCCTGGTCCGAATTGCACGCTTTGTGTGGCTACTGCGGCGGGTGGCAGGTTCACGGTGAGGGTATAGCAGATGCGGCGGATCTGGCTCGTGTTGTACTTGATGTACCACACACAACCATCGGGTCCTGCCCCGATCCATACGATGGACCCCAATCCTGCTGCGAAATCATGTACGCTGACAGGTTCATCCTGATCATCAAATTTGAACCGGCGGATCCAACCACTCGCATAATCGCCGTGGAAACTGCTGTTCTGGTAGCCGGCAGGCATGTTCTCACCAGCCATCCAGGGGCCTCCGATGGCTGCATATCCTCCGAAGCGCGGTCCAGGCACCGGCGATCCTCCTTGATCGAGGTCGAACGTAACGGCCTGACCATTGTTGAAGCCTCCGGTACGCGAGCGATTGCCATGGTACCAATCGAGCGCCGGACGTGCGTGGAAATGTTTGGGTATCGAATGCGGGATCTGTTGGAGCGGGTCGCACGGATCGGGATGTGCGTTCAGGTGGATCGGCGTGGCCTGTTTCAGCAGGTCCTGGAAGTTGTAATACTGCTGTGTACAGGTCACTCCATTGTAGAATGGGTTGGGCACATCCTTGTTCGGGGTCAGTGCCGCCATGTAGTTATTGTGCGCCTCCAAACCTTCATACAAGGGCCATCCGAAGTTTTGCCCGGCTTCGGTGGAAACATGGAGATCCTCCCAGAGTGTCCAGCCCACATCACCGATGTAGAATGTGCCCGGGTCGCCATCGGAGGGATCGGTACTTCCGCTGCCGGGTCGGAACGTCATCCGATAGGGGTTGCGTAGCCCCAGGGCCCAAACCCGGCTTCGGGGCTCACGAGGAGCTGAGGCATCATACCATGGGTTGCTGGGTACACCATCGCCCGTATTCGGGTCCATCCGCAGCAATTTGCCGTTGAAGCTGTTCAACATTTGGGAGCGGAATGCCCCCACGTTCTCTTCACTCCGGATGATGCCGTCAGCGAGGGCTTGCGCCCAATACGTTTCACCTGCACTGCCCACGTCCGTACTGCTGTAACTCGCGCCATCGCCCAACGTGGCCAGCAAGGTTCCATCGCTGCCGAAAGCCAGACTTCCTGTGGAATGTGACTCGTGGAGGTTCGGCACTCCCGTGGATGCACTTTCTCCCAGCAGAATGTAGCGGCTCCCGTGGTCCACGGTATTGAAGGTCGGGCCTTGTGCAGTATAGCGCGTGATCCGCATTATACTGGCCGCAAAATATTCGTTCGTATTGGGGTTATAGTTCGCTGTGCCGTGGTGCATCAAATGGTGGCGATCAACCAGGTACATCAGGTAGATGCGACCGTTGGCCAGAAAATTCGGGTCCAGTGCGAAACCAAGACATCCGTGGTCCCGCCAATCGCCCACTTCACCGCGTATGTCGATCAAGGGGTCAGTAAGTCGTACACCGTTCTCCACGATCCAGACCATGCCCCTTTTCTCCCATACGTACGCCCTCCCATTGGCATCCCATGTCACCCCCACCGGATTCGTCCATCCGCCCATCACCAGAGCGTCGGCAAAGCCAGGTTGCAGCGACTGTCCATGAATGGTCATCGTTATAGCGAACCCGAGGGTGAGCGATGCCGCAAAACGCTTTACCAATGAAGTATTGTAGGATGCGAACTCTGCCAACAGGCTCATAGCATCGACGTATTTATATTAAACGCCGACGAAAATAAAATTAATAGGTTTACCTGTCAAGGCCTTGACGACAACTGGGGCATTACCGGTAGCGCTCGCAGGGTGGTCGCCTCCCTGATCGGGGAGCGCTATTGGTATGGTCGAAGCAACGCCTTATTGGATGCGATCGAACAACGAGACCGAGGACAGGGTGCACCACCGCGGACGAACGACAACGACGCAATGGCACCTATGGGATCAAGGCAATTGCTCGAACACCTGTCCGGTCGGTGTGGACCCGCCCACGTTCTGAAGGATCGGGTCTCGATCGTTGTCGGCACCGGTATACTTCACCATTCCGTCCAGATTCACATCGGCCTGCACATATCCGGTCACCGTATTGAGTATCGTGCTTCCACCGACTTCGATCAGAATGGGGTCGCGATCATTGCTGGCGCCTGTGTAACGGACCACATCGTCCAGAAGGACGTTACCGCTCCACAACGCATTGCGGCCATTGGTCAATACGCCCTGCGCAGCCGTGCCATGGGTGGCCGTGGCCGGCCATGTCAGATCCAATAATGTTTCAGCTTCCGATAGTTCCAGCGGAAGAGCTGTTCGCACACCCAGATGGTTCCTATGGCGCACTGCGATGTGATACGACCCGGCAGGTACGTTGAATCGCAACCGTTGGTATCCATCAGTACCCACCACATCGCCATCGCGTTCCACCAGGACAGTCCGTGTGGCAATGATCTGCGCCGGATCGTTCGCGTCACGAAGCTCCACCAGCACCCAGTCCACCACCGCATTCATACCCTCTGTGAGCAGGCTTTCGGGTGTTGCGGTCTCGCCCCCTCCACCACCCGCTTGGGTGAATCCGAGAGCCGAGTATGGCTCCTGCAAGGGTATCAGCCCGGCAGCTCGAAGATCATCGCGCATCAGGCCTTCATTCCCGACAAAAGGTCCCTTCAACGCCACACGCACACGTATGCTTGAAGGACAATCCGACCACCGGGCCAACGCGGATCCCGGGATCAATGCATGCGTGGAGTTCGAAGGCGTCTGCCACCACAAGGCTACATGGTCGCCTCCGGTTCCCTCCTTGTGCAGCATCTCCACATAGTAATAGCGACCGGCCTCCAACAGGATCGCGCTACTGGTTTGTGAAGGGTACTTGTTGAATTGGGTCGGCGTGGTGAAACCAGGGACCAAGCAGATCGCTTGCTTGAAGCCGGGATCCGCATTCGGGCTGAGGTACACGATGGAGGCATCATCGGATGTGGCCGTGAATACATAAATGCCACTGGCCGGTGGTACGATCCATCCCCGCAACCGGGTGCCGTAGTTGTTCGCTGTGTTCTCCGGACCTTGGAACACGGTGGGGTAGTTCACTGATGTGGGAGAATCCGGAAAGCTCGGATGGTTCAACAGGTCGCTTATTCGTCCACCCGGGATGTTCGAAAAATACTCCCGCATGATGCTCCCCATTTCGCCCGGACAGGGAGGTGGCGCGGGATCCAGGACGGTGATCACCCGCGATGCTATGCCTGTCAAGCCTTCGCTGTCGGTCACCGTCAGCGTGACCTGATAAGGGCCGATCGCGCTGAACGTCTTCAGAGGCGCCGGGTCGGAACTGAAGGTGCCGTCACCGAAGTCCCATGCATAGGCTGCGATCGGTGATTGCCCGTATGAACCGGTGCCATCGAGTTGCACATCGAAGGGACCCGCACCGAATGAAACCGATGCCGCGATCACTGCTGTCGGCGGCAGGCTGGAGCATGCAGGAAAAAGGTGGTGAACGACCGTGGTGGACAAGCCGCCGGCATCGGTGACCGTAAGTTGTACAGTGTAATACGGATCGCCCTCCTGGCATCCGATGCCCGCGATCTGAACGCTCGCGTCCACGGCATCGGTCTCGGCATACTGGAACTCCTGTCCATATTGATGGAAGGTGGTCGTCCATGCATAGCTCAACTCGGCGGGTCCATGCTCGGCATCGGTCACCAATGCGTTCAGCGCGAATACACTGTCCACGCCCAGGGGATAGGCCGAACTGTCGGCGAAGCTGGTGATCGTCACGTTCGGCGGTGTGTTGTTCACCGACACAAGGACGGTATCCGTATGCGATTGGCTCTGATCGTCGGTCACGGTCAGCGTTACATGGAAGGCAGTGGGAACTCCAGCAGGTGCCGAAAAGATCCGTGTGGGATCCGGCAGCGTACTGGTGAAGCCGTTGTCGAAATCCCAGAAGTAGCTCAGCGAGGCACCTTCTGGATCCAAGCTTCCTGCGGATGAGAACTGCACGAACAGAGGAGCGGGACCAAAGACCGGGTTGGCCTGAGCCATCGCCACGGGTGCTAAGTTCACCGGCGATGCATAGCAGATCCGCCGGATCTCGTTGGAATTGTACTTCACGTACCAGATGCATCCATCGGGCCCTGCGCCGATGAACACAATGGCACCCAATCCGGTGGCGAAGTTGTGCACGCTCACCGGTCGATGTTGCGCATCGAACTTGAACTGCCTGATCCATCCGGATGCGAAATCGCCGTGATAGGAGCTGTTGCGGTATTGGGCCGGCAGATCATCACCCGTTATCCAGGGACCTCCGATCGCTGCGAAACCACCGAAACTTGGACCCGGCACGGGCGATAAGGGATCATTC
>JBGTIB010000164.1:0-5776 GCA_041745875.1 Flavobacteriales bacterium | reverse complement strand
GTGAGTATGCTGGCCAGTACAGAGTATATGAAAACGGCATCGAGACCTGTGTCGTTTCGCGTTCAGGTGGATAAGCGGAGACTCCGCCCAGCGATGCATTGCCTTTTGTTCGGCATCTTGGCCATAGTCCTGAATGGATGTGGCGGACCCTGCGGCAAACCGGAGGTTTTCACTCTTCAGTCAACTACACTTGCCTATTTCGGAATTTTTCAAGAGAACAGCTATTGGGTGTATCAATGCGTGGAGGATACTTCCATTGTGGATACGCTCACCTTGCAAGGCCGCTGGCACCGTATCGAGGTATGGGATTCGGGTTCGAGGTGCAAACCGGACCATAGGGAGGAACTATCATACCAGCTGATAAGTGGTGCACATTCAGATACGTTGAACCTGGAACTTTCATCAAGACGCTCTGACGCATTTAACTACTATGGTACTTTCCTTGGGAATCCGCTATGGCTCGACGGAAGTATCGAGAGAACGACGGGCTGGTTTTTCATTAGCAACCAAGCGAATGACGAGTACTATTTCTATAACTTATTGGAGATCGGAGGGACGAATTTTGCCGACGTAGTAAAGATGAAAAGAACGTGGGGTACCGTATTCCCCGAAAAGGTGCCTACGTTTTGGTTGGCCCGAGGCATTGGCATCGTGAAGTTCGAGCAGTACGATGAGGAGTCCGGGGAACGGAGAACCTTTGAACTGAGAGGGGTGCATTTTCCTTAGTACAGAGCCTCTGCTCCAGCTGATATGCCCACCCGCATACACGGCTATAGCTGGTTCGGATCTGTGATCCGCACCCACCAACTTTGCCCATCCCCCATCTTCACCCCATGCACCCCCTTGACCGCGACGACCTGCACCTCGCCGTGGAGTTCGTCACCGGCGCCGGCTCCTACGGCGTGGAGGCCTACATCGACCTGCGCAGCGGCGCCATCCTATACGGAGGCAGCGGTGCCGAAGAGCCCCTACCCAAGGGTATCCACAACAAGAAGCGCTACCTGCGCGTGCCCACCAGGAAAGAGCTGGGCCTAGGCCGCGATGATGCCCTCGCCTTTACCGAGCAGCACACCCCGCAGCTTATGGAGCGGGCCGAATACATCTTCAACGCGGCCGGTGCCTTCGATCGCTTCAAACACCTGATGCGCGAACATGGCCTGCTTGACGCGTGGTACGCCTACCAGGACCAGCGGCTGTGGGAGGAACTGGAGGCCTGGGCGGAGATGCACGACCTGCGCTTGTCCGGTCCAAAGGGGAAATGATCGTTGGGCCATCGGTGGTGGTGTGCAAGGTCGCCGCCGATCGCGCGAACGATGACCAGTGCCGTGATGCCTGCATATCCGCCTATCGTATCGAGAATAGGGAATTACACCCCCAGTAAATACAGGGTGTTCCATCGAACCGCAGCCAAATGTGCCATCAGAACCATACATTTGGCTGCGGTTAAAGAAGCGTATCATCATGCTCATCGGTAGGAAAGAAGAGCGCGACATCCTCCTGGACGCCTTGAATAGCGGGCATTCCGAGCTGATCGCCATCTATGGAAGAAGGCGCATCGGTAAGACCTTCCTGATCCGCGAAGTGTATGCCGGGAACATGAACATCGAGTTCGCGGGCATGCACCGGGGCAGCCTCCGGCAGCAGCTCAAGAACTTCCACATGGCGCTGCCTGCCAAGCTGCGCAAGGGAGGCCCGCCCGCCGATTGGCTCGATGCTTTCCAGCTTCTGGGGCGCTACTTCGATGGCCTCCGGGGCAAGCGGAAGAAGGTGCTCTTCATCGATGAGTTCCCTTGGCTGGATACGCACCGGAGCGGTTTCCTGGCCGCCTTCAGCCACTTCTGGAACAGCTACTGCACCAAGCGCAAGGACCTGGTGGTGGTGATCTGCGGTTCCGCGGCCAGCTACATGGTGCAGCGCGTGGTGAACAACAAGGGCGGCCTGCACAACCGCCTCACGCGCCGCATCCGCATGGCGCCCTTCAACCTGCGCGAGACCGAGCAATTGCTCCAGCACAACAAGGTGCGGCTTACCCGCTACGACATCCTGCAGCTTTACATGGCGCTGGGCGGCGTGCCCTGCTACCTGCAGCTGGTGAAGCGCGGCGAGAGCATGGCCCAGGCCGTGGACCGGCTCTGCTTCCAACCGCAGGGCTACCTGCGCGGCGAGTTCCAGAACGTGTTCGCCTCACTGTTCGATCATGCCGGCAACCACGAGGCCATCGTGCGCGCGCTGGCTGGTGTGCGCAAGGGGCTCACGCGCACGGCCATACAGCGCAAGAGCCGGGTGGCATCGGGTGGTACGCTCACCAAGACCTTGAGCGAGCTGGAGGAGTCCGGCTTCATCGAGAAGTACATGCCCTACGATGCCAGGAAGGACCCGCTCTACCGCATCACCGACGAATACACGCAGTTCTACCTGCGGCATATAGAGGGCGGCAAGCCAATGCGGCGCGCGCACTGGGCCAAGGAGATGGGTACATCGGCCTACCGGGCGTGGAGCGGCTTCACCTTCGAGACCATCTGCATGAAGCATGTGGAGGAGATCAAGGCGGCGCTCGGCGTTTCAGGCATCCGCACCACGGAAGGCAGCTGGATCGGCAAGGGCGATGAGAGCGGCGCCCAGGTGGACCTGCTCATCGATCGCGACGACAACGTGATCAACCTCTGTGAAATGAAGTTCGCGAACGGGCCCTTCACCATCGACAAGAAGTACGCGAAGGAGCTCATGTCCAAGATGGAGGCGTTCCGCTCATCCACCCGAACGCGCAAGAGCATCTTCATCACCTTCGTGACCACCCATGGCCTTGCGCAGAACGCCTACAGCCGCCAACTGGTGCAGAACGAAGTAACAATGGAGGCTCTTTTCGAAGTTGCTTAACCACAGCCAAATGTGCCTCTGGAACACCACATTTGGCTGCGGTTATCCGGAAAGCTTAGGTAGGCAAGGGTCTGGTTTTTTCGATACTTCACCCGACCACCCATAGAACACCTGGAGCCAAGCGGAATTGCACGGTATGCCCGATATCCATCGGTTCGCCATCCAAGTGCGCGAGCGTGCCTGCCTGCTTCACGAAAGCCTTAGTGGTCGGAATGTTCAGCACATTGGGATTGCTATCCGCGCGGTGGGTGTACACATCGTAGAAGGCCTTCACCAATTGGAAGAAGGGCGGCTTGCGCACAACGCGTAGTTCGGCCACGCCATCGTCCGGTTTCGAGCGTGGGCTGATATCGGCGCCGTTGCCGAACTCGCGCGTGTTGCAGAAGACGAGCATCAGCACATCCTGTTCGATCGTTCTTCCGCCCACTTCGATGCGCACCGGCATGGGCGGCGCCCCGAAGATCTCCTGTACGGTGATACTGGCATATCCGAACATACCGCGCTTGGTGGACTTGTCGAAACGATCCGCCACACGCGCATCGAAGCCGATGCCCGCCGTGCCCAGGAACGGATGATCGTTCAGGTAGCCGACATCCATGCGCTTCGGATCGGCGCTCATGGCATGACGCAATGCCGCCTCGGGTCCCAGGGGGAGGCCGATGGAACGTGCATAGCCGTTACCACTTCCCATGGCCACGATGCCCAATGCGACATCGGTGCCGATCAAGCCAGCGGCGATGGCGTTGTTGGTTCCATCACCACCTACGCTGATCACGCGCTCACAACCGTTGGCAACGGCCTCCTTCGCAAGCACGGTACCATGTCCGGGGCCATCAACGGTTCGGATGTCAAGCTGCACACCCATTTCCGCAGCGATGTGCTCCGCGAGCGCACGGACCGTAAGCGCCTGCTTCTTCCCCGAGCGGGGGTTCATCACCAGCATCGCTTTCATTCCGAAGCAGGTTGTGCCACCAGTGTCCCGCGCATAATGTGGTGGTTGAATTGTTGGATGGCGGCCTTCAAGCGTTGCTCCAGATCCTTGGCCATGGCATCGCGTGCCACGTGGTCCAGTGTGTCTACGATCATGTGCTGGTCCACCACACGTTCGCCATCGAATTGCAGTTGCATTTGTGAATTGGTGATGGAATAGATGCCATTGGCCGACCAGATGGTCACACCTGGAGGATCGCTTCTCAGTGCGCTGCTTCCGAAGCTGAACAAGGGCTCCCGATGGCCGATGATGTCCATGATCGAAGGCACGATATCGATGTGCTGGGTCACCGCATCGCGCTGCGTGCCCGGGACACCCGGCGCGAAGTAGAGCAGGGGCACCCAATAGTCGATGGGCAGATCGCCATGCACCCCGGTGCGTTCCAGGTCGGCAGTGTGGTCGGCCGTGATCACGAACAATGTATTGTGGAACCACGGCATCGAGCGTACGGTGGCGAAGAACTGGCGGAGGGCATCATCCGTGTAACGCAGGGTGGGGTGGATGTCCTGGGTGCCGCCTACGAAACGTTCGGCTTCCTCTTTGGGCAAACGGTAGGGATGATGGCTGCTGAGCGTGAACACCGTGCTGAGGAAAGGCTCTTCCTCCTTTGCCAGTTCTTGCGCCCAGAATTGCAGGAAGGGCCTGTCGCGGATGCCCCAGTTGCCATCGTAGTCGGCCTTATCCCCAGGGTATTCGTTCATGCCCACATAGCGCTCGAAACCTGCGGAACGTGCGAAGCCATCGAAGCCCATGGTGCCGTTGCGACCGCCGTGGTAGAAGCTCGTGCGGTAGCCCTCGGCGTCAAGGACATTGGCCAGTGAGGTGAAGGGGATGCTCGCATAGCGCGAAGTGAGGAAGGCCTCGTCCATCAGTTCGGGCATGCTGGCCAGGATCGCGGGTATCCCATCGATGCTACGACGACCATTGGCGAATGCCCGCGTGAAGTTGAGGCTGTGCCCCATCAGTGAATCGAGGAAAGGCATGTAGCTCTCGCCACCGGACAGTGTGCCACTGTATGTCGCAGAGAAGCTTTCGAGGATGATCACCGCGACGTTGGGTCTACGCGTGGAGATCACGAACTCGTCAGGCTTGTGCTCCAGTTGCAGTTCGTGCACGACCGGCCAAAGCCGATCGGCTACTTCCTGTGACATGTATTTGCGCTCCTGCAACTGCGGCTTGCCAAGGCTCATCAGCATGGTGTAGGGCGTGTTGAGCACCACGGGCAGCGTGGCGGCACCGCCGTAGCGCGCGGCATCCAAGGGTTGAAGGGGGATCAGTTGTGTGCCACCGCGTGAAGCGAACACCAGCAGAACGATGGCGATCATTCGCCAGCCGATCCGCCACGGAATGGAGATGGGATCACCCTTGTCCAAGCAGCCAATGCGACGGTATCCCCAAGCCACCAGCGCCAAGGCCAAAAGGAACGCCAGCGCCAAATACCAGTAGTCGCGCACAAAAGTGGGGGCAAGGTTCAGCATGTCACCGCCGGCAGCGATGATGTTGAAGAGGTCGCTGGTGCTGCGCCGCAGGGTGAATGCGTAGTAGCCTGCATCGATCGTGTTGAGCAGCAGGCCCAACGCGCTGGCCAGCAGGTATACGGCAAGCTGCACATGTCCCACGACACGACCGGGACGCGGCGATACCATTACCAGCAGCACCCAGGGCAGGTACAGCCACGCGATGGCGAAGAGGTCGAAGCGGATACCGCCGAGGTAGGCAGCTAGGGGAACATCGGGAAAAAGTGCAGAATTGTGCCACACGAACAGCAGGCGTAGCAGCGTGTACACGGCGGCCACCAGCCCCAGCCGGAGCAGCAACACGGACAGTGGACCGGCGCGCATGGGTGGCGAAGATCGGCACAACGCCGGTGACGGCGTTGTGCCGATCGGTAGGGGCGGATCATGATCC
>JBGTIB010000163.1:0-6359 GCA_041745875.1 Flavobacteriales bacterium | reverse complement strand
ATACGTGGCGGATGTCGAGAATATTGGCGGCGAGCAACAAGAGGTTGAGCGTGCCGAGCAATAACACACCGGTGCGCAATTCGTGGCGCAATCCCAGCATGTTCCGCGCGGGTTTGTGACGGTGGCGGAAGAGCTGTTCCTGGGCGCGTGCCACCCATTGGAGCAGGGTCTCGTTGCGCGTGCGAAGGAGCAGGGCGTTGGAGGTGACGAGCCCGAACACGAAGGTGCCGGCAAGGGCCAGGTCGAGGTGTTCGAACCATTCGGAGAGCGTCGCACCGATGGTGCCGAGGAGACTGTCGAAATGCGGATTGGATGCCTGGTACAACGAACTGAACAGCCAGGCGATCCCAGCCACCACCACCACGGATACCAGTGTCCGGCTGCGAAGGATCGGCGAACGGCGGCCGAGCACATCACCATTGAAGCGTTGGAGGAACGCGCGTTGTGCGGGCAGTACATGGGCCAGTCCCAGCATCAATCCGTGGTTCACGGCGTGCAGCCGGGGTGCGAGCAGCATGCCCGCCAGCAGCACCACCGAAACGATGTTCACCACCACCGCCAGCGCCGAACCGTACAGTGCCACCAGCAGGGCCGACAGGAGCGTCCCTCCCCAGACCATTCCGCTTTCCAATGTCAGCCGTGGTCTTTCCAGCCACCACAGCAAGGCCAGTAACACAGATTGGAACATCAGCACATTGAGCCCGGCGGTCTGGCCATGGAACAACCAGACGAAGAACAAGGCGAGCAACAGGCTGAGGAGGGGGAGCGATGGTCGCATGGCCAGAGGGGATGCCCGAAGGAACGGGGCCATGTCGCCGATCATTGCATCGCGTCAGTTGATGCGGCGCAGGAGATATGGACACTGCCCTGCTACCCTCATGTCGTAGCTTCCGTGATGGGAATGTCCGATAAGCGATGACCGTCATCGCGTCATGGATTATTGGACCGGTCAGCTATGGAGAGCGAACAAGAACAGGGTGGATTCCAGCGGAAAGTGTGGGTGGCCACAGGCATCGTTGCGTTGACGGTGGTCACGCTGCTGCTGCTCACAGCCATCTTCAACGTATTGCTGCTGGTGTTCTTCGGCATACTGGTGGCGGTGTACTTCCACAGCCTGAAGCACCTGATCCACCGAAAGACCAAGATCCCCGAAAAGGGCAGTTTGGCCATTTCCGTTTTCGGTTCGATCCTGATCCTTGCCGGCTTCTTCTACCTGGCCGGTGATCGTATCGCCGCACAATCCGATGAGCTTGCCAAAGAGTTCCCCGAGATGGTTCGCAAAGTGAAGGACGATGTGGAAGGCCACCCGATCGGTTCCAAGGTGATCGAACAGATCACTTCAGCGGATCAAGGGGACCGGATCGAGGATCTGGCCAGCCGGTTCTTCTCCGGCACCTTCGGTGTCGTGGGCGATCTCTACATCCTCCTCATCCTGGCGCTGTTCTTCACCACCGCCCCCTCACTGTATGTCAATGGCGCCATCAAGCTTGTCCCGAAAAGATCACGTGACAAAGCCCGGGATATCCTGGACAAATTGGGCTATACCCTGGGCAAATGGTTGAAAGGCATGTTGGTGGCCATGTTGTTCGTGGCCGTGCTCACAGGAGTGGGTTTGATCGCACTCGACATTCGGGCAGCCCTGTTCCTGGCCTTGATCGCAGGTTTGCTCAATTTCATTCCCAACTTCGGCCCATTGATCGCTGCCGTGCCAGCCGTGCTGGTGGCCATGCTCGAAGGCCCCACCGTTGCGTTGATGGTGTTCGGGATCTACGTGCTCACACAGGTGTTGGAGAGTACCGTGGTACAACCACAGCTCCAGAAGAAGTTGATACGCATGCCTCCGGCGCTGATCATCATCGCGCAGTTGACCATGGGTGTGTTCACCGGCGCAATAGGCCTTATCCTGGCCACACCGCTAGTGGCCGTGATCATGGTGCTGGTGGAAGAACTGCATGTGAAGCGGCAGGACAGGATGGGGGAGTGAAAGATGGTCATGAACTACAGGTTCATATGCCACCGCTGGCACACCTGAGAGGGTCCTAGTACTTTGTCATACGCATCCGGAACCCCGCTCTTGAGAACCAAAGCGAAAGTCTGAAGCTCTCCCGGAGATCATGATCCGGGCAGTGATCGCGTTGCTGTTCAAGGCACCTGTTCCACCCGCACATTGGTGGGCACCACACCGCCGATGTTCTGCAGGATGGGGTCGCGGTCGTTGTCCTGCCCGGTGTATTTCACGGTACCGTCCATATTCACGTCGGCAGTGTGGTAGCCGGTTATGGCATTGGTGGGCACAACCCCGCCAATGGCGCTGAGGATGGGGTCTCGATCGTTCCCTTGCCCGGTGTATTGCACCACACCATCGAAACTCACATCACCGGCCCAGAGCGCCATCACTGGAAAGTTGCCAGCGATGGACCTACGCGCATCGGTCCCGCTGGTGGGAGTACCTGGCGCGGTGAGGTCGATGACGGTTGTGGTGGCTCCTAGCACCAAGGGTACAGCGCTCATTACGCCCAGGTGGTTGCGGTGCAGTATGGCCACATGATAATTGCCTGCCGGAGCGGCGAAGCGCACGGGTGAGATGCCATCGAGTTCCACCACATCGCCATCGCGTTGCAGCAGTACACTGCGGCTGTGGTGCCGCAGCGTGGGGTCCGTGGCATCACGAAGTTCCAGCACCACCCGATCCACGATGGCATTGGGTCCGCTGGTGGAAAGCACCGCAGGAGAGATCGTGCCATCGTTGCCGCCTTCGGCATGCACATAGCCCAGGGTGGGGTAGGGATCCAACAGGGGGAAGTCACCGAGGGTGCGTAAAGCGTCACGCATGAGCCCTGTGTTCGCATCATAAGGCCCATCGAGGAAGACCCGTGCTGCCACCGATACACCCGGGGGACAGAAGAGGTCGCGCAGGAAGGTGTAGGCCTCGGGCAGGATGGTGCCTGGATCGTGTACCTCGTGCGCGCTACCGTTGTAAGGATGGTACAGATAGCGCCCTTCGTCCGGGTCCAGGTTTTGCACGCGGGTATCGATGACGCAGCTCCCGAAGAGGTAGGGATAGTTGTCGCTCACGCCAAGCGGCATGCCCCACAGTCCTTTCTGGTAGCCGCAGCCCACCACGGGATCGCCGGTCTGGTGGTAGGTGTACAGGGCGGGATCCAGCGGACCGGAAACGAAGTTGGTGTCGAGCAGGCCACCGTAGAGCGATGCCACACCCAGCACATCATCGTTGTAGCCGTTCACGTTCAAGGTGCCGTTGATGGGGCCCAGATCGGGGCGCGGGTAGGAGCTGAGGAAGTGTTGCACATTGCCGATGGCATTGCAGGCTGCGGGCTTTTCCGATGGCTCGTCCACGTAGGCGGCGTGCAGGGCAGTGATGGCACCGGCGCTGTATCCCAGGTACATCACGTTGGTGGTGCTGGTGCTGTCGGCGATATGGCGTGCCTTCAAAAAGCGTAGGGCTCCACGGGCGTCTTGTTGCGCGCGGTAGGCGGCACGGATCACCTCGGCGGGATCGTAAGCGAAGGGCGAGCTGAGCAACCAGGTACCGTAGAAATCTAGCCGGTAGCTGATGGTGGCTGCCGCCCAGCCCATGCTGGCCAGTTCCATGCACTGCGCGTTGAGGTCGTTGCGATCACCGTCGAAGAAGCCACCGCCGTGGATCAGAATGATCAGCGGGCGCTCGGTCTGCCCATCACCGATCGGTTTGAACAGGTTGAGCCGCAACACCTGCTGTGCGCCGTTGAAGCGCAGCGCCGTGCCGTAGGCGATGTCCATTTCGGCCCGTACTGCGAAGAGCGGCGTGGTGAAGGGGATGGAACAGTCCTGTGCGAGGGCTGGTGGTAGCGTGGCCAGGCACAGGGCGAACGGGAGCAGGAGCCGGACAGCAACATTGAGTGGGGCGGGCATCATTGCGCGGTGGGTTGAAGGGATGGAAGGGTTGCGATCGAGGTGGCACCACGGAGCCAGGGACGGCCTTAAATTAAGAATGTGCAGCATTCCTGGGTGCCACAGCAGGGATACTACGATCGGGTGCAGCGATGCCCGCAGGCGTTGCGGGCACCGATCTTCGGTACACAGGCCGTCGGGCGCGCTCTGTAGTAGCTGCGGGTGTATCACGTTCGTTGCCGAAGCCGGGGTATTCCCTCCCCAGATCGTGCAGGATCCTGAATGATCTGCACGTTTGGTGATAGGGAGGGGCCAGCGGACTGCGGCAAGGGTAGCAGCGCCACCAGGGTCACATGGCTGTGCTGTCATGCGTGGTGCAAATGCGATCCATGGTCCGGGGACCGGGATCTGTTGTTGCACCGTGGGAACACGCTCAATGGCGGATATCCGTCAGAGAAGAACACAACCTCGTAATTCATCATCACACTCCACAACACCCATCACGACATGCTCAAGAACAAGATCGCGCTCATCACGGGCGCAGGCTCCGGCATCGGCGAAGCCATCTCCATTCTCTTCGCCGCCAACGGTGCCAGTGTGGTACTGGCGGACATCGACGGGGATGGAACCGAACGCGTGCGCGCACTCATCGAAAAGCAGGGCGGCAAGGCACTGGTGGTGAAGACCGACGTAAGCAAGCCCGAGGACAATGAACGTGCGGTTAACGAAGCGGTCAGGGCCTACGGACGGCTGGATATCGCGGTGAACAATGCGGGCATCGCTGGCCCTGCTGCACCGGTGCATGAGTATCCCATAGATGGCTGGGACAAGGTGATCGCGATCAACCTCAGCGGTGTGTTCTACGGCATGCGCTACCAGGTCCCGGCCATGCTCAAGAACGGCGGCGGTTCCATCGTGAACATGGCGTCGATCCTGGGCAAGGTGGGCTTCCCCACCAGCAGTGCTTATGCCGCTGCCAAGCATGGAGTGATCGGCCTTACGGAGACCGCGGCCGGCGAGTACGCTACAAAAGGTGTTCGTGTCAACTCCGTCGGTCCGGGTTTCATCAATACGCCCCTGTTGGAGAAGAACTTGAACGCCGAGCAGCTTGAAGGCATCGCGGGCATGCACCCCATGAAGCGCCTCGGCAAAGCGGAGGAAGTGGCCGAACTGGTGCTGTGGGTCGCGTCGGAGAAAGCCTCCTTCGTCACCGGGGCATACTACAATGTGGACGGCGGCTATCTGGCGCAGTAGATAGAGGTCCGGTGTGGCCCTGCGCGATGGCGTATGTCATGCGCTGCCCGATCGTCCGTTCGCCCTACCTTCGCCGCCCAAAGCAAGTACCATGGCACAGGACCCACGCGCGCAGGCGATCCGCAAGCGCAAAGCAACCATCAAGATCGCAAAGCGCAAGGCCGAGGCCGAAGCGGCCCCGAAGGCTGCAGCGCCAAAGCCGAAGAAGAAAGCCGCCAAGAAAACGGCCAAGACCGTGGCGAAGACCGCGGCCAAGGCGAAGAAGGCCGCGAAGTAGGACCGACAGGTCACTCGGACAGGGCCCCGTCGCAAGCGGGGCTTTTTTCGTGCAGGTACTTGTTCGATCGCGGTGCGGGGTTCAGACCTGTATATATGCTGGACATTCTCGGAACCGTTAGCGTCGGCGTTCGCTATTCGTCAGCTTAACCTTGTACCAGAGCGAAGGATTCCCGCCAGTCGGGGATCAAGTTCTGGTCAAGCGGACCGCCCAAAGGCATAGCCAGGGCGGTTCCGCTTTTTCGGATGGGCCGGTGCATAGAACGTATGGCGTTGGGGGAGTATATAGGTCTTTGAAGACGTCTGTGATCAAGGACAGATTCTTTCATCACGATCCTATCTTCACTTTCATGAAAGCAACGATCACTTTCTGCACCATGGTGGTAGGAACCGCCGCTTACTGCCAGTTGACCATTACGGACAACCTGCCCGCAGTGAACATAGCCGGGTTGTTGGAAGGCACGGGTGTGACCATCACCAACGTGGAGGTGAATTGTGACGGCGGGGCCATGGGTCATTTCACCGGTAGTTCCGACCTGCCCATTGCAGAGGGACTGGTGCTCACAACAGGATCGGCCCTTCAAATAGCCGGGCCAGCGGATTTTTTTGCGAGCACCATTACTTCGACAGGTTCAGATCCCGACCTTCTAGCCATTTTAGGATGGCCCATCAACGATGCATGCGTCCTCTCTTTCGCGTGTATCCCGGCCGGTGATACGCTGCTCCTCAACTACGTGCTCGGTTCGGAGGAGTATCCGAATTACGTCTGTAACCTCATGGATGTATTTGGGCTATTCCTGAGTGGTCCTGGTATCTCCGGTCCTTATAGCAACAATGCGGTCAACATCGCGCTGATCCCTGGTACACAGACACCGGTCTCGACCCACACTATCCATGGAGGTCAGTATAATGATCCGGAGACTTTCAGTTGTCCTGCT
>JBGTIB010000162.1:0-9459 GCA_041745875.1 Flavobacteriales bacterium | reverse complement strand
GCCTACGCAGTCACCGCAACCATCGATGAAAGCCGAACCGCCGGGTACACCGGCACAGTCGTTCACGCAAGCTACTTCGCCGGTGGTGCCGCCTACGCAGTCACCGCAACCATCAATGAAAGCCGTTCCGCCGAACTCACCATTGCAGTCCTGCACGCAGGCTACTTCACCGGTGGTGCCGCCTACGCAGTCACCACAGTTGTCAATAAAGGCTGTTCCGCCCGTAACGCCATTGCAATCCACATCGCAACTGCCGAGTTCCACTCCCGGAGCGACCACATCGGAATTAGCGGTGATGTTGGTACCTCCCAGGCTGATGAACCAGTTGCTGTTCACAGACTGCGTAAACGCATCGGAAGCGACCACTTCGAAGTCAGTGCATCCCGTAAGTCCGGTCACTGTGACCCGGGCATAGGGTAGCCAGGTGTTGGCCGGGTAGTTACATCCATCGCCATCCTCCCACCCTGCCCCAGTGCAGTTGTAACCCTTGTAGCGGAAGCCGCTGTTATCCACGTTATTGATCCCCGGGTTCTGCAACAGCCTCAGCCCTCCGAAGAAACACAGGTCGGACTGGGTCGCTGTCCCCAAGGTGCCACCTGCTGCGGTCTCCCAGCGGATCGCGAAGGTCAAGTTGCCTACTCCATCACTGAAATCCCATGGGTTATTGGCGCGAAGTTGGATCTCTATCTGAGTGGGAGAGACCTCTATCAGCCGCACATCGATCCCGTTCACATCTCCTGGCTGCGCCATCACCGCTCCCGGCGTGGCCCATGATCCTGCAAGGACGAGAAGTAGCCAGATGGCTAGTTTTAAGGGGGTACTGTTCCTCATGATATTGGGTTTGGTAGGGGGTATGTGGGAAAGGGGGGGAACGAAGATAGAGAGGTATGGGCTTAGGGCAACTGTTCGACCCGTGAGTCGGTGGGAATGATACCTCCAATGTTGGTCAGGATGATATCCCGGTCATTCGAAACACCGGTGTATTTCACGAAACCATCGAGATTCGTATCGCTCATCAGGTAGCCCTGTGCGGAGGAGGTAGGTATCAAGCCACCAATGGCGCCAAGGATGGGATCCCTGTCGTTGTTCGCTCCAGTGTAGCGTATGCGGTCGTCCCACACCACGTTACCCGCCCACAGCACCATGGTGGATCCGATCTGTTTCCGGGCCGCTGTGCCATATGTGTTCACAGCGGGTGAAGTCAGGTCCAAAACTGTGGGGGCTGCTCCAAGTGAAAGCGGGGCCGCCGTCATGCACCCCAAGTGGTTCCTATGCCTGACTGCAATATGGTATGTCCCGTTCGGCACAGGGAAACGTAGTTGGGCACCACTTGAGGAAACGACCTGTCCATTACGTTTGAGCAAGGCACATTGTGTGGATATGACCACGGACGGATCGCTCGCGTTCCGCAGTTCCACGAACACCCAGTCCACAATGGCTTCGTTACCGAAGACCGACAACACGGCGGGTGTGGTCAATACGCCACCCACATTGCCGACATGGTCGAAGCCCAGAGCGGTGTATGGCTCCTGCAATGGGACCAAAGCGTTCGAACGCAATGCATCGTTCATCAACCCTGTAATGCTGTTGAAGGGGCCTTCGAGTTTCATGCGGAGATCGAGCACCACCCCATCGGTGACCTCAGCCACCACCGGTACCCGGGCGCTCTCAATGACCAGGTCCGGGGTTCGCACCTCCCAGTCGTAGAGGTAATAGTAATAGATCCCCCCGGCCGTACTGCCCGTGATAGCACCGAGCGAACCAATGGGATAGGGATAACTGACCCCGATATTGTCCCGATGCAGTTGTTGGATGATCTCCGTATTATCATCGAAGGCTGAGATCATATGTGCCGTGCCGGCAGGTACCTGCATGTTCAACTGCACACGGTGCGTTCCATTGGGCACGTAGACATAACGCTCTTCGATCACGTTGCCGACATTGTCCTTCAGAACGAAATGCCGATCACCATTCCCTGTGGCGTACACCTTCACGGAGACCAATTCGAAGGGCTCATAGGCATCAAAGATGTTCCATTGTTTCGCGCTGCTGGAATTCTGCGACCCGCTCAAATTGATCTTACCTCCTGAGACCGCAGCACCCGGGGACACCGTACGCGTGGAAGCATGATAAGTGGTGGTCTCTTCCAACACCGGGGTCACGAACTGGCTGCCCGTGGAGAGCGGTTCAGTGGCAGTTGCATCCGCGTACCAGCGGATCTCATTCCCTGCACCAGTCGCGGAAACAGCTGCGGAAGCTGGTCCTACCACGTTTGCTCCGGTTCCGACCGGTGGCGGCAAAGGAGCTGCCATGGTGACGGCCACCGTTCCGGATGTGAGCGACCCACAGGGGGCCGTCACCGTGACGGAATAGTTGCCGGCCTGGCTCACATCGATGCTCCGTGTGGTGGCGCCATTGCTCCAGAGGTAGCCGTAGCCGGGGGTGGCGGTCAACCGCACGCTCTGACCGCTCACGCCTCTGAGACCATTTTCCGCTGTGATCCCTGCGGTTCCACCGCTACCTGCAGGTCGTTGCTGGGTCATGGTGAATGGGATCGCGGTCCAGTTGTTCTCGTCGTTCTCCTCCATGAACACGTTGGTGGGATCGACTTGGGCCACGATCCAGTAGTTGCCGTTGCACAAACCATCCATCACGTTGATCCACATCATGTCCAAGCTCTTGCTGTAGATATCCGTTCGGCCCACGGAGATACCCTGAACATTGCTACCACAGCCGTACCCTCCATGCAGACCATAGTTCGGGTAGTTATTACTAGCGTTCATGGCTGTTCCTCCGCCATACTCCTGGCTTGTCCGACAATGCCCAGGGTATGTACTGCATGCTCCATAATCCATCAGGCAGAACCCGATCTTGGCACCAGTGGCCACCACAGGCCATTTCCGTGGATCCGGTTCGTTGGGGTCTTCCAGACAAAGATCTTGGCTGGTCCAATCGTTCACATGGTAGTGGCTGTGCGCGGAGTGGTAGGTCATGCTACCCGCCATCCGTTCATTTTTCACCATCTGGTTACCCTGCTTGCGGTAGACCTGCTGAAAGATGATCTGCCTGGGATTCTCTCCATTGGGACAATTGAAATTCGTCTGCCCACCCACAGAGAAGGTATCCGTTCCACACACGAATTGACGCGTCCCCTGTTGGTTCGCAGTGCGTACTTCCAGCGGACCGTAACCGATGTTCGGCGTGGAGCCGGACACACGCAAGCGACCCGCATTGCTACCTGACTGGCCATACTCCGATGGTCCGCTGGAATAACTCTCCAATCCCACCCATGAAATGGTAAGATCCGGCAGCAGGTCGCAGGTACCGGCTCCAGCCGTCCTGCACTGGCAGGTATTGGCTTGTGTGAGGGAACATTGGGCGACCACCGTGGTCGTGGTCGTAAGCATCAACGTGCAAACTCCGAGGAGGAAACGTAGGATCATGTGGCTGAGGAAAGTGAACGCCTGAGCAAAGGCGATGCAATATACCCAGCTTCCCACCGAACGTCAACCGCCCGATCCGTTATCGAATACCGTGCATCCTAGTGATCCAAAGCGTATGGGAGCGATCCCCATCGCTTAACCGGAGCAAATGATTCCCGGGTACAAGCCCCTGAAGATCCAGTGGTACCAACGCTCCACCGGCCATCGTCCCCCGTTGTAAGGTTCGACCCAATAGGTCGTTCAACTCCCACGTGAAGGTACCAGGTCGATCGCTCAGGTCGAGGTGGATCCGATCATGGAAGGGGTTGGGGAAGACCCGTGGTTGGGCGGCGGTGGGGGTCTCCATCCCTGTATCAATGACAAAACGCGCCAGGCCACCGGTGTTCGTGCCGACCCAGATGTTTCCTTCCTGATCGACCAAAATGCTTCGAACATGATCATCCGGCAAGCCGGAATTCGCTGCGTTCAACAGGTACCATGATCCGGGACCCTCGAACACAAGCACACCCATGGTCTCCGACCCGACCCACTTGTGTCCAATGGTGTCGATCGCCAAGCAGAGCAGGGTGTTGTTCGGAAAGCCGGATGTAAAGGCGTTGTATTGGAACCATGGACCTCCAACGTGCTCGCCCGAATGCCAGATCAACCCGCCCGAAGGGCAGGCCAGCCAACGGTCCCCATTGCCATCGAAGGCCACGGCATTCTGGGAGTTATCGGGGAAATTACTGTTGGAGGCGGTGTAGTAGATGAAGTCCGTCTCGCTCAAATACGTTAGCCCTGCGTTGAGCGTCGCGACCGCTACCAAGCCATCCTCGCGAACCGCCACCGAACGTACGTTCGGACCAAAGAAGGTGTACCCTTGGTGGCTTTGCGCCGTGTTGTCGTAGAGGAACCAATCGGTTCCGGTGAACACATGCAACCCCAATTCGGTGCTGATCCAGACCCACCCCCTGTGATCATGCAGTATGTCCCGAACCCCTTCAGTCAGGATGGGACTGTTCGTGTTGTTGAGGTAGGTCCAGCTCGTTCCATCGAACACGCCGATGCCATTGCTGATGGTACCCACCCATAGCCGATCGGTCGTATCCACGGCCAGGCAAGTGAGTGAATTGGAGGGAAGGCCATCGGGCTGTTGTTGGATCACGGTCCACACCCCATTCTCCAAGCGGCACAGGCCCCAGTCCGTAGCGGCCCACAGCACACCGGCACCATCCTCGGCGATGTCCACGACCGTATTGCTTGGGAAACCTGCATTGTCCATGTTGTGGACCTCCCACTGCTGTCCGTGGGCCCAGCACCAGACACCCACGGCGAAAAATGTGCAACTCGTTCGAAGCATCCGGCCCATTTGTCCGGCCCTCATGTACTGAATGCCATGCGTGATAGCGTGGGGAGGATGTATGTCTCAACAGGGACGAACATGCGTTGAAATGTGTTCGGCAGCCACACCTTGGATCAGGATATCAGCTCGATCACAGGTACCCGAGGACGATCGACCCGCCAATGCATCCAAGCATGTCAGCGGGCGAGCAACACTCTTTCCTCGCGCACCAGGTCGCCCTGGATCACCCGCATCACATACATGCCATTCGCGCGGTCGCTAAGATCCACGGTGTTCGGTGCATTCGCCGTAGCGTTGAACAATTGCGTCGCGAGCAGCCGTCCGGCCGCATCAAGGATCTCCACTTGTGCAGTACCATCCTCCGGCAGTGTCAGCCAGATCAGGCCGTCCGTTGGATTGGGACCGAGCCAGGCCGTTGGTATTGCGGGTGTCGTAGGAGTCGAAGTGGTGAAGGAATAGATCACGCCGGTTTGATCGGAACCGTTCAATGAGATGTAGAAGGTACCATTCTGACCGGCGGTGAACGCATCGTCGGAGATACTGAACAAGCTGGGGCCGTTGTTGATGTTCACACTACAGAGGATGATCTCCTCACTGGGCGACCAGTTCTGCGCAAGGTCCGACAAGGTCTGGGCACCGAAGCCTGCGAAGACCTGATATCGGAAAAGTCCATCCACCAGTTCCGGACCGGACTTGTTCACGTTCATGTACGACTGGATCGTTGGATCCTGTTCAATGCTTCCCAGCGTCGCCCCATCATCATCGAACCAACGAATGGTGAACACGATCGCGGCGAAATACCCATCGAAGAACGCATCCGGACGGATGAACACCTCCACCTGATCATTGATGGTGGTGACCGCAGCGATATCCACCACGGGCAACTGTGCCGTGGCCTGCATCCCCAATATGAGCATGCCACAAAAGCAGATCGAACGCACGATATGTCTCATGATCGTTGGTCGGTCCATTTCGCGAACCGGAATCCAAATCTAAGCGATGGGAAGCCTTGGAGCATAACCACCCTTCGATTCCTCAAAGAATGCCCTGCACGATCCTGTCAACGGTAACCCCTTCCGCTTCGGCCTTGTAGTTGCGCACCAGTCGATGGCGCAGGATGGGAAGTGCCACAGCCTGTACGTCGGCGATATCGGGTGAGAAGCGGCCCTTGGCCAGGGCGTGGCATTTGGCGCCGACCACCAGATATTGCGATGCGCGTGGACCTGCTCCCCAGCTGATGTGTTCATTGATGATGGACGGGGCGCCATTGAGCCCGGGCCGGGTACGTGTCGCAAGTTTCACGGCATACTCCATCACATTGTCCGGCACGGGGATCCGGCGCACCAGGCCTTGGAAGTATTTGATCTCTTCGGCATCGAGCACGGGGCTAAGCTCCGGTGCATGATCTCCGGTGGTGGCCTTCACCACGGCCAGTTCCTCCTCGTAGGTCGGGTAATCGACCCAGATATTGAACATGAAACGGTCCAACTGGGCCTCTGGCAACGGATAGGTACCCTCCTGCTCGATGGGGTTCTGGGTGGCCAGTACGAAGAATGGATCGGGCAGCACATGGGTTTGTCCGGCCGCGGTAACGGCTTTCTCCTGCATGGCTTCGAGCAGGGCGGCCTGGGTCTTGGGCGGGGTGCGGTTGATCTCGTCGGCAAGAATGATGTTGGCGAACACGGGTCCTTTCACGAAACGGAAATGCCGGTCCTGGTCCAGTATCTCCGAACCGATGATGTCGCTGGGCATCAGGTCGGGTGTGAACTGAATGCGGTTGAAGCTGAGCCCCAAGGCACGCGAGACCGTGTTCACCAACAGGGTTTTTGCCAGACCTGGCACGCCAACGAGCAGACAATGACCACGGCTGAAGATGCCTTGAAGCACCAGGTCCACCACCTGCTCCTGGCCGATGATGACCTTGCCCACTTCGGCCTTCAGGCGTTGGTACTTCCCTCCGAACTCCTCCACCGCCTTTACATCGTTCGTCGCTGTGCTCATGATCGTTCCGTGCTGTTTGCCATCCGAATATCCTTTCACCGCTCCGCTTCCGCAGTGCCTCCCCAGCCGTGCATGAATGTGCAACCGACGTAGTCATCCACCAGCTTCACATAGGTCGAACTTACACGGTCACGTACCCATTCATCGATGGCCTGCGACCGTAGTTTCCCCTCCGCAGCTTGTTGAATGAGGCGGTAGTCATCGCGCAGGTTGGCCTGGTGCGGTTCGGTGCGCACGATGAGCTTCAAGAGGCGGTACGCCTTGGACCCGTCCGGCAACACGACAAGCTGGGGATCACTCACCTCTCCGGGCTTCAGTTTGTCCAGAACGAAGAAGGTCTGCTGGTCCAATGCGCTCATGTCCCACCGGGTTGAGTTGCTGTTCGGTTCGATCATGGTACCACTGGTTCCACGACTTTCCTCATCGTGCGAATGTTCCTGGGCCATGGCGCCGAAATCCAGGTCGCCGTCACGGATCCCGATCACGAGGCTGTCCAGCAATATCCTTGAACCCGCCAGATCACTGTTGCTGACCTGGGGTCGCATAAGCACGTGGCGGGCGTTGAACCTTTCGCCGAGGCGTTCGATCAACTGCATGAAGTGATAACCGAATTCGGTGCGGAACACCTGCGATATCTCACCTTCCTTGAGGCTCAGCGCCACGGCATCGAATTCGGGTACCATCACCCCGGTGGGCACCATGCCGAGTTCCCCACATTCCTTGGCTGAACCAGGGTCCTCGGAATAGAGGATGGCCACGGTGCAGAAGTCGCGTTCCTCTTTGAGGAGCGATTCGCGATACTCCTCGATCTTGCGCCGCACCCTTCGCTCCTCCTCTTCGCTGGGCTTGGGGATCCGCAGGATCTGCGCGTACTCGACCTCGGCATTGATCAGCGGTATACTGTCCTTGGGGAAGCTCTGGAAGAACCGCTGCACATCGCGAGGAGTGACCCGGATATCGGAGGTGATGGTCTGTTGCATGTTCTGGACCAGCAATTGGTCCTCGACCTGAACGCGGAATTCGTCCTTGATCTCGGCCACGCTTTTTCCATAGAACTCCTCCAACTGTTTCTCGCCCCCCAGTTGGGCCGCGAAGTACCTGATGCGCCGGTCGAGTTCGGCGTCCACCTGGGCCTCATCAACTTCCACACTGTCCAACCTGCCTTGTTCCACCAGCAGCTTCTCGTAGAGCAGATCCTCGAGTTCCCCGCACAGGAAGTTCGCATCAGCAGGGATGCCTGCCTGACTGGCCTGTTCGGCGCGGGCGATCAGGTCCGACTCCAGCACGATCTCGCGTCCCACCACGGCCACCACACGGTCGATGAGCCGCGAGACAGGCTGCGACGCGGCAAGGATGGGTAAAGCGACCAGGCATGCGGTGAGCACCAGCCTACAACACTTCGATATCCTTCTGTTCAAGTGCTTCAAGGTAAAGGTCTTCACGCATGCGCTCAATGAGTTGGAGCTTGCGTTGGTTGATGATGATGGAACGGATATCCTGCTGGACCAGCTCCAAGGGCGCTGCACTTTCCTTGGAACGGTGCTCCAAGATATCCACGAACCAGGTCGTGCCGCTATCGCGTAGGACAGAACGTCCCAACTTGGGACCCTCCGGTCCAGATCCGCTGAAGAGTATCGGCACTTCGTTGCGCAATTCGGCGGAATTGGTCCAGGTACCACTGCGATCGATGATGGGGATGCCCCTTTCCGCCAGCCAGTGCTCCACTTCGCCCATCCGTTCATCGGACTTGCTGAGGAAGTGATCCTCCAGCCGTTTCAGGGTCTTGCGATCGTCCTCCCGTAACTTGAACCATCGAATGCGCAGGATGTTGTCCTTGAGTTCGAAATTGGCCGCGTTACGTGTGTGATACGCTTCGATCTCGGCTGGATCGACCACGGTATCCAGCTTCTGTTCCACCAAGGCTTGTTCGTAGGCAAAGATCACCAGCGAATTGTGGTAGTCGCGCAGTTGGGATTCAATGTCTCCCTGTATCGGACCGAGGTTGCGCTCAGCCTTATGAAGGATGGTCTGCTGTCGCAACCAGTTGCGGATGAATCCCTGTGCCAGGGCGGCACTGTCCTCCGGCGTGGACCCCAAGGGCACCATCTGACGCAGATGGCTCCAAAGCAATTGCTGTTCGTATGCGCGGGCCACAGGAGGATCGTCGGGGTCATCCGTCGCGGAGCAGCCCGGGAACAGGAGCATCAGGCCAAGCGTCAGGAGCAGCAAGCCCGGACCATGGAAGAGGTCCCTTGTGCTCACTTGATCGAGTACAGGACGTCGCGGTCCACGACCACGTTGTACTTCCCCCGCAGTTCGTTGATCCATGCCTCCTCCAGACTGTCCTGGTATGCGGCTGTGACGGCACCGCGTGCCTCATCCAGTTCCTTCGGTGCTGGTGGCAGGATCTTCTTGAGATCCACGATCATCACACGGTCATCCACTTTGAGGTCGGCGCTGAGCCCGGTTTTCTCCAGGCCGGAAAGGAAGGGCTTCTGTTCCGCTGTGAATACACCTGCATCGATCTCCAGGTCCAGGGGATTGTTCTTGTTCACCACTGCCACGAGATCGGCGCCGCGGGTCCCTTTGCGCAACAGGCCACGTACCTGCTTAGCCACGGCCGGTGATGCACAGGCATAAACGTCGGCCTCGTATCGCGTATCCCACATGAAG
>JBGTIB010000161.1:0-17979 GCA_041745875.1 Flavobacteriales bacterium | reverse complement strand
CAGAGAAGGAAGGTTGGGAAGCGTTCATCCCTCCCTTCGCGTACTGCACCGACAACGCGGCCATGATCGCGATGGCGGGATATCACCTGTACCTGGATGGCCGATATTCCTCCCTGGACACGGTTCCTGTGGCGCGCTGGTGAACCACGAAAGGGCACGGTATCTGCATCGCCGCGCTGCGGTTACATTTGCCGTGACCGATGCTTTCCCACACACCGCCCCTTCAACTGATGGACGCAATGATGCGCGGGCTGTCATGGTCGATGATGTGGATGATGTGTCTCGCCGCGGGCACAGCATGGTCACAGACTCCGGAAAAGTGGCTTGCACGTGGCGATTCGTTGATGACACAGGACAAGCCACAACGTGCATTGGCCGAGTATGAACAGGCTGTCAAGGCCGATGCCGGTGTCAGACCCTTGCTTTCCAGGGCCAAGGCATGGTGGGCCTTGGAGCGCATGGACCGATTCATCCTCGACATTGAAAGGGTGCTACGCATGGACAGTACCCAGGCCGAAGCACATCTGCTCAGGGCACGGTATTCAGCACGTGGTGAGGACGCCCTGAAAACAGTGTATCATGCTTCCGAAGCCATCAACCATGGCACGGACACTGTGATGCATGTGGAGGCCTTGGTGTTGCGGGGCAAGGCGCGGGCCGATATGAAACTACCCGCCCAGGCCATCGATGATCTGGAACTTGCCATGGCCGGTGGCGCAGCGGATGTCGAAGCGATGACGATACTTTCACGTTTGTACGACAAGGCCGGGCGTTACACCGAAGCACTGTCCATACTCGAACGACTGTGCGAAATGGAGCCCGCCAATGTGGGTCACTGGAGCAACCGTGGTTTCGAGCTGATCCAGTTGCAGCGATATGATGAGGCCTTGATCATGATCGAAAAGGCCCTGAGCCTTGACAAGGACGAGCCAGTGGCCCTGAGCAACCGGGCCTATGTTCAAATGAAACTGGGTAATTCCAAGGCAGCCTGGGCCGATGTGGAACGGAGCTTACGCGCCTATCCGGCCAATCCTTATGCCCTGCGCACCCGGGCGATCCTTCGGATACAAGGTGGAGACACCAGCAAAGCCTGCGACGACCTCGTACTTGCCAAGGCCATGGCCGTGTTACCGGATGTTGATGTTCTCATCCAGGAAAACTGCCTGGGCCGTGACCCCGATCGTTAGTCAGCGCTGCCGCACATCGCGTTCACCTGTGTACGCTGCTGCCGCCAAGGGCGCCTCCAAGTAGAACGTTCGAGGGGCCGAAGCCGCGGATGCACCCGGCTCAACGCCCCACCGACAGAAGCTGTGTCATGCGTGAACCGCCATCGGTGGTGATGCGTACCACATAGGTACCGGGAGGGAGTTCGGCATGGAATGTACCATAGCCCTGAAAGGTGCGCTCCGGAGCACGAACACTGCGTCCCAAGGCATCGAACACTTCCAAGATGGCATCCTCCTGCAGTGCCATCCGGACCTCGAACCGACCATCGCTTGGATTGGGCCACAAGGTGAACGGTTGGCTCTCATCAACGAGTTCCATGCCCATCGGGCTCATCTCCACCACCTCGAAACCGTCGAATCCACCTTCCACGAGGTGGCCCGGCTCATCATCTGTGACGAACACGATGAGTTGCATGGTGGTGGTACGCTCCAGATGATCCAGTATGCGATGATCCCGGGGCACCCAGGAAGAAGATGAACCGGAGACGGTGATGTTCTCGAGCACGGCGGTTGTGATGCCATTGTCCAAGGTGATCGTCATTCGGTCATTGGGAGCTCCCGAACCACCGGCGTTGAAGAACCAGCGCTGGTAACGCACATGCGGATCCCACACGGTGGTACCGTCGAAGATCGGTGAGGTGAGGATGGTATTCCCTCCGTCCACATCGTCGTTCCCGGCGGCACCCCCGCCATTGCCTGTCACATAGGCCTGGTCGCCGCAATCATTCGCGATATCCGACGGTGGGTTCACCCAATCCCCTTGGAAGGTGGTCCCGATCGGTGCGCCACGTTCCCACATGCCAACATCGGCCGTGGAACTCACGGTCCATCCGAAATCGAAGATGAAGTCATCGTAATAACCAGGCTCCAGCGTTATGGTGAGCATACCCGTGGCGGCGTCGATCGCTTGTTCGGCAGGACATTCGGTGCGCCACCCCCAACGGCCTGCTACCACATCGTAATTGTCCGCGAACACCGCGGGCAAATTGAAAGTACCGTCCGAAGCGGTCACTGCTTGATGATCATAGATGTCGTTCTTCACGGTCACCTGGGCACCTTCGATGGGAGCGCCGGTACCGGCCTCCACCACGATGCCCTGCAGTGCGAAGGACACCAATGGCACCAGATCGATATCGAGCAAGGTGACCTCGCCGGTCTGCAACACGACACCGGTGACGGTCGCGCTCTCATACCCCGGGGCCGACACGAATACCTCGTAAGTTCCGCCAGCATGGTGGCCGGTGGCATAGGCGCCATTGAACGTGGTAGGCGCAGCTGTAACGATGCCCACGATCTGGAGCGTTGCGTTCACCACGGGGGCCGTCGTTTGTGCATTGCGAATGGTGCCCTCCAACCAACAGGCGCGTACGTAAGTGGCATCAAGTACGATCAAACCCTCTTCGATGTCGGTGCTGATGATCCTCCCGCTGGGCAACCAAGGGTACGTTCCCCAACCTCCATTGAACCCTTCTCCGACCAGATCACAGTGGTCGTAGCGTCCCACCTCCACCACGTTCCATGGGCGGGATACATCGTGGATGGTGGTGCCGATGCGGTAATAGCTGGTCACGACATAGTCGTTGATGAAGTGCGTGTTGTGCGGGATGGTGCCCGAGCCGGGGTCGCTGCGCCAGAGCTGCAATTCCTGAATGTCCGTGGGGTCACTGATATCGTAACTACCCAACCACCCACCCACCACTTCATCCGTGGTGAACAGATACTGGCCGTTGTCCGATACCCAGCAGTTGTGGGTGAAATTGTTGCCCGTATTGCGGGTACCGAGCAACACCGGGTTCTGCTTGTCGGAAACATCGACGATCGAGAACCAGCCATCGCTGATGTGCGCGGCGTACATGGTATCGCCCCGGGTCATACAATCGTGGGAGTACCACTGATCGAACTCGCCCACCTCAACGGGCTGGAATGGATCCACGGTGAGGTCCAGGAAGATCACGCCTCCGTTACCACGGTTTGCACCAGAGATATAGGCGATGCCGTTCTCGTCGATGTAGATATTGTGAGCCGAGGTCCAGCCACCTTCCTGCCAATTGGCAGCGGTCAAGGCATTGCTGAAGGGCAGCGGCGAAAGGTCGATGATCGTAAGTCCGTTGTCCCCTTCATTGGTGATGTAAGCGTGGTCGTTCCACACCTTGAGGTCGCGCCAGATCGTATTGGCGCCGGGGAAATAGAATACCTCCTGCGGGGACGTGGGATCGGCAAGGCTCACCACGGAAACGCCACCATTGTTCACGCCCACCAGTGCATATTCGATCCCGGTCCCATCCACGTAACCCCAAACATCGCTGATATCGCTGTCGTGCAGGTCCTGATAATCCAGTTGGCCTACGATGGACATGTTCAACTGGGCAAAGACGAAGGTGGAGGCACAAAAAAGTGCCGAAGAAAATATGGATCTCATGGGTTATGGGGAGCGCCGTAAGGCTTGGGACCAAGTTACGGATCCGGAGCGTGCGCCATGCATGGAGGAGGGTCAGTGGAACACCCCACCATTGGAATGCTGCGTGAAAGTCCACACGCCTCAGATCCGATCCTATGCACCCACGGTTATCTTTCCGGGCCCAGCACGTAGCCATGAAAGACATCCTGTGCACCACCGACCTCACACCTGCTTCGGATACAGCCCTGTTCCACGCGTTGCGTTTCGCGGACCGCGCCGGGACGAACGTGACCTTGTTGCACGTGTTGGACAAGGGCGGGGAGAAAGCGCGTGCGGAGGCCTCCGTCCAGTTGGAGCAGCGCATTGAACAAACCGGTGGGCAAGGTCGCGTGAAGCCCTTGGTTCTGGAAGGCAACTTCATGGACCGGATCGCGGAGGAAAGTGCACGCGACCATATGCTGGCGGTCATGGGAACGCACGGCCCACGCGGGCTGCGGCAGAACCTGTTCGGCGCGGACATCCTGAAACTGGTGCGCCGCCTGGAAGTACCGGCTTTCGTGGTGCAGGAACAAAGTCCTCGAACCGAGATGCTGGACCGCATCGTGATGCCGGTGGCGGCGCATCACAACGTGGGCAGAATGCTCGACATGGTCTGCCTGTTGGCCCGGGTGTGTGCGGCCGAAGTAGTGGTGTATCAATTGATGCGGCCCAACGAACAACCCTCGGACGAACTGCTGTTCAACAAACGCGACATGTTGGTCCGGTTGCAACAGGAGAACATCCGACTGAAGGAAGTGAATGAGCCCAGCACGATCTTCAGCGTGAGCTTCGCCGAGCCCACCATCCGGTATGCCGCTTCCATTTCGGCCGGTTGCATTGCGATCATGGCACATGCCAGTGATGAGTACCGCTATATCGCCGATGCCGAGAAGGAACGCATGCTGACCAATGATGCTTTCATTCCGATCCTCTGTGCCTGAGCAGGATCGTTGGTTAATTATCAGTGGTCCGATCGTGTATTTCTTTCCATAAGTAACGATCGATCTCGTCCGGCGCTATACTACCTTCGTCGACGAATACCACTTCTTTGTCGACATTCAACGATCCACGGATCAGTTTTCTCCCTGTTATGGTGCTGCTGGTGGTGAGCCTGCTTCCATGCACCAGCCAGGCACAGTTCGGTCCGGCACAGTCGATACACAATGGTACACCAGATCACCTTCGTGCGGTCGATCTGGATGGTAACGGGGACCTGGACCTGTTGGCGGTGTTCGGTGGTACCGCCTTCAAAGTGTTCATCAATTCCGATGGACTTGGCTCCTTCGACGTATTTCCACTACCACCCGCACCGAACGGCATAGCGTTGTTCGATGTGGCCGACCTGGACGGGGATGGGTTGAACGACATCATCTACATAGGCAATAGCGGGTCTTCAGTGCGTGCTCTGTACAATCTGGGCAGCGGGCAGTTCTCCGCTTCCACCTTGCTCTTCCCGCTCGGTACCGTCCCCAGTGCATTGCGCTGCGGTGACATCACGAGCAACGGATCCCCGGACATCGTGATGGTGATCGGAAATGGCGCGGCAACGGACATCCTATGGTCGGCCAACACCGGCTCCGGCTTCGATCCACCGATCACCATTCCGGCCGTATACCAGGGTGATCCTTCCAATGTGCTGCTGATCGGGGACCTCGATGAGCAGGGTGGTTCGGACCTCATCGTGCAAGCACCCATGGGCGACCTGATCGTGCTGCGAAATACGATCGGCGATGGATCGGTATGGAGCCCGGAGGTGATCCTGTTCGCTCCGACGTTCCCATTCGCGGACCCCGTGATGATGGACATCGATGGCGACGGACTCCTGGACCTGGCTGATGCCTCGCCCAATGCCGTGCAATGGGCCCATAGCCCACTGGCAGGTGGTGGCGCATGGACCTCGTTCACGGGCCATGTGCTGGCCACGGGATCAGAGGCCGGACCTGGCTACTTCGGCAGACCGGGATGTGGGAACGAGACCGCTGTGGTCTATGCACCCACCGATAGCATGTTGCCGCTTCTGTGGTCCGGACATTTGGAAAGTGCTCCGGGTTTCGTTCAGTCGAATGACATCCCGGGGCTTCAAAAGCCTTCGCTCCTTCTCCTTGCCGATCTTGATGGCGACGGGCGGGACGATCTGGTGAAGGTGCTGGATGACCAGATCGTATGGCGCGCTTCGACATTGACACCACCGATCGCGGATCCAGAGATGCCCGGTCTCGACACCTTGTGCCTCTTCGGACCGACCATCGTGCTACCTGAGCTCCTCCCTGTGGAAGGTCTCTGGTCCGGGCCAGGCGTCACCGGAAATGAATTCAACCGCTTCGACCTGTTCTTCGCCGGGAACTACACACTGGCCTACACCGCCTACGAGCCCCAAGGATGTCCGGTCCGGGGCACCGCCGTGCAACGTGTCATCGAAGGACCGACGGTGCTCCCCGACCTCGGTGTCGCTGTCTGCTCCAACGACCCGCCGATCAACATGAGCTCACAACCGACGAATACCATCTGGGACGGACTCTCCAATGGGAACATCCTCGATCCAGCACAACTCACCGAACCCTATTTCACCTGCGAGTTCGAGGA
The DNA here is from genome assembly GCA_041745875.1 of Flavobacteriales bacterium. Lineage (GTDB taxonomy): Bacteria > Bacteroidota > Bacteroidia > Flavobacteriales_F > PHOS-HE28 > PHOS-HE28. The sequence goes on along the minus strand of JBGTIB010000161.1, from coordinate 11,733 downwards.
TGCGACAGGTGCCACGTGCGTTTCGGTCATCGGTCCCATCTTCGTCTGGAACACCCTGCCTGCAGAGATAGGACCCGTTGGTCCGTTCTGCGTGAACAGCGGTATGCAGACCATTGCTCCCTTCGCCGCCCCCCCACTTGGCTTGACCTGGGAAGGTGACATCGCTGGCTTCGGCCCCGACGGTGCATTGTTCAACCCCGCCATCGGTCCGGGTGAATTCGAGCTGATCCTGCTCGTAAACCCCACCGGGCCGCAACAGTGTGCCAACAGTGATACGGTCATCGTAGTGGTGAGCGATAGTATACCCGATGTCAGCGTGCAGGAGATGCCGGGTATCTACTGCGAGAGTGGTGATATGATCGCCCTGGAAGGGGGCCTTCCTGCCGGCGGTTCCTGGTCAGGTCCGGGTGTTGGCGATGATGCGCTCGACCCGACCGTGGCCGGCGCCGGTTCCCATGTGCTCGTGTACACATACGATGGAGGCACCGGCTGTACAGGATCCGCTTCAACCGAGTTGGTGATCGCCGGTGCTGCGGAGGTCTTCTGGGACGTTGACGATCTGGAATTCTGCAAGTACGACGAGCCCGCTCAGTTCACCGCAACGCCGCCCGGCGGAGCGTGGGACGCACCGCTCGATGGCAATGGTCTACTGTCACCCTCCATGCTGTCGACAGGGGCGTATGCGCTGGTCTATACTTACACGGGGCCCGATGGCTGCACCCTTCAGAACACGTCATACGTGCTCTCCGTGCTGCCTACCACGGATGTGAGCATCGCACCGCTCGATCCGCTGTGCATCGATGACCTTCCCGTACTGGTCACCGGCTCGCCCGATGGCACATGGTCGGGTACCTTTCCAGGGCAGGGAGCGTCGGTACTGTTCGACCCGGCGATGACGGGCATCGGTATCTGGCCTGTGACCTTGGAGGCGGAATTGCCAGGAGAGTGCATGGGCTCCTCCACCATCATGGTCGTGGTGCGCAGTTGCGCCGGGATCGAAGAGTCGCATGCGGGTATCCTGGCCACGCTGGCGCCCAACCCTTTCACCGACGCCACGCTCCTGACCATCGACGTGCACGGTGTGGTGCAACTTGATGTGTTCGACGGAACCGGCCGGACCGTGCTTCAGCGCAACGTGACCCTGAACGGAATTTCCTCCCTTCCGCTCCCATTGCACGGGGAAGCGAATGGCACCTACCTCGTGCGACTGGTGCACAGCGACCAGGTGCAATATCTGCGGGCGGTAAAGGCGGATTGACCGGCCGGGTCGAACCCACGGACTAGTCCAGCCCCAATGTGATCTGCTTACCGGGCGAGTAGCCGATCAGCGGATCGTCAGGAGAGCGTTCCACGTCGCCGGATCCCTGCTGTCGTTTGAACTGCTTCATCGGGCTCTCCTCCAGACCTTCCTCCTCGGGCGCCTCCATGTTGCCGATCTCGTCCTCAGTGATCAACATGCCCTGCACTTCCTCCAACTCGGGTGTCATGGGAATGAACACCGGATCGAGAAGCTGCATATCCTTCACTTTGAAAGGTGTGAGACGGTTACCCAAGGCCTTGAGCCCCTTCACGGAGATGAAGGCCTCAAGGTCGAACTGCTCATCATCGCGTGGGTTACTCCGCTTGTCGAAGCTGACGTTCACGCGTGGCTTTGGTACGATGCTGTGGATCGCCAGACGACTATCGGGATGGTCGCTGATGAAGGACACGGCATCCTTGGCGGATTCCACCGTGAAGCGCTTGACGTGGTACTGTTGCTTGTCGCCCTCCCAGTACACAGCACTCACCACCGCCCGCTGATCCCACTTCACCACGGTCTGGGTGTTATCAGGAAAATGTGTGCTAAGGAGCGGCGGAAAAAGTTGGTAGGTACCGTTGGCCATGATCGCCAGGATCTTGTCATCGCCGGAGAAACGACCGAGGTAACGGCCATGTCCCGACTCGTTCAGGCGACGTACGGTCTCATCGAACCAGATGGGGATCGCGCCAAGCGTACTGGCGCCGCGTTCCTTCTGCGTGATCTTGCTCACCAGGTAGCGTGTCAGCAGATTGCCCCGGCTGCCACGGCCCTTCACGGCCAGGGATGCAAAGTCCACGTCGAACTTGTTCTTGCGCAGGTTCGGACGTGGCCGCAGCACCACGTGCACCACTTCGGCAGCGCCGTCCGGATTGGCCGTGAAGTACTCCACGCGCGAACCCTTGCTCCCCGCCGCAAGGTCGTACTCCTTGTCACGCGTGATGCCCGTGACGATGAAACGCTTCATGAAATACGCACCCTTGGGACCGTCCTGATAGATCAGGTGGTAGATGGTGCGCTCATCGTTCTTCTTCCACACGCCCACGTGCAGGATGCCTTTGCCGATGAACTTCTTGTCAGCCACCTTGGTCACCAGCATGGATCCATCATCCCTGAAAATGATGATGTCGTCGATGTCGGAGCATTCGGCCACGAATTCATTGCTGCGCAAACTCCAACCCATGAAGCCTTCGGCCTTGTCCACGTACAATTTCCGGTTCGCCACTGCGACCTTGGTGGCCACGATGGTATCGAAGGCCCGGACCTCGGTCTTCCGCTCGCGACCCGGACCGTACTTCTTCTTCAAGTCCTTGAAGTAGTCCACCGCGTGGTCCACCAGATGGTCCAGCTTGTGCTGCGTTTCATCGATGCGCTCGCTCAACTGCAGGATGTGTTCATCCGCTTTGAAGCTGTCGAACTTGCTGATCCGCTTGATCTTGATCTCGGTAAGTCGCAGGATATCCTCCTCGGTCACCGGTCGTTTCAGTTCCTTGACATGTGGCTTCAAGCCCTTGTCGATGAACTCGATCACCTGCTCCCAGGTCTCGGCCTCCTCGATCTTGCGGTACACCTTCTTCTCGATGAAGATCCGCTCCAACGAAGCGAAGTGCCACTGCTCCTCCAATTCGCCCTTCCTGATCCGCAGCTCCAGTTCCAGCAGGCGCAGCGTGTTGTCGGTGCTGATGCGCAGCAACTCCTTCACGCCCACGAAGCGGGGCTTATCGTTCTCGATCACCACCGCGTTGGGTGCGATGCTCAGTTCGCAATCGGTGAAGGCATAGAGCGCATCGATGGTGTTGTCCGGTGAAACACCCGCCGCCAGGTGCACGAGGATCTCGGCATTCTCAGCGGTGTTGTCCTCGATGTGTCGCACCTTGATCTTGCCTTTCTCGTTGGCCTTGATGATGCTTTCGATGAGGCTGGTGGTGGTGGTACCGAAGGGGATCTCGTGGATCACAAGGGTCTTGTTGTCCTCCTTGCGGATGCGCGCCCTGCACCGGATGCGGCCACCGCGTTCGCCTTCGCTGTAGTTGCTCACATCGGCCAGACCTCCCGTGGGAAAGTCCGGCACCAGTTCGAAGGAGCGTTTGCGCAGCGTGGCGATGCTGGCGTCGATCAACTCGTTGAAGTTGTGTGGCAACACTTTGCAGCTGAGACCCACGGCGATGCCCTCGCCCCCTTGTGCGAGCAGCAGGGGGAATTTCACCGGAAGGAAGACAGGTTCCTTGTTGCGGCCATCATAGCTCAGTTGCCAGTCGGTGGTCTTGGGATTGAAGACCACATCATGGGCGAACTTGCTCAGGCGCGCTTCGATGTAACGCGGTGCGGCGGCGCTGTCACCGGTCAAGGTGTTGCCCCAGTTCCCCTGGCAGTCTATGAGCAGGTCCTTTTGACCCAGTTGCACCAAGGCATCGCCGATGCTTGCGTCCCCATGCGGATGGTATTGCATGGTATGACCGATGATGTTGGCCACCTTGTTGTAGCGGCCGTCATCAAGGTCCTTCATGCTGTGCAGGATGCGTCGCTGCACGGGTTTGAGCCCATCGTACAGTGCGGGCACGGCACGTTCCAGGATCACATAGCTGGCATAATCCAGGAACCAATCCCGGTACATGCCACTTACTGAGAAAGTTCCGCTGGCGCCGACACCTGGAATTCCCTTTCCAGCTGGTTGCTTCTCTTCACTGGGACCAGGTCCCTGGATATCCTCGTTCTCGTCGTTCATTACAAAGTCACACAAAAAGTTGTGGCGCCCGCTGTGCTTTGGTTGTTCGCCAGTCGCAGTTCCACACAGATCTCCTGACCGGGTGCGGGTTCCCGGTAGTACTTCCAAATGTTGCTTCCCGGCGGATCGGGTACGACATTCTGTACCATGCCAAGCTGCAGGTCCGTAAGCTGCACGGTGTATGCTGCGGATGAAAGGAAAAGGTCCTCACGTACCCGCACTTCGATCACCTGGTATAGTACGGTGAACTCGCCCAGGTCCACAAATTGGGTGTAGGTCCCTTCCAGTTCGAACACGGCGGGCCCCACGTACTCCGGATCGAAGGGGTTGTTGTTCAAGTCCGCCACGTCGAGATCGTCCTTGTAGCAACCCATCACGAGCGGCACGAGCAACAACAGGATGATATGGATGCGTGCGTTCATCGCAGGAGGATGGAAAGACCAGCGGCCCAGGTGCCACCGTCCGGTAAGGGATGGTACACGAGACCTTCAAAACGGATGCGCTCCTCATCCTTGAACTCCGGAGGGCTCGAACGTGCGAAATGCTGGCGGAAATATGCCGTGGCCCCCAAGGCGATCGCCAGAACCCCGGTGCTTACGTACGTCTGTGTGCGCGATCTCGCGAAGTCGTCCTTGGCTTCCGGAATGGCACTCTCCTTCAGGCTGCGGATCCCTTCCGGGTCGGCGCTGCTGCGATACTGCTCGCGTAGATCCTGTAAAGCGGAATGGCGATCGCCGAAACGGATGAACGATACCACTGCCCACCCGGCAGCACCGGCGGCCACCACCGGTGGCAGGTTGCGTGCCCATTTCCTGTTGCGCTCGTAACGCAGCAGGGCATTCCGATGGTCCACGAACTCCACCGCATAACGCAACTGTACGGTGAACTCCTGGGTACGACCGGCCAGCACGAAGAAGGTGGTGTCCAACATGCGTCGCTCCGGTGCCCAAAAGGTGAAGCGATGGGCACCTTCCAACAAGGTGAGCTCCCGATCGGTCATTCTGTGTTTGCCATCCAACACGTACTGGACACCTTGGGGAGGCTCGAAACGGAATCGCAGCTCACCGGTGGATTGGGCGTGGAGCGAAGTGGGGATCGATACGAACGGACCCAGGACGAGGAATACCATCCACATCGTGAAGCAATGCCTCCGACCGGACCCAACGAACCGAACGCGATCGTTCTCCATCATTCCACAGTGTAACACACATTGTTACCGCCACCCCACTCGTTGTTGTTGCCCATCGAAAAGGACCAGCAATAGGTGTTACCCAGTTCGAAATCCTCCAGGAGCACACTGAACAGGTCGCTTTGCAACTGGCTTGAGTGCAGGGAGGTGACCGGTCCATCCGGCAAGCGTTGCATCCGCACGCTGAACACTTGGTTCGGTAGCAGCAGTTCGGTGTGCACCCTCACCCGTACCCGATAACGATAGTAGGTGACCAGGTCCTCCACATAGCTTTCGATGACGGCCCCATCCAGCGAAAAGAGGTCGGCACCCACGTAGTCGCTGTCGAACGGATTGCTGGTCAACTCCGTCGGCTCCAGTTCATCCTTATGGCACGCCACAAGCAGCATCGTGGCGATCATCAGCAGTATGGCGTGGATCCTCATCGCAGGGGAAATGAAAGGTGAACAGCCCAGGTTCCACCCACCTGTGAAGGCATCCATGCAAGGCCATCGAAGCGCGCCTTCTGTTTGTCGTCGAATACGGACTTTTCCCGTCGGGCCGTGCGATTGAACACATACACCGTGGCTCCCACGCCAAGTGCTGTGACCGCTGAGGCCATGTACATCCCGTTCCTCGCGTTCTTGAAATCCTCCTTGTGCGCGGGCATGGTCTCGTCCTTCAGCACACGGATCGACCCCGGCAGGAACAGCCGGTCGTATTCGGCCCGATCCGCCTCCAACTGGGCGTGGGCATCGTTGTATCCCCGGATCGCGGTCATCGTCCAGACCATGGCGCCAATGGTTGCCACCAGTGGCACACTTCGAACCAGACGTTTGCGCCGTAGCAGGCGATCCTCTTCACGGGCGAACGCCATGTACTCCAGATCATGCGGCAGTTGTATCACCAGATCGATGCTGCGACCTGCAGGCACGGTGATCGTGGTATCCACTACCATGCGACCCGGCGCCCAAAGGCTCACTTTGCGTTCGCCTGTTGGCAATTCCAGAAGGCGACCTTCGTAGCGCGTGCCATCCACCACTGCGGCGAAGTTGTGACCAGGGTCCACCAACAGGCGTACGAAGCCGGTCTCCTGGGCGCTTGCCAGCAGTGGGAGCATCAACAGGTATAAGGTCAGCTGTCGTCCCATTGTCGCCTAGAGTTGGGCCACCGCACAAGTGTCGATACGATGCTGATCGATCGTTCCGCCCTCGATGAGGATATCGAGCTTGAAACAGTACTCGGTGCCCAATTGCACCTGTTGGTTGTGTATGGTTATGCGGCCCTGTTGCACGGCGGAAGGCGCCAACACGACCGTATCGGGGATCGAGGACTCCACATAGCGCACCACGAAATCATCGGCAGCTAGGAGCAGTGGATCGAGGGTGCAGTGAATACGTTGCTGGTGAACGGCACCCGAGACCAATGCCACGGTCCTGATCGAATCGATGCGAAGCAGCGACTGACCATTGCCGTCGGGATCGAAGGCGCTGGTGTTCAGCGAGGCGATGTCCACGTCGTACTTACGACAGGAGCACAAGAGCACCAGCATACCGATCGTTACAAGGGCTATGATCCTCATCGTATGGGCAGGGTCATTGCGGCGTACCATCCTCCCCCATCCCCAGGGGTCCAAACAAGACCTTCGAAGCGCAAGCGTTCCTTGTCCTGATAAGCAGGTGCCTTCTTGCCTGCCGTACGCATGAACCCGTATACAGCCGATGCCGCAGCAACACCGGTGAAGATGCCAGCCACCATCACGCGGTTCCGCGAATCGTCGAACTCCGTTCGTCGGGCAGGGATGGTCTCCTCCTTCAATCGCTGGATGGCCCCGGGTGCCCGAAGTGTAGAATAGCTGGCTTCGGCTTCGACGAGCGCGTCGTAGGCTTGGTTGTGCTTGTTCACGGCCCTCACTGTAAAGGCGCCACCGACCGCCGTGGCCAGCAGGGGCAATCCCCGCCACGCCAGGCGTTCTCTTCCGATGCGCTCCTGGGCGGCACGGTGCTCCAGGAACTCAGGTGACGGTGGTAGGGTCTTGCGGAACACGATCGTACTATCCGCGATCACCGTGATCGTGGTGTCCAGAATGGACCGGTCCGGGGCCCAGAAGGTGAAGCGGTGTTCACCCGCCGGCAATGACAGTATCGTGGACTCGGAGCGCTCCTGCATGTTCAGGATGTAGCGCATTTGCTGCGGCGGACTGACGTACAGTTGGACCTGGCCGGTGGATTGGCCGAATGTCGCGCTACTGATCACCAAGGACAGAAAGATCCAGCCTGACAACATGATCATCCGCCCGACCGGCCCGCAGGAACTTCCTTCCCTTCGAGCCAAATCTGCATCAATATCACGTGTCCCTATCATGCATGCGGCGGTTCAAACCTCTTCCTCCACCTCGTCAAGTTTACGTGCTATCTCTTGAAGAGCCCCACCTTCTTCCATCGCTGGGTCACGCTTGGCACCGTTCGGCCCGCCTTTGTCGTCGCTGATCAGGTCCTTCTCCACCTTCAGATTCCCGATGATGAATTCCTGCCGCTGTGGTGTGTTCTTGCCCATGTAGAAACCGAGCAATTCGTGCACGGCCGCCTCCTTGGTGATCATCACGGGTTCCAGGCGGATGTCCTCGCCGATGAAGTGCTTGAACTCATCGGGACTGATCTCGCCCAAACCTTTGAAACGCGTGATCTCGGCGCTCTTGCCCAACTTCTGAAGTGCGCGCTGCCGCTCCTCGTCGCTGTAGCAGTAGTGCGTCTCCTTCTTATTGCGCACGCGGAACAGCGGCGTCTGCAGGATGTAGAGGTGGTCGTTCTTCACCAGGTCCGGGAAGAACTGTAGGAAGAAAGTCATCAGCAGCAGGCGGATGTGCATGCCGTCCACATCGGCATCGGTGGCGATCACGATCTTGTTGTAGCGCAGGCCGTCCATGCCGTCCTCGATGTTGAGGGCCGCCTGGATCAGGTTGAACTCCTCGTTCTCGTACACCACCTTCTTGGTGAGACCGTAGCAGTTCAGCGGCTTCCCCTTCAGGCTGAAGACCGCCTGGGTGTTGACATCGCGGCTCTTGGTGATGCTGCCGCTGGCACTATCGCCCTCGGTGATGAAGAGCGTGGAGGCCAACTTGCGGTCGTCCTTCTTGGTATCGCTGAGGTGCAGCCTGCAGTCGCGCAACTTACGGTTGTGCAGGCTGGCCTTCTTGGCCCTTTCGCGCGCCAGCTTGCGGATGCCGCTCAGTTCCTTGCGCTCGCGCTCGTTCTGTAGGATCCTGCCTTGCAGCACCTCGGCCACCTGCGGATGTTTGTGCAGGAAGTTGTCCAGTTCGCGACCGATGAAGTCGCCGATGAAGCCGCGCATGCTCTGCCCACCGGGCTCGATCTCCTGGCTGCCGAGCTTGGTCTTGGTCTGGCTCTCGAACACGGGCTCGATCACCTTCACGCTCACCGCTGCCACGATGCCCGTGCGCACGTCGCCGGCCTCCCAATCCTTCTTGAAGAAGTCCTTGATCGTCTTGGCCACCGCCTCGCGGAAAGCGCCCTGGTGGGTGCCGCCCTGGGTGGTATGCTGGCCGTTCACGAAGCTGTAATACTCCTCGCCGTAGTGGTTGGCGTGGGTGATGGCCACTTCGATGTCGTCGCCTTTCAGGTGGATGATGGGGTACAGCGGTTCGCCGTCCATCTTGGTCTCCAGCAGGTCCAACAGCCCGTTCTTGCTCTGGAAGCGCTGGCCGTTGTAGAGGATCGCGAGGCCTGTGTTGAGGTAGCAGTAGTTCCACAGCAGCCGCTCGATGTGCTGGTCGCGGTACTGGAACTGCTTGAACATCTGCTCGTCCGGCTCGAAGATCACGCGCGTGCCGTTGGGCTCCTCGCTCTTCACCAGCTTCTCGTCCTTGCGCAAAACACCGCGATCGAACTCAGCCCGCTTCAATTGCCCCTCGCGCACGCTCTCGATCTTGAAGTAGCTGCTCAACGCGTTCACCGCTTTGGTACCCACGCCGTTCAGTCCCACGCTCTTCTTGAAGGCCTTGCTGTCGTACTTGGCGCCGGTGTTGATCTTGCTCACCACATCCACCACCTTGCCGAGCGGCACACCGCGTCCAAAGTCACGCACCTCCACCCGCGACCCGTTGATGGTGATCTCCACCTTCTTCCCGTGGCCCATCACATACTCGTCGATGCAGTTGTCCAGCACCTCCTTCAGCAGGATGTAGATGCCATCGTCGAAGCTGCTGCCATCGCCCAGCTTGCCGATGTACATGCCGGGCCGCAGCCGGATGTGCTCCTTCCAGTCGAGGGATCGGATGTGTTCTTCGCCGTATGCTGTTTCGCTCATTGTTCCGTGAAGTACCGCAAAGGGCACGAAGGTGCTTCATGCACTGGGCGGCAGGGTTGGCCTGGTCCGTTCATATAGCCGGAACCTCAATAGGGACAAGGGTTCCGAAGGGTGGACGAAGTTAGCCGATCGGCGGAAGCGGCCTTGGGGGCCGGTTATGAACAAGAGGGGGGAGTTATGAACAATACGGCCAAATGGACCATCAAACCTGAAGCGACAACCTGAAATGCCGGTGATAACAGCGATCCAGGTCATGGTATCCATCCTTGGAAGCAACATCAGGACCCTTCCGGGCGGATGCCGAAAAGCCCAACCCCAAGAGTAGGCCCCGACCAAATATCAGATCAGCATGAAAAGCCCGAAACTCCTTCTGCTCGCAATGTCATTGGTACTGCTCACCGCCTGTGATGATGAACCGGTGGCACCAAGCACTCCGACCACATGCAACACCGGTACGTTGCGATGTTCAAATACATCCCTACATACCGTGCAACGCATCTTGGTCAGTGGTACGAACTACGGCACCATCGACCCCGGGGAAACACGCAACATCGAGTTGGCGCCAGGGAATTGGACGCTTCGATTCGTGGGCATCAGCGGTGGACAGGGGTGCAGCGAAAGCACGTTCAACATCGCGTCCTGTCAAACGATCTCCCGCAGTTGTAGCTATTGATCAAGCTGATCGAACTTCCCGATGCCATTCACCCTGCGCCATCCCAGCAGTAAAGGTGAACTAGCCGCCCTGCTCCGCTACCGCGCAGATGCCATGCTCCGAACCGGTCTGGCACCCGTGATGGGCTGTGTTCACGAAGGCATGGAATACGATGCCCATGATGCCTGGTGCGAGCAATTTGGTGTATACCAGATAACCGATCGGCAGGAAAGGCTGGTCGGCTGCGTGCGCATCATTGGGCACACAGCGACCCCCTTGACCAAGAACCTGCTCGCGCTGGTACCGTTGGAAGCCGAAACAAGTGCGCCTCCCCTACCCTTTCGCAGTATTCCGGGCATTCACGGGAAATCCGACCTCCCTTTGGATGGTGCCGTGGAAGTGGGCCGCATGCTGACCGATGCGCACTTGGGAACCGCATTTCTCGGTCTGCTACATGCCTTGTGTGCAGTGGGTTTTCTGGTGCGTGGACACCGCCATGCCTATGTCGTCTGCGGAGAGCGGCTGGCCCGGCTCTACCAGCGCTTCGGCTTTGAGGATCACGGGGAGGTGGATCTGCCCCTGCCCAATCGCAGTCGTTTGGTGGGGCTGCACCGCATGCCGGCCGACGAGTGGCTCCATGGCATGGCCGCAGAATTCCAGCACCTCGGCCGGATCGTATTCGCTTGAGCTCATCTGCCTCCATGGCCTCGGCTGCTCATTCCATGCCGGTTGATAACGGTGCACTGCCGACCGGTATGCACCACCAAAGCCCAGCGCCATGCCCACCCTCCGCCCCATCACCTCCCGCGCCGACATGCAGGCCTACCACCGCTTCCGTTATGCGATCTACGCCGACAGTGTGCAGCGCGGCTTCCTCACCAACAACTCAGGCATGGACATCGATGAGTTCGATGCCACCGCCCTGCACCTGGGCTGGTATAAAGGCGATGAACTGGTGGGCTGCGTGCGCTTGCTGAAGCCCATCGCGGGTGCCCATCCCCTCCATCTGTTCAAGTTCGGCATCGATGCCGATACCGCAGGCATACTGCGCACCAGGCTCGACGAAGCCGCACGCAACGGCCGCCCCTACCGCGAGGTGAGCCGCATCTGCCTGGCGCCGCACATGCGCGGGCTGGCCAGTACCCGCCAGTTCGTGCTCAGCATCATCGCCTCGGCACATCGCTATGGCATCGATCACTGCCTCTTCACCTGCGATGCTCCGCACGCTCCCTTCTGGCAGCGCATGGGATTCCGTATCGCTCCTGGTTTCGAACACTACTATCGGTCGAACAGCGTGCGACCTTGTTGTCTGTTGGAAGGGCACTACAGCGAACTGCTCCGGGTGAACCGGGCGGAGTTGCAGGAGATCGGGCTGGAGGCGATGGCTACATCGCGAAAGGCTGCATGAAACATAAGATCAAACCCACTGGTGTCCGGTTAAGCTGGAGTCAAACATAGGATGAGCCCAATATGGACGCGGCCTATCGAACGAAAATGCGTGGGGCGGATTTGAATTGCCGCCAGTCGCTGGTGTGGGTTTCCTTGAGGACAACTCAAGGAACTCC
>JBGTIB010000160.1:0-12766 GCA_041745875.1 Flavobacteriales bacterium | reverse complement strand
AGTGGCGGCCATGCACACTGGAGGCCGCGCCATTGCGTGAAGCCGATGATTGGATCGAGCAGTACCGCGCCATGTGGGAGGCGCGCTTCGACCGACTTGACGAGTATCTGCAGGAGCTACAAGGCAAGAAACCCAAGAAATGATGCGCGAACAGTTGCTCTATACCGACCACCCGGTGTTGGTCCCCCAAGGGAAGAGCTTGCCCCCATCTGCATGGGACGGTTTGTATTTCAGTCGCGCGCTGCGGGTCTCCTTCGACGCACTTATGGAGCAGTTGGCCGATCCCATGTTGCGCCACGTTTGGTTGAAGCCGATGAAAGGTTCGCAATTCACGATCACACACGCTGCGCCGGCGCAGATGGAGGCCACGGAGACGGATGGCACGTACGCCGTTCACATCACCATCACCTGCGAGGACGATGGCGATCTCACCTCCCTGCATGTTCAAGTGGAGCCGCTTGCTCCCATCACCACGACCATCCTCATCGCCAGCGGCTACACCGACCACTGGGAGGAGCGACTGTATGCATTGACAGATGCACTCTTGATCCACAGCGCATGAAGAACTTGCTCGATATCACCTTGGAAGGCGACCGCACGATCGTGATGCGCCGCACGTTCACCGCCTCACGCAAACTGGTCTTCGATGCATTTATACCCAAGTACGGGCGGGAAATTCCCACCCAACCCCTAATAGTAGAATGAACAAGCCTACGATCTTCAACTTCATCGTCCAGAAGGAGGACAGCACGATCACCGTGGAACGCTCCTTCAATGCACCACTCGACGCTGTTTGGGCCGCCTGGACCGAAGCGGATATCCTCTGCCAATGGTGGGCGCCGAAGCCCTACGAATGCGTGATCAAGTCGCTCGACTTCCGGGAAGGAGGGCGCTGGCTCTACTGCATGCAAGGCCCTTCTGGCGACAGGCATTGGTGCTTGTTCGACTTCGAGGAGATCAAGCCGAAGTCCTACTTCTCAGGCACCGACGCCTTCTGCGACGAGAACGGTGTGGCGAACAACTTCAAGCCAGCGACGCGCTGGGAGAACCACTTCAGTACCAGCGATGGCGGAACATTTGTCCGCATGAACCTGTCCTTCGCAACCGGTGAGGCTTTGGAGCAGATCATCCAGATGGGTTTCAAGGAAGGCTTTACCCTTGGCCTGGAGCAATTGGATGCATTGCTCTCCCAGCAGAATTATTGAACCACGATAGGAAAGTTCACACCAATGAGCACCACGACCCGCATAACGGTCTCAGCACTCGTCAAAAAGCCAATAGCCCACGCATGGCATTGCTGGACCGATCCCACGCACATCATGCAATGGAACGCCGCCAGCGACGACTGGCATTGCCCCGAGGCCAGCAACGACCTGCGCACCGGTGGGAAGTTCAGTAGCGTCATGGCCGCACGCGATGGCAGCTTCAACTTCGACTTCGAGGGCATCTACGATGATGTTCAACCGAACAAGCGTATCGCCTACACCATGGAGGATGGTCGCACCTGTGAGATCCTGTTCGAGAAGAAGGACGGGGGCACACTGGTGACCGAATCGTTCGATGCTGAAGCCAATAATCCCGTGGAGATGCAACAGGCCGGTTGGCAGGCGATCATGGATCGGTTCCAAACGCACGCGGAAGCCCAAGCTTGATGGCGATGGAGCGTTTCGACCCAGCCACCACTGCGCTTCTCGATGCGCACAAGCATCCTCTTCGCAAGGAGATGGACGCCCTGCGCACGATCATCCTCAGCGTGGATCCATCCATCAAAGAAGGCGTGAAGTGGAACTCGGCCAGCTACCGCCTCACGGACTGGTTCGCAACGCTGAACGGCCCAAAGCATGTGAAGGAACCGATGATCATACTCCACGCCGGGGCCAAGGCGAAAGGCATTATCGTGAAAGACCGCATCCCCGATCCGGATGGCTTGCTGAAGTGGCTCGACAACGATCGCGCGCAGATCGTGTTCGAGGACATGAATGACATTTCAGCAAAACAGCAAGCGCTTCAAACCATCCTGAGGACCTGGATAGAACTTATGTACGGGCGGGAAATTTCCCGCCCCGACCCGATCTTCATCCCATGATCACCACCCCAGAAATCATCACCACCACCGAAGTCCCCGTCGCTACGATCCATCTCGTGATCCCAGGCAAGGACATGCCCAATTACATGGACGCAGCGATCCAGGAGATCATCCAAGTTTTGGCCGATCAAGGCTTGCAACCAGTTGGCCCCATGTTCAGCTATCACCACCGTCGCCCAAGTGACACATTCGACTTCGAGATCGGCTTTCCAGTTGCGAAGGCGATCACAGAAAGCGGACGCGTCAAGAATGGCAAGTTGCCAGCCGAGCGCGTGGTGCGCAGCATGTACCAAGGCCCTTACGAAGGATTGTCGCAGGCCTGGCCCAAGCTACAGGACTGGGTGCGTAAGCAAGGGCTTCCAGAGACGGGTCGCTTCTTCGAACGCTACCTGAACAACCCTGATGAAGTGAAGGACCCGAAGGACTACCGCACGGAATTGAATTGGGTGATCGGTTGAACAACGCTCGGTAGAACAAACTGGACGATGAAGAAGCAAGCGTCAGCCATTCCGACGGACCGTCCGATCCTGGACTTCGAGACCGCCCAAGCCTTTGATGTGTGGCTGGAGCAGAACGGTGCCACCTCACCGGGCATCTACATCCGCATCGCGAAGAAGGCCAGCGGCATCCTATCCATCACCTACGCTGAAGCCTTGGAGATCGCGCTGTGCCATGGCTGGATCGATGCCATTCGTAAGCGCTACGACGACAAGCGCTTCCTCCAGAAGTACACACCACGCGGCCCCCGCAGTGTGTGGAGCCAGATCAACAAGAAGAAGGTGCAGGCGCTGATCAAGGCCAAACTGATGCGGCCTTCTGGTCTCGCCACAGTGAAACGTGCCAAGGAGAATGGTCAGTGGGAAAATGCCTACGCACCGGTGAGCAAGGCCCGGGTACCGCCCGACCTGGCCGCTGCATTGAAGAAGAACAAGCAGGCCCGCACCTTCTTCGAGACACTGAAGGGCAGTTCTCGTTTTGCGTTCCTGCATCGCTTGCAAACAGCGAAGAAGGAGGAGACCCGCGCAAAACGACTCGCGCTCTTCATCGCCATGTTGGAGCGCGGCGAAGCATACCACCAATAGCGATCGATGCACACCACCAAACACCAATACCATGCTTAAAACGATCCTCCTTGTCATCGCCATCGTCATCGTTGGCATCATCGTCGTCTCACAATTCCAGCCGCATAGCTACACGGTTGAACGCAGCGCCACCATTGCGGCACCGCCCGACCTGGTCTTTGCACAGGTGAACGATCTCCACAACTGGCAGCAGTTCAACGCATGGGCCGATGCGGATCCCAACGCGGTTTATACTTACAACGGACCTGAGAGCGGAGTAGGAGCCGCCTACCACTGGAAGGGCAACAAGGAGATGGGGGAGGGCCGCATGACCATTCTGGAAAGCAGGCCGAACGCATACGTGAAGCTCGATCTGGAGTTCATCGAACCCTTCGCTGGCGAGGCGGTCACGGAGTATGTTCTGGCGCCCACCAGTGGTGGAACGCAGCTTACCCAGCGAATGACCAGCGACCACAGTTTCTTCAGCAAGATCATGTGCCTGTTCATGGACATGGACCAGATGATCGGCGAGAAGTTCGAGGAGGGATTCGCACGCATGAACAAGATCCTGCCGGACATGGAGCAGGATGCTCCGATGAGCGATGCCAGTGTCGAAGTGAACAGCTGAATTATCATGAGCCCCCAGCGCACCTGCCCGAACGGCCACGTCTTCATGAAGACGAGCGACTGCCCCACCTGTCCGAAATGCGAAGCTGCACGCGCCCCGAAGGATGGCTGGATGACGGATCTTGCAGCACCTGCGCGAAGGGCCTTGGAGCATGCGGGGATCAGCACGCTTGCGGCGTTGGCCGAACGTACCGAGAAGGAACTCCTGGCGTTACACGGCTTCGGACCGGGTTCGATCCCCACACTTCGCAAGGAGTTGAAAGCTGCCGGACTTCAGTTCGCAACTACGACCCCAAACATGCAAAACCTTCCAAAGAAACCTACCAACACGGACGAATACCTGAAGCAGCTTCCACCCGATCAGCGCAAGGCATTGGAGACCCTGCGCAAACAGATCCTCGCTGCCGCACCGGGCGCTGAAGAGCATTTCGGGTATGGCCTGCCAGGCTTCAAATACAACGCGCATCCTGTGGTGTACATGGGCGCAGCGAAGAAGCACGTGGCGCTATACGGCTCCATACCTGGCGGGTTCAAGGAGCGCTTGAAGGATCTCAATGTGAGCAAGGGAACCATCCAGTTCACGCCGGAGAAGCCGTTGCCCGCTGCGCTCGTGAAGGACCTTGTGAAAGCGAAAGTGACTGAGATCGAGGTAAGGTGGCCTGCGAAGAAGTCGAGATCGAAAATTGGGAAATGAGCCTATGCGACCGCGGTCAAGTCCGGAGTGACAAAGAATGAAACGACTCAACATCATCTATTGGATCATCACCGGGCTCTTCAGCGTCTTCATGATCTTCAGCAGCATCAGTGGCATCACGCTCCATCCCGATGCAGTATCCATGCTCCATGACCACTTGGGCTACCCGACCTACTTCATCCAATGGATCTCCGTCTTCAAGATCATTGGTGCCATCGCCATCCTGCTGCCCATGGTTCCTGCCCGTGTGAAGGAATGGGCGTACTTCGGCTTCTTCATCGACCTGGTCACCGGCATGTATTCCTTCATCGCGGTGGGTGATCCCGTGGCGGCGTGGGCGCCCATGCTCCTATTCATCGGGGTGCTGATCTTTGCCTACGTGCTGCACCACAAGCGGCTTAACGCACAAAAGACCAACGCTTGATCCCATGCCCCACTACATCGACGCCTTCACAGTTCCCGTTCCCACGAAGAAACTCGCCCGATACAAACGCCTGGCCACCGCGGCCGCCAAGCTTTGGATGAAGCACGGCGCGTTGCAATACATCGAGTGCATGGGTGAGGACCTGCACAACACTGGCCCCATGATGCCCTTCCCCAAGCTGCTCAAGTGCAAGCCCGATGAAACGGTGATCTTCTCCTGGATCTTGTACCGCAGCCGCAAGCACCGCGACCAGGTGAACAAGAAGGTGCTCGCCGATCCACGGATGACCAAGCTATACGAGGAGCAGGTGAAGGACCCGCCCTTCAACGAGAAACGTTTGGCTTACGGCGGGTTCAAGACGATCGTGGAGAAGCGCTAGACATTCGTTCTCATCCTGACGCATATAAATTCGCCGCCATGGACACACCTACCGCCCAGCGCTTTCGCAACAAGGTGCTCACCCCGGCTCCGGACGAGCTACGCATCACGCGTGTGTTCGATGCTCCTCGCGAACTGGTCTGGAAGGCATGGACCACTCCGGCCATGCTCGTACACTGGTTCGGTTGCGCGGCCTTCAGCACCATTGATGCGGATACGGATGTACGCGAGGGTGGCCATTGGCGCGTATTGATGCGTGCTCCTGATGGCACCGATTTCCCGGCCTTCGGGCGTTACATCGAACTGGTTCCGGTCGAGCGTATCGTGATGACGCACCAGTGGGAGAAGGAGGTTGCCGGTGTGAACCCGGCGAAGCACGAGACCATTGTGACGGTGATGCTTTACGAGGAGAAGGGAGGCACCCGTCTGGAATTCCAGCAGACCGGCCTGGCCACCGAAGCCTCGCGCGATAGCCATATCGGCGGCTGGTGCGACAGTATGGATGCGCTGGCGGAACGGATCGCTGCGGGGGTGCTGGTCTGAGTACGCCTGGCCTCGGACGGTGCTTAGTTATTGATGATGATCACCGGTGCGTTCTGGATCTTCTTGTCGGAGCGCGATACGAAGCGCATCACCATCTCACCCTTCTTCTCCTTGATGGCATATACCGCAGCTACCGGGCCTTTGGGGCCAGTGCCGGGATGGGCGATCTGCAGGTTCTTGCGTTCGATCACCGGCAGTGCGGCATCCTGGAATCGTACGATCACCTTGGCATAGTCGAAGTTGATATTGGAAGCCGTGGCGCTACTGGCCGGCTCCGCATTGATCGTCTGGCCATTGACCACCAGCGTGAAGAATAGGCCATCCTCAGAGTAGACCGTGAGGTCATGGGCGATCTGTCCGAAGGTTTGAGCGCCAGAAAGCGCAAAGAGAAGGACAATGACGAAGTGGAGGGCTTTCATGTGTGTCGTGCTTGTGATCAGGATACAAGTATATGCCGGGCCGGGGCCCGACTTGCAATGCAATAGTTCAGAGCGGATGGGCCAGCCACCAGGTATTGCCGAACGCGTCCTTCACACCCGAGCTGCGCACACCGTAGTGCTCGTCGCGCGGGGCGTATAGTTCGGTACATCCAGCGGCGAGACAGGCCTTGTGCGTAGAATCGGTATCTGGCACGTACAGGTAATTCATGGAACTGCCGCTCTTCCATTCACCGTGGGCCTGACCCAGCATCAGCACACAGTCGCCAATGGCGAGTTCCGCATGCATCACACCCCCCGCCTCATCGCGGTGCAATTCGCGGTCGGTAGCATTGAAGACCTTCTTCAGGAAGGCGATGAAGGCGTCGGCGTCGTGTAGCAGGAAGTAGGGCATCATGCGGCGATGGCCTTCGGGAAGTTTCTTTTCGTTGCTCATGGTGTAAAGGAAACACCCGGCATTGCCGATAAAATTGGATGATCGCGTCAGCTCCACTGGAAGCCGCTGCCTACTCGCGCAGTCTCA
Source organism: Flavobacteriales bacterium (assembly GCA_041745875.1). Taxonomy (GTDB): domain Bacteria; phylum Bacteroidota; class Bacteroidia; order Flavobacteriales_F; family PHOS-HE28; genus PHOS-HE28. The sequence goes on along the minus strand of JBGTIB010000160.1, from coordinate 5,993 downwards.
CGAAATTGTCCACCTTCGCCGTGGCCTTCACGAAGTATTCACGCGGGTTCAGTCCACTGAAACGTTTGAAGTCGCGAATGAAGTGGCTCTGGTCGAAGTAGCCACTGGCCAGTGCGATGTCCGTGAGCGAGCGGGCCGTGCCGTTCTCCAGCATGCGATAGGTGCGTTGGAAACGGAGGATGCGCAGGTAGGTGGCAGGGGAGAAGCCCGTGCAGTCCTTGAAGCGGCGCTCGAAGCTTCGGCGCGATAGGCCACTGTTAGCGACCAATGTTTCCACACTCATCTCAGTATCGTTGTCATGGATGCTTTTCACGAGCGATCCCAGCACATCGTCCGTTTCAGGCGCGACGTAGCGTTCATGCAGGAATGGCGTGATGCTCTCGATACGGTCCTCCGCAGCAGTGGCGTGTTGTATCGCTTGTTCCAAGGGACCAGCCTCCTCGCCACATAGTTCCTTCAGCGCGATCAAGCGGTCCTTGCAATGCACCGGTTCCTGCTGAAAGAACGCCCGCACGGCCCACGGCCACAAGTACACCCCGAACAGGCTGAATGGTCCATTGCCCACCATGTTCATGTGTCCGCCCAAGGCGCCGGCCAGGTGTGCGCTTGGGCAGGTGGAGCCATCCGCTTCCACGAAACCGCCACGGATCACGAACACCAGGTTCGGACAGGTCTCGGCGATCAAACGATGCGGATGCGCACCATGCTCCGGACTTTCCAGGGACCAGAAGAAGCGTATCAGTTGCTTCAGATCCGGTGGTGCAGGATGGGTGCGGTAGTCCATGTCGTTACAAGCTGTCACGGCGCACACTCCTGATGAAGCCCTTCTTCGCCAGCAGTTCGATATCGCTCCGTGCATAGCCCACCCGGCCACCCTTGAAGTCGTTCAGGGCCTTCCTTTGCAATGTGGCCAGCTTCACCACTCCACCGGTAGTATCGCGCGTGTTCATGCGCAGATGGATGGAGTCGTTGCTCAGTTCCTCCACCCGGTAGAGCGTGTAGTGTTTGCTGCCCAGCTTGATGGTCCATACATCGCCCACGGCAGGCTCGGCAAGCAGATCTGCCTTTCGTTCCTGGTTTGCGGACATGGAATGGATGAAGATCGGGAGTACGATGAGGAACAATACCGAGCCCAGAAAGGTCCATGCCGGCGTACGCTCTTCGCGCTTCAGAGCGTCGAATAGCTCCCTCGTAGGTTGCGGGAGCTTCCTGTGCTCAACCCGGTCGCCGCACTCCGCGCAGATGGTACGGCCACGCCGGGGCAACGCAAAGAGCGGCAACCAGAACAGGTGAACGAAAGGCTGCAGCACCAGCAAGCGTTTTCCACCATCCGCACCGCACGTAGGGCATGCACCGGGCAGGTGGTATTGGGCCAGTTGGACCCTACGGATGCCATGGATCAGGAACATGGGTGCAGCGGCGAACATAGTACACGGATCAGTGCACAGGACATGCACACGCGCCACCGCCACCCCATGCGAAATTCAGAGCCTCGCTTCCGATAGGCAGCATGGATGATCCATCAGCCCGGCTTACATTTCCACGATCCAATGGTGTTGCTACGTCCCAGCCTCCTGCTCTTCGCGTGTGCGTCCTTCGCGGCAGCGGCGCAAGACCCCTTGCATCGGCGCTTCACCATGCAGGATGGAATTCCGAGCAACACGGTCTACCGCTGCATGGAGGACCACGATGGTTTCCTGTGGGTCAGTTCCGATGCAGGCGTCGTGCGCTTCGACGGCACCCACATGGACATCTTCGGTCTGGAGCAGGGCCTATCGGACGAGGACATCTTCAAAACAAGCATCGACTCCAAGGGTCGGATCTGGTTCTTCACGGCCAACGGCAGACCGTGTTATCTGGACGGTGGCGTGGTCCATAGTTGGCGCTCCGATACGGTACTGGCCAGGGTGCAACTGCGTTCGGGCATCGGCGCATTCCTGGAAGATGCCAGTGGCGCGATCTGGCTTGGCGGATTGAGAGGGGAACTTGCCGTGATACACCCGGACGGCACCGTGGGGGAATACGACATCCAAGATCCCGAAGCTGGTCAGCCCCGTTCGCACGTAGGCTTATATCCCAAGGAGGACGGCACGGTGCAGATCTTCAACGAACACAGACTTGTGGGCTTGGATGGCCGTGCGATCTCTCCCAGCGCAACAGACCAGGTACGCAGCAAGACCTTCGTTTCACGGCAGGAGCCTTTTCTGATCGTCAGGTCCGATTCGGCGATCCAGTGGCGCGGAGACCATTGGGCCGTGTTGATCACCCGGGAGGAATTGCCCGGATCCCCTGCGATCGCACATGTTTTACCACTGGGCGATGATGAACTGTGGGTCAGCCTCCATTCCGGTGGTGTCCTGTGGTTGCGCCGCGAAGGGGACGGTTGGGTACCTGTGCGCGATCTCATGTTCGAAGAGGACCTGATCATGCATGTCGTTCGCGACGCAGAAGGTAGCATCTGGATATCCACCGCTTACGGAGGGCTCATCGTCGTTTCCGCGCGCGGCATCGGGACGACGTTCTATACCGGAACGCGCGGTGGCAATGAGGAATTCCTCAGGGCCCATGCTGGCGAGCGACTGGGGGTCTGGGTGGGTACGAACCAGGGCGATGTGTACCACCTCGGCCGACAACTGGAGCTTGTGGATCTGCCTCCGTCCGGGCCTTTGTTCTCCAAGGTGAGAAGCATTGGATCACGGGGCGATGAGCTATGGATAGCGACCGATCGTCGCACCTTCCGGATGGATCGATCGGATGCTGCACCTTTCGCGGAACAGTTGCGCGCGATAACCCCGCTAGCGGAAAGAGAAGAGCTGTCATGGGGGATCAAATCCCTGGCCATGGCTTCCAATGGACGGGTGATCGGAAGTGTGTACGGGCTGATGGAATTCGATCACCAGGCGCGGATCTTTCGCCATATCGTTGATCCGAACATACCGACCATGCGCATCTACGCGCCCCACTTCGATGCTGCGGGCTCCTTGTGGTTCGAGGAGAACGGATTGCTCTGTTCCTGGTCGGACGAAGGTGTCCGCACCTATCCGCAGCTAGGGCTGCAGCAGGGCTATCGCATCACGGACATCACCTCCCATGCGGATACGCTCTTCCTGGCGACCAATGGAAAGGGGCTCCTTGTCGTGGTGGGCGGCCAATTACTCAGGACCATCACCGAGGCGGATGGACTTTCTTCGGACCACATCCATCGCTTGTTCGCCGACAAGGACCTGTTCCTGGCCACTGACCGTGGGGCGGATCATTTGACCGGTCCCTGGGCTGCACCCCGCTTACAGCTCGACCTGACCGGTCTTTCCGGAGCGACCCGGCATGTACGCGACGTGGTGGCCGACAGTGCGTGGGTGTACGTACTCTATGCCGAGGGCCTGGTGCGGATCCCCCGTGGCAGGGGTCAGGGACCGATCGGTATGGCAAAGCCCTATTTCCGAAGTGTACGCGTCAACGGCGAGCACATCACCGGAAACGCGATGGTGGGCATCCGTGGCGGGCGCGACCGCTTGGTCGTGGAGCTGGGTGCCATACACTTCTCGGCTCCTGGATCGGTGAGGCTGCAATACCGCTTGCTGCCCGAGGGCACCTGGCAACAAGCCTATGGAGGTCTGGTGGACCTCTCCGCCACTGCGTCCGGCAACCATGTCCTTCAAGTGCGCGCGGCGCTGGGACAGGGCGCATGGTCGGTGCCCGTGGAATTGATCGTAGTGGTGGTGCCACCCTTGCGGGAACGCTGGTGGGCCAAGGCCCTACTGGTGTTCCTCGCCGTAGGGTTCGTGTTCCTTGTGTTGCGTTTCCTGGCCTATCGAAGATACCGTGTGCGCATGGCCGCCTTGCGCGAACGCGAAGCGATGGCAGCCGCTCGCCAGCGTATGGCCATGGACCTGCACGATGACCTGGGTGCGGAACTCAGCAGCATCCTGTTGCTCACCCGTATGGAACGGGAAGGTCAGGCACCGGGGAGCCTGGAGCGTGTGGAGCAACTGATCGGAACCCTTGCCGAAAAGGTGAAGGAGGTGATCTGGAGCACCGACCCCGGCTCCGATACCCTGGAGGCCACGCTCGTGTTCATTCAGCGCTACACCATCAAGCTCTGCGAGCGCCACGGCCTGCGGGTGCGCACCACGATCCCAACCGTATTGCCGCACGTGGACCTGGATGCAGGCCGTCGGCGCGAACTGTACCTGATCGCCAAGGAGGCCGTGAACAATACGGTGAAACATGCCGGAGCAACAGCCCTCACATTGATCGTTACCGTGGACGCCGATGCCGTGGAACTGGACCTGGCCGATGATGGGAAGGGAGGTGCCACACTGGAGCATGAACGGATGGGCAGTGGCCTGCGGAACATGAACACGCGCGCCACCGCCATCGGAGCCTCTTTGGAGATCAACGAAGTACGGCCACATGGCACACGCATCACCCTGCGCCTGCCCCTGGCGCCGGGTGATCCGAACGGGTGATGGCGCCACGGGGTCCAAGTACTTATTTTCGACGCCCGCACCATGGCCACCCGAGATACCCTGCAAGTCCTGTTGGTGGAAGACAATGCGAGCTTCCGTAACGCGCTCACCAAGCTGATCGGCACAACGCCCGACATGCAATGCACGGCCTGCAGCTCGGCGATGGAAGGGCTGAGCCACCTTGAGCAGGGCATCTGGCATGTGGTGGTGATGGACATCGACCTACCGGGCATGAACGGCATTCAGTGTACCCGCCAGGTAAAGGAGCAATGGCCACATGTACAAGTGCTGATGTGCACCGTATTCGAGGACGACGACAAGATCTTCAGTGCCTTGAAAGCGGGCGCGACAGGTTATGTGGTGAAGCAGGCCCCGATCAGCGAATTACTGGAAGCCATCCGTGACGTGCATGCAGGTGGATCGCCCATGAGCGCAGGCATCGCGCGCAAGGTGGTGGGCACCTTCCATCAGCCCACCACATTACCCAGCACGCTTACCCAGCGCGAACAGGAAGTGCTTGAGCTGATCGCCGAAGGGCTCACGGTGAAGGAGATCGCTGAGCGGGCGAATGTGAGCAACAACACGGTACGCACCCACATCCGCCATATTTACGAGAAGCTCCAGGTGCGCAGTCGCGTGGAAGCCGTCAACAAGATGCGCAGGGTTTGAGCGCCACGCTGGATCCAAAATCACCCGAATGGGGGATTGTGGCTCGCGTGCTTGACCCTCACCTTTGGACCCTCTCGTCCTGCTTGAGCACCAGGAAGGTGGAGCATACCCAAAGGGTTGGAGGGTCGTACCTGAGCATTTGATCCCGACCATGGGAAAAGGGCTGGCCCGCTATAGCGGGTCGGTCCTTTTTTGTTGGGCATAGTCCGTCCAGTAGCCGCAATTGGGTCTAGGCCACTACGCACGGGCATATTATGTACACTTTTCAGCAGTGTAGAGCGGCGAACGCCACATGCACTGGGGCCGGGGAATAAGGGTCAGGCCAAGTCGTTGGGACCGAAGGAACGGAACGATCACGGGCGAAATGTGAAAGCCCTAAGTTCCCTCTCGAACGAACCCCGCGAGCCGGCTCAGGGTCTCCACGATCACAAAGGGGCTGCTGATCGTTCGGCCATCAGGTGTGTTCACAGTGGTATTAAGGAACAAGTCCTTGTACTTCGCCACGAACTGCGTGTACACCGGTCCGGCCAGGTGCGCCAGAAAGGCCTTCTTGTTCTTGTAGACCTCCAGGAATGTAACGGACGTGGGAGAGGGTGTGGGTACGTTGAAGCCCTGCATGTCCGGCATGTGGATCAGGTAGATCAAGGTGCCCGGCTCATGCTTCTTCACTTGGGCAGCCAACGTTTTCAAGGCTTTGGTCGCTGCGGTTTCCTGTCCTGCTATGATGTTCCAACGTGCGATCAATGAATACATGGTCCGGGAGTTTTGGATGGATGTCTCGAAAGTAACTGAAGTATATGCATATGGTTAAGGTCAATATGCGATATGGTATCCTGCCCATTATCCATTAGACTT
>JBGTIB010000159.1:0-8822 GCA_041745875.1 Flavobacteriales bacterium | reverse complement strand
CTTCAACCTGGTTGCTGTCCGACTTCAGGAAGCGGGTGCGGATGGTGTCGCCTTCTGCATTGAACCAATAAAGCCATGTCACATTGGGGTCCTGACCTCCAAAGCCAGTGATCGAGGCCACGAACTGACTATCAACCCGTGCTATCGGATCCATGACCCCTGGGTCCAGATCCCTTCCCACATTGTGTTCCTTCATCCAAAGAAAATCTCCCGCTAGATCAAACTTGGATATGAACAATGAAGTGGTCGCCGAGTCCGAAGCCCATTCCACACTGAACAATACATAGCCGTCATCCACCTCGAATACTGACCTGCCCTGTGATGCCAACATATTCGCATTGTGATGCACCACATTAAAGGTGTTTTGGGAGCGCCCAACTACAAGAAGCATGCAGGTGATGAGCGTAGCGAGTAGCCTCATGACTCTAGATATTATACGAATGTACCATGATCGGCGCACCCTTATGCGCCGATCATGGTTTCCACTCTACCGTTGTACTGTCAGCTTAACAACACCCAGCTTGAACTCTCCTTGCAACAGTTCGCAGGTGTAGAAGCCATTGGCCACGCCGCTCAGATCCACCTCAAGCAAGCGCTGACCCGGCGCCAGCCGATGCATGTGTAGCATACGGCCCATCGGGTCGCTGATGCGTACCATGGCGGCTTCGTCCACCTCCATGCCGATCACGATCCAGCTTTGCCCGGCGGTCGGGTTCGGATGCGCTTCAAGCAGCGGGCGTTCCGCAGCACGCGTGGCCTTGGCTGGCAGGAAGGAGAGGCTCTTGCTGCCGTCCGGCATTTCCGCCGTGGGCACCTCAGCGGTTTCGCCTAGGCGATATAGGATCGCCCAAGCCATGGCCGCACCGGGGCTGTCGCTGCTGGCCATGACGGACAATTGGCTGCGCATACCCTCATCAGCAAGGTCCCAATCGCCACCCAGTACCTGGTCCATATCCACCAGATCGCGCAGCATTTCGTGGCCATCGTCCCGGGCGGCCTGCAAACTGTCCAGCCAGGCGGTGGCAGTGGCATGGTCCCCACGTTCCATGGCGATGCCGGACAACAGATAGAAGTCGCTGGGGTCAGGATACGCGGCAAGCATGGCATAAAGCGAGTCCTGGGGCGCCACCATCAGCGAGTCGCTGGCGATCTCATCGATCGCGATCGTTTGCATTCGGGCCTTCTGCATGGCGCGCAGTTCCACCTCCTGCCGCAACAGGTCCTTCACGGTGGGTCCGCTGCCCGCGTTCTGTACAATGGCCAACATGTACTCGTTCAACAGGCCGCAGGTCTCCAAAGCGCGTAGCACCCGCGAAGTAAGGCGTGCATTGCCCAACATCACCTGGGTAAGGTGCCACGCGTCCAAGGGCTCAGGGCGATGGATCACAGCAAGCAAGACCTCGTCGCTCAGCGGGCAGCGGGCCAGCAGATAGTCGCGGAGGGTATGGCTTGGCAGCACGGGATCTTCCTGCCGGATGGCCACCATGATGTCCTCGCGTTCGCCAATATCCACGGTGCCCGTAAAATAGGCTTGTGCGCTTAGCAACTGTGAAGCAGCAAGCTGGAATCCAACGATCCCATTACCGCCGCCGATATCCGGCAACAGTCCATTGCCACAGGCTTCGGCCTTGTTGAACGAATTCGGCCCAACAGGAATATCGGAGTAGTATTGGCTCTGGTTCAGCGGATCGCACTCGGGCACGTTGTGGCGCAGGTAGTTGAAGAATGGCGCGTTCGGCCCATCAGGCTGCACGGCACTGATTGTGACACCGTTGATGGCACCGCTGTAGAAGCGGTTGGCAACGAGCTGGCTCTCTTGGGGAACCCCATTCCAGTATCCCTGCGCGGCTTTGATGTAGGTATTGTTGTGCAAGTAATAGTCGAGTCCACAGCCGGTATAGTCACTGCACAACAGTTGCAGGCCTAGGAATTCAGTTGGTGGTGAGATTCCACCTTTGTGACGCCCCACCACATAGGTACCCGCATTCATACCAGTGAACTCGTTGTTGTAGATCCGGTTCTCGGCCAGCACATCACCCATGATGTGAATACCGATATTGCCGTTGAGCATGCCGCCGCCGAAGAAGGTGTTCTCTTCAACAAGGTAGGCTGTGCTCTGGTGCAGCACCAGGCCGGTGGGTGCATACGGTGAGTTACTGATGGGCACGATGAAATCGGAGCGGCTCACCTCTGGAGCGGTGCAGCCCTGCATGTAGGCCCCAATAAGGTTGTCGCGGAACCAGGTGCGCCGAATATTGGCCTTGCGCAAGGTGCCCGTGGCGGCCAATACGCCCACGCTAAGATCCTGGAACAGACTGGCATCCTGCACCGAACTGCCTTCCACATCGAAACCCGCCAGGAGGCCGAAAATGCCCCAACCCCGGTTCAACAAGGGGAAAAGCCCTGGAGCATCGTTCTTGAACTTGCATTGCAGGAACTTGATGCCCTGCACGTCATAGAGTTGTGCATGGTACTTCGGCGTTCCCCCCGGCCAATCCTGCGTGGTCTCGAAAGTGCAACCGCTGAACAAACTGAGGTTGGGCAGGATGGCACCGGTGCTGGACGTGCGTTGGTAACGTTCAACACGCGCGCCAGTGATGCAATCGCGGAACGTTGCATTCGATGTGACACGGATCATTCCACCATAATAGGCCCCGTCCACGATGCCTGTATTGCCTACCTCTCTGGCTGCCCAGGCACCAACGATGGCGTTGCGTACGCCTCCCCCATAAATACGAAGTTGTCCCTGCGCGGCACTGGTCTGTTCACCATTGATGGTAGTGCCTTCCACCCGGATCCCTGGCCAACGGTCACCAGGGCAATTCAGACTGGTCGTCCATGTATTGCTCTTGTGCAGTCGGCCACCGCGCTCCACGATGATCTTCGCCTCGGGAGCGAATTGAAGGTCCAAATTGCTCGCGTAAAGCTGTGCGCCGTCCTCCACCACCACCTCGCATACACACGTCAGCGGCGATGTGTCACCGTAGGGGTTTGCGATCGCGGTCCAACTCGTGGGCTGCATGCCAGCACTTTGGCGATGGCCATAAACCCGGCCACTGCCGTGCATGTTCAGGAAAGTGCAGCAGTTGCCACGGTTCTCGGCGCTTAGATAACGGTCGTGGACCACACCTATGTCGAGAAAGCGGGGCACATAGCCACAGCCCACCGGACGGTCGCCGTTGAAGAGTATGGGCGGCGAAACCTGGCTTATCGCCGTGGCACTGAAAGTAACGGTCGACAGGTCGGAAAGATCCTCTAATGCACCCACTTGCCCGCCATAGGGGAAGTAGATAGCTGTACCCGAACCGCCCACCTCGGTGTTGCGGTGAATACGCGTGCGCACCCAGTCCTCGTCAATAGGACCTCCGAAGGCATACTCCAAACCTGTTATCGCATCGCTCACCAGGTCAAGGTGGATCACATAGGGTTGGAAAGACTGACAGTCGGTCGTACGCTCCCCCGTTAAATACAAGCCATTGCCATCAGACCTGAAGGCGCAACCCCTGAGGCCGTGAGCGATACTTCCACCTGGCACCGGTATCCCAACACCAGCGCATGCAGACGGTGGTGTGTAGACGGAGTATCCCTTCGCATCGTTCAAGTACACAGCTCCCGATGTGGGGTCAAAGTAATGGACCAACAAGTTCTTTCCACTGGTTCCCGCATCCGGATGCATATACAGGCTGAACCGTTCAGCAATTGCCAGTGCGAGCACACCATTCGGATGGCTCGGTGTCGATGTGAGAATAGCGTCGGCGTCGAAGAAATAGTCCAGGATAGCCCCGCCTCCTGCGCTTGTTTTAATGGGAACATGCGCTTGTCCGGACAAGGGATTGACCCTGAAGATGCCATTGCTCGCCAACCGATACACGTACACGTGGTTGTCGATGATGGAAAATAGCCAGTGGTCGCCGCCTGTGTTAGATTCCACAACGCGGAACCTGGGCGCGTTGCTGTGGACCGCACCTGACAACAAGCGTCCCACATGAACACTTGTATTTGGGCCTATGAAGGGGGTGTTCATCTCCACGATGAGTTCCCCCAACATATCCTCGAACTGATTGTAATCACCAACCCCTAATTCTCCATCCAGGTTGACCAACCGCCCCTTGCGTGGGCATGTGGCTGGTGGCAGTACGGGAAAGCGAGGGTTATCGGCCTTCATGTCCAGCAGGCTCCACTGGATGTATGTGCCGCTGTTGGGTCCGGTGCTGCCATCGGCCACTCCGGTGTATAGGTAAAAAAGGTCACAAGTTCCCGGCACTGGAACGCTCAAGAACTCCATCACCCCCGGGTCGATACACTCGTTACAATCGTTTGCCCGCGTATCGGCGATCATATACCCATCCCCATCATAGAGGTTGCCGTCCACCTCGAAGAAAAGGATACGGCCGTCGCCGGCGGTACGCACATGCTGCGACCGAAGGGCCGACTGACCTTGATACTGGTAAGCCGCCGGATATGCAGCGTCGTTGGGTATTGGCAGGGCTATGGGACTGTCGGCAGGCCCATTGGTTCCCGGTGGCATCACCACGGCCTGGTTGCCAATGGCCCAGGCATCCACTTGGGCGTGGGCTGTTGGCATGCACCAACCGCCCCAAGCGGCCAGACTAGCCACCCAGGTGGCTGTTCGGAAAAGTCGTGAAGTACTCATGGCTTAAAAGGGTTTTGGTTCCGGCGATAGGTGCCGTTCACAAACCTTTCCGAACACTTTCGGCATAAGCACGCATAAGGTATGCGGGATCCATGCGTTTCGCGAAAAAGCAGTTGCGGCGCAGCAAACCAGGCGGCCTTGTAAATCCATTCCTTATTCGCGCATGCATGGGGATCGCATATATGCCGGTCAGGTGGTATACTCGCAGATACATGCCGGTTCCCATGCGTCGCATCCCACGGTATGCGCGGACCTGTTCGTCCATCCGGCATCACCCGATCAATACCTGTATGCCATGTTCTCGAAAAAATTGAAAGCCCTGCGCAAGCAACTCCACCTCACCCAGAAAGAAATGGGCAAGCGGCTGGCCATGCAGCAGCCCACCTATTCCCGTAAGGAGCGCAACAACAACCCCGATCCGGAGTTCCTCGGGCGCATCAAGAAGTTCCTTGGTGTGGACCCCGATCCTTGGCTGAACAACGAAGAGGACGAAGCTGGCAGTGCGGACAATGAGGCGCTACGCATCGTGCATTCGGGGTCCGGGCCGGGTGGCGTTGGCAAGCGCAAGAAGAAAGGCTCGTTGTCGAAGACCGAATCGCGTACCCTGCGCCAGGGTTTCGAATTTTACCTGTTGGCGCTGCAAGAGAAGCTCGCTCGTTCGAAAAAGCGCAAGCCGAATAAATCTGGGGGGGGGGGGTAGGTAATCAACTGATATTCAGAACATACTACGCTCCATAGAGAGGGTCACCGGACCGAATAGAGCGTAGGTCACCACCTGCCAGTCGAAGTGACCCGACCGCATGCCCCTCTATCCCCACGCCGGCAAGCCGACCTTACGGGGTCGGCTTGCCGGCTTATGGTGTATGTGTATGGGTTCTAGAATTGGACCGGTATGCGCACTTGTACGCGTACCGGTTGGCCCCGCTCGGCACCGGGCTGCCAGGGGGCGGTGTTGCGGATCGCATCCACCATTTGTTCCTGGATCTGGGGGCCCTTGGTCTGCAGCACCTTGATATCCGTCAGTTCACCATCCTTCTCCACGATGAAGCATGCCGTGTAGGCACCTTTCACACGGCGGCCATCGGGGCCTGTGACCTTTTCCTTGATGTAGCGGACCAGTTCGCGATCGTCGCCCTCGCGATATTTGGGCATCGTCTGAGCCCGGGTATAAACGATGTTGGCGAGTGCCTCGGGTTCGTACACTTTCTCGGCAAGTGGTCGGCCCCACTGATCGAAGCGCTCCCAAATGCCCGACTTGTTGCCCATGACATATTCTCCCCGGCTTTCAACCTCACCATTGGCGTGGTAGAATACGAACTCGCCATGTTCGATCGTCAGATCGGGATCGGCGTAACGTCCATCAGCCTTCAAACGACCCTCCAGATCGAAGGTCTTTCCCACATGCAGATCCCCCTGCATGCCATCCTTCGTGCGGTAGTAGGAGGCCTTCTTGCGCGAGGTGGTCTCGAGCACAGCAGTGAGATAGACCACATCGGAATTTTGCGACTGAGCGAACAAACCCAGCGGCAGCAACATGATGATCGGCAGGAAGAGTCGAATGGAAAATTGTTGCACGGCGCAGATCGGCTTTGTTGGATCGATCGTTCCAACGCGCAGGGGTTGCTCAGGGTTACGTAGCGCTTACCCTGCCCACCCCTCCCGGTCGAGGCTTCGGTACTGGATCGCCTCGGCCAGGTGCTCCGTGCGGATGTCGGGGCTTTGTGCCAGGTCGGCGATCGTGCGGGCCACCTTCAGGATGCGATCATAAGCACGGGCGCTGAGCCCAAGGCGCTCCATGGCCTTCTCCAACAACGCCTTGCCCACAGCATCGATCCGGCAGATCTCACGCAGTTCCCGGCTGCCGATCTGTGCATTGCAATGGATATGCTTCGATGCATAGCGGTCCTGCTGGATCTTTCGCGCAGCGATCACCCGTTCGCGCATTTGGGCACTACGCTCGCTCTGTCTTTCAGCACTCAGTTCACTGAAGGGCACCGGCGTCACTTCGATGTGGATGTCGATGCGGTCCAGCAAGGGGCCGCTCACTTTGTTCAGGTATTTCTGCACCACACCCGGGGCACATACACAGTCCTTGTCAGGGTGATTGTAGTATCCGCAAGGGCACGGGTTCATGGCGGCCACCAGCATGAAGCTGGCGGGGTATTCCACGGTGAACTTCGCCCGGCTGATGGTGACCACTCGGTCCTCCAAGGGCTGTCGCAACACCTCCAATACCTGCCGCTTGAATTCGGGGAGTTCATCCAGGAACAGGACCCCGTTGTGCGCCAGACTGATCTCACCGGGCTGCGGGTAGGAGCCTCCGCCCACCAAGGCCACGTCGCTGATGGTATGGTGTGGCGACCGGTATGGACGCGCGCTCAACAGACTGTCATCCTTGCGCAGCTTCCCTGCCACACTGTGGATCTTGGTGGTCTCCAGCGCTTCGTCGATATTGAGCGGCGGCAGGATGGTCGGCAGACGCTTGGCGAGCATGGTCTTGCCCGCGCCCGGTGGACCGATGAGGATGATGTTGTGCCCGCCCGCAGCGGCGATCTCAAAGGCCCGCTTGATGTTCTCCTGCCCCTTTACATCGGCGATGTCCACGGCATAGTTCAAACTGCTGCTGGCGAATTCCGCTTCGATGTCCACCACCGTGGGTTGGACCGTGGGAGTGCCTTTCAGGATCTCCACCACCTCGCGCAGGTGGCTCACGCCGTACACCACCAGGCCATGCACGATGGCTGCTTCGCGGGCGTTCTCGGCAGGCAGGATGACACCCTTGAAACCCATGCGTTTGGCCTCGATGGCGATCGGCAGGGCGCCCTTGATCGGGCGTACCCCACCATCGAGTGAGAGTTCACCCATCACCAGGAATTCCTCGAGCAGAGCGGGAGGTACTTGCTCCGTCGCGGCCAGAAGACCCACAGCCAACGGCAGGTCGTAGGCTGTGCCTTCCTTGCGGATGTCCGCAGGTGCCAGATTGATGGTGACACCCTTGCCGCGGGGGAAGTAGAGCCCGTTGTTGCGCAAGGCGGCATCCATCCGCTGCTGGCTTTCCTTCACAGCGCTGTCCGGCAATCCGACCAGGAAGAAGAACGCTCCGGTCTCCACGTTCACCTCGGCGGTGACGATGGTGGCGTTGATGCCGAAGACGGCGCTGCCGAAGACCTTGACGAGCATGCCCTATCAGTGGTGTTCGGTGCGTTTGGGAAGTGCCAGGTCGCGCTCAATATGATCGATGAAGGCATGGATCACCTTGATGTGCACTTCCTGGATGCGATCGGCATAGCCATCGTGCGGTACCCGGACTTCCACGGTGCAGAGTTCGGCGAGCTGGCCACCATCCCTGCCGGTGAGGCCGATCACATGCATGTTCCTCGCCCTGGCCACCTCGGCTGCACGCAAGACATTGGGACTGTTACCACTGGTGCTGATGGCGAGCAGCACATCACCCTCGCGGCCATGTGCCTGGATGAAGCGGGCAAAGACCTGCTCGAAGCCGTGATCGTTGGCCACGCAGGTAATGTGGCTGGGATCGCTGATGCTGATCGCAGCGATGGGGTCGCGGTCGTCGCGGAACCGACCGGTCAGTTCCTCGGCGAAATGCATGGCATCGCACATGCTTCCTCCGTTCCCGCAACTGATGACCTTGGCACCCTGCTTCAGGCAGTAGCTCATGAAAGCCGCAGCCTGTTCCACAGCGGCGATGTTGGCCGGATCGGCCAGGAACCGTTGCAGCACCTCGGCGGCTTCGGTGAAGTGGGATCGGGTGCGGTCGGTGCTCATCGTTCCAAAGATGCATCAAACCGGATCGCCGCCACGGTAGCCCAGCCGTTTCCGCTCTTCCGCAGGCGTCTCCATCATCTGTTTCACGGCTTCGAAGAGCTCGTTCAGGGCCACATCATATTCTTCCTGACGTCCTTCCATTCGGTCCAAACGCAGGAGCAGTTCACGGTCGTTCATCAGGATACGGGTCATACGCACGAACACGCGCACGATCCGGATATTGACCGCGATGGCCCGTTCGCTATTGAGTACGCTGGAAAGCATAAGCACACCATGTTCAGTGAAGGCATACGGTGGTGTTCGGCGACCACCCCATGATCTTGACCTCGCAAATTGCGACCTCAAGTTGGACCACTCCTCTGCCTCCAATTGGAACATGAAG
>JBGTIB010000158.1:0-3856 GCA_041745875.1 Flavobacteriales bacterium | reverse complement strand
CCGATGAACGACGGATGATGATGGCAGGGGTGGGCAACCGCCTCTCGCCATCATCCGGAGTTCCTCATGCCTAAAAAAACCTGACCATCAGACTTGCGTATGTCATAGAATAAAGGCCCGATACATACCAATGCCAGCCTCATTGATGTGTCGGGCCTTCAGCCCTTTTTTTTAACACGGGGTGGAACCCTTCTATCCCATGGCGTTGCCATGGGCTGGTAGGTACCGGACCGTTGGTCCTTTTGAAAGATGTGTACACAGGGTAGTGGCAGCAGGCGAGCCCGACACATGACATAGGAGAGGATGCGTTAGCCTGTTAGGAGACAGGCACTGCGCCCCGATCAGAACGGGAAGTACAGCGGGATGATCCACACCGCCACGATCCACACCAGCACGTTCAGCGGTGTGCCCACGCGCAGGTAGTCGTTGAAGCGGTAGTTGCCCGGCACGTAGATCATCGTGTTCGTCTGGTAGCTCATGGGCGTCATGAAGGCCAGGGAGGCGGCGAACATCACCCCGATGATGAACGGCCTTTCGCTGATCTGCATGGCCGTGGACAGTTGCAGGGCGATGGGTGTCATCAGCGCAGCGGTGGCATTGTTGCTCATCACGTTGGTGCTGAGGAAGGTGATGCCGAAGAGCACGGCGAGCGCGAGGCGCGGCGAGCGGTCGCCCAGGAAGCTGTTCAGCCAGTCGGCGATCATCTGGTCGCCACCGGTCTTCTGCAATGCGGCTCCCATGGAGAGCACTCCAGCCAGGAGGAAGATCACCTTCCATTCCACAGCAGCGTACGCTTCCTCGGGTGTGATCACGCGCAGCACCAGCAACGCCAGCACCCCGATGATGGCGGTGAGCACGATGGGTGCCCAACCGGCCGTGGCACCGCCGATCACACCGGCCAGCACCAGCACTGCCGTTACCGCCCGTCGGATATCGATGCGCTTGATCTCGTACTCGTCGATCAGGGTCAGCGCACCATCGCGCAGCAAGCCATAGAGGTTGCGCTTGGTGTTGGTGATCAGGAGTATGTCACCCTGTTCGATCGGGGCCTGGTCCACGTCGGCCTCCCGGTTCTTCGCATTGGCACGCATGCCGATGATCCCGAACTCCAGGTCGCGTTGTACCCGCCATGACCCCAGGTTCTGCCCCGCCAATGGTGAGCCTTGCGGCACCACCACCTCGAAGAGCCGTAGCCCTTCGGGGTCGCCGCTGTCCGCATGCTCGGTCACGATCCGGATGCCCTTCGTACGCCGCAGTTCGCGCAGCCGGTCGCGTTGCATCACCACCTTCAATACATCATGCTCTCCAAGTATGAGATCATCCTGAGGCGTTCGTGGAATGCCACTGCCATGCTGCCGCAGCTCGAGCACTTCCGCTTCCAATTCGGTCCGGATAGCCGACTTGCCAAGGGTCTTCCCGATATCCTTGGCCTCCTTGCCCAACCGGATCAAGGCCACGAACTCCGTGACAGGCGTGGTGCCCACTTCGGCTGACTCCCGCTTCGGTAACAAC
The DNA here is from genome assembly GCA_041745875.1 of Flavobacteriales bacterium. Classification (GTDB taxonomy): domain Bacteria; phylum Bacteroidota; class Bacteroidia; order Flavobacteriales_F; family PHOS-HE28; genus PHOS-HE28. Next base: position 2,344 of record JBGTIB010000158.1, on the reverse strand, counting down.
GCCAGACCCACCGTGAGCAGGTAGGCCATGCCGGCGAGGGTCAACCAGATCGCGGCCGGGGCGAACTCGAACATGCCCAGCGGTGTGTAGCCTTGATGTTCGACGATGCCACTGACCAGGATGTTGGTACTGGTGCCGATCAACGTACACACCCCGCCCAGCAAGGCTGCGAAGGAGAGGGGCATGAGCAATCGCCCGGGAGGCACACCAGTACGCTCGGCCAGACGCAGTGCGGCGGGCATCAGCAGGGCCACCACGGCCGTGTCATTGATGAAGGCGGACAGGGTCGCAGCGAACACCATGAGCAGCACCATGGCCGCGAGGAAATGCCACTTGCCCACGCGGATCAACAGGCGGATCAAGGGGTCGAGAACACCACTGCGGAACAGCCCGAAACTGAGGACGAACATGCAGGCCACCGTGATGGTGGCCGAGTTGGTGAAACCCGCGAAGCCCTCTTCCGGCGCCAGCACCCCCGCCACGATGAACAGGGTCATGATCAGGATGGCCGTGACGTCGATCGTGAAGTACTCCTTCACGAACAGGAAGATGGCCACCGCGATGATCACCAGGGTGATGATCAGCTGTAGGTGATCTTCGAGGAAGGAGAGGTCGAGCAGGTCGGTCACAAGCGGTCCGTATGCGGATGCACGAAGATGGTGGATCCCCCGTATGCGAAAGGCCCCACGATGGGGGCCTTTCAAAGTTGAATGAAGAACGTTTGCTACTTGGCCGCTGCGGGCTCAGCCACCTGCGCCTGCCGCTTCTCGGTGATGCGGGCGCTCTTGCCACGGCGCTCACGCAGGTAGAAGATGCGTGCGCGGCGCACCACGCCATGCTTGTTCACGTCGATCTTGTCGATGAAGGGCGATGCGATCGGGAAGATCCGCTCCACACCCACGTTGCCGCTCATCTTGCGGACGGTGAAAGTGGCGGTGCTCCCGGAGCCCTTGCGCTGGATCACCACGCCCTGGAACTGCTGGACACGCTCCTTGTTCCCTTCCTTGATCTTGTAGTGAACCGTGATGGTATCCCCGGCCTTGAAACTGGGCAGGGCGTTCAACGGTGCGTATTCCTTTTCGAGTTGCTTGATGCGGTCCATGGCCTTGGGGCGTGTTGCGGGGTACCCAGCGCCCCCGACATGGTCGGGGGATACGGTCCCGGTTTGGGGGCGCAATATTAAGGAACTTTCAGGTACCCTGCACCGGTGGGAGGTCGTCCCCCGGTGGCAACAGCCCCGGTCGCCGCTGCCGGGTGCGCTCCAGGGCCTGTTCATGGCGCCAGGCGTCGATCCGCGCTTGATGTCCGCTCAGGAGGATGTCGGGCACCTTCATGCTCTGGTATTCGGCAGGGCGGGTATAGGCCGGGGGGGCCACCAGGCCATCCTGGAAACTATCGCTGAGCGCCGAGGTCTCATCGCCGAGCACGCCGGGCAGCAGGCGGATGATCGCATCGCTCAGCACGGCCGCGGCCAGCTCACCACCGCTGAGCACATAGTCGCCGATGCTCACCTCCCGTGTGATCAGGTGTTCACGGACCCGCTCGTCCACACCCTTGTAGTGACCGCATAGGATGATCAGGTTGCCGCACGCGCTCAGCCGGTTCGCCAGGGGTTGGGCCAGCAACTCGCCGTCGGGGCTCATGTAGATCACCTCGTCGTAGTCGCGTTCATGCTTCAAATGGGTGATGGCCCGGTGAATGGGCTCGATGGTCATCACCATACCCGCCCCGCCGCCAAAGGGATAGTCGTCCACCCGGCGGTGCTTGTCAGTGCTCCACTGCCGCAGGTCATGCACCCGTACTTCCACCAAACCCTTGTCCTGCGCGCGTTGGAGGATACTTTCCGCGAACCAGCTATCGAGCAGGCGGGGCAGTGCTGAAAGGATGTCGATGCGCATGGAGCAGGGGCAGGAGGTGCAAAGTTCCCGCATCCGGACTTAACGACGACCTGGGCGCGAATGGACCCGACTTGGTAGGTCCCTGATCCTCCCTACCTTTCCGGCATGCATGTTGCCCGTCCGGCGGGCCAAAGAACGCCACCGATGAACAAGCTCCTTACCATCGCAGCCGCTCTCCTGCTCCAGTTCAGCGCCCAGGCCCAGAAGCATATCTATGAGGACCTGCTGGTGCTGTTCGTGGATGAGAAGTACGAGAAGTGCATCTTCAAAGCCGAAGGCTATACACTGAACGATGCTACCAAGCGTGACGCGCTGCCCTTCCTCTACGTCAGCATGTGTTTCCATGAAATGTCCAAGAAGGAGGAATTCCAACTTGAATATCCGAAGGCATCGCGTGATGCCATGAAGTGGGCCGAGAAGTACCGACGCAAGGACAAGGACCTGGC
>JBGTIB010000157.1:0-5269 GCA_041745875.1 Flavobacteriales bacterium | reverse complement strand
GCTGTTCACCGTGAGGTTGATGTTGAACTCCTGCGCAGCGCAGTTCTCAGCGATGGTCGCCGTAATGTCAGCACCCACTTCCACCAGGACGCTAGCATCATAGTCGCAGGCACCATCGCTCACGGTCACCGTGTAAGTGATGGCACTGGTGATGCCACTGACAGCGGGATCGGCAATAGTGGGGTCATCCAAGCCAGTGACAGGTGTCCATGCATAGCTGCTGACCTGGGGCGGAGTGAACTTATACCAGCGACCGTTCTCCGGTTGCCCTGCATTGCCATTATTTCCGGTCGTAGTGCTTACCGAGTTGTCGGCGATCGTTACGCTTTGGTAGTTGGTGGCGTTGCCGGTCATCCCCACAGAAGCTGTGTTCGTATTGGGGTTCATGTCGCCATAAATGAATTCCACCGCACCATCCGCCTCATACAACCAGCATTGGAACGTGGTATTGGCGGGGTTGGTCAATGGAAAGCGTGGGTTGGCCACATACCACTGCACTTTCAGGATGCGGTCGGGAGCGGTCCCTGTCACAACGAAGCTCACATTACCACCGGTGCCGGTGGCCAGGTCATCCCAGTAGGGATAAACCTTGGGAGTATTCGTCGTGCTGGCGACCAGGTTGGAGAACTGGCTCGTCGCGGCTGGAGCTCCCAGCTTGATGAAGCCATCCGGCGAAGCTGAGAACTGCGTATAGGTGGTTCCATTGAACGGGAAAGTGAACCCGATCTCCTGGATGCTACTTGGAATATCATCCACACTAGCTGCTACGATCTCTGTGGCGCCGCTCATGGGGTCGAGACTGGTACCGGTGCCAGTAGAGAAAGAGTATTCGTTCACCGAGCTGGGCAACTGGGCGTTGGCGTTCAGCTGAGTGGATCCATCACATGCTACTGAAGGTGTGGCGGTGGGGGCCAGTGTGATGGGCGTGGGAACAATGACATTGGTGGTGGCCGTATTGCTGCAGCCATTCTCCGTGATGGTCACTACGTAGGAACCAGCACTGGCTGCGCTTATCGGGCTCACGGTGGGGTTCTGAAGCGTACTGACAAAGCCGTTGGGCCCTGTCCAACTGAACTCGGTGCCTATGTCCGTGGTGCTGAACAAGTCCAGGCTGCCATCCACGCATCCGATGCCGCCATTGTCAGCGCTGGCATTCGCCGTGGGCACGGGTCGTACCTGCACTTGGAATTCGGGCGATACGTTCGACTGCCCTCCATTGGCGCAGGTGGTCTCCACCACGTAGTAGGAGGTGACCGCCAAGGGGCCTGTGTTCTGAGCGAGGTCCGTGCCGAGGTCGCTATAGGGTCCGCCGGGGTTGGTGCCCACCTTCCACTGATAGCTGATACCTGGTCCCGTTTGACCCAGGAAATTCAATGTGGTCCCGTTGCCTGCCCCACAAAGGAATGTCGCACCCGAGATGCTGCCTGCAGCGGGCAAGCCGGCGCAAGGAGGTACCGGAGATAGTTCGTTCGCACCGATCGATGCGGGGATCGGACGGAAGTTGCCATTGATATCCAGGTTGACCCAGGCAATACCCGTTGCCGGTCCAGCGCCGTCCAAGGCACCGGCGGTCGAGGTGGGGTTGGTGTTGTTGTTGGTGAACGCGGGGTTCACGCTGATCGAATTCAGATCCGTATCGGCTTGTGCGGTGATCGCTGCCGTCCAATCCGCAATTGCAGCGCGGTTGGTCGAGGCGGTCTGACCGACGAACCCGTTGGTGGTGTTGGCGATGAACAGGTCATTGTGGTCGCTCACCGATCCGGCAAGGCCCAAGGTGGCGGCACCACTGGTGCGAATGCTGTGGTGTACTGCGACCCCGGTCTGTGCGCCGGTGAAATTGGCAAGCACATTGCCACGTATCCTGTTCACGCCCGTGGTACCGGCGATCTCCAGGCAGATGCTGCTCAGGTTGGGCGAGCCGCTGCCATCGATGCTCACGTTATTGTGTGCAATGTCGTAGGTGCATGAAGCACCTGTACCGCTCAAGTTGATCCCGGTCAGTACCCGTGTAGCGTTCGCCGTTCCGGTGTAGGCTGAGGTGATATCGCTGACGTGGTTATTATACACCCGCACCTCGTTGGTACCCACCGTGTTCAGGGCAACGTCGATACCGTAATGGCGGGATGCAGCGCTGGTGGTGCTCAGATTGCGAATGCCCCGCACCCGGTTGCTGTTCACGTTGATGGTCCCCTGACCTGCCTGGATGTAAATGCCCCGGCAGACGACCGCACTACCTGCGATGTTCTGCACGATGCAGTCGCGCACCTCGGCATCGCGTTGAACGTTCATCCAGATGCCATTGGAGGTACCCCCACCGATGCTGGTACCATCGGGCAACCCCACCAAGTTGGCGCCGACCTGGCAACCGATCACACGGTTGTTCAAGCCCGGGTATGTCGCTGAGCCGGAGAGGCAGTAGATTCCATTGCGTGCACTGGCCACCGTAACGTTCTCGATCAAGTTGTTGTCGGTGGAGCCGCTTGGGGAGTTCACTGTGAACCCGCCTCCCGTGGCACTGGAGGATACGATCACCCCATAGGTGATGGTACTTGGGAACATGGTCACCGTACAATTGCGGATCGTGTTGTTGCTGGCCCCCACCCCGGCACTAGCATTGCGGATGGCGTAGCCCTGCTCCATGGTGCTGTTGGTGGCCGTCACATCGATGCCGTCGAAGGTGATGTAGTTCCCACCGCGGATGTCTATACAGGCTTCATTTGCTGTTGCCGTCCCCGTAGGCGTGATCACCGGGTTGGCTCCCGCTCCGCTCTTCTGGAAGGTGACCTGGTTGGACATGGTACCACTGACGGTGATGGCCGGTGGGTTTTCCGCGAAGGTCTGTGCGGCGCTCACATTGAAAATGAGCGGTGAGCCGATGCAGTCGCCCACCGAATTGAGGAAGTTGATCGCCTCGGTGAAACTGGCGTAGTTGGTACCCGCTGTCGGCAGGATATTATCGATGGTGAACGTGCCACCGAATCCCGAATTCACATCCACCTCGAATTCAGGTGTCGTGGAAGTAAGGCTGCTCAGTGTGCAGGTCACATCACATACATAATAGGTGGTACTGGTCAGCGGTCCGGTTTCATGGTCGAAGCCGCTGCCCACTGGTGTGTAGGGTCCGCCGGGCGTGGTGCTCGACTTCCAGGTGTATGTGATCCCATTTCCGAGCGTCGCACCATCCAGGGAAAGTGTGGTGCCGGTACCCGAGCAGACCAACGGAGAGCCGTCGATCGTACCCGGGGTCGGGCTGCCCGCACAGTCAGCAAGCGGAACGAAGGAGATCGTACCAACGAATCCGCGATCAGCGATCGCACTGGTAAGTGTTCCCCCGTAGCCGACATTGGTGCCCATCGTAACGGTACAGCCACCGTTGGTGAAGGTGATGCCGCTGCCGACCGTGTTGAGATAGGAAAGGTTCGCATTCAGCGCGAAGGCCAGACCATAGGTCGCGCCGGCCGGGATGACGAGTCCGATGTTCGACATCATGGGTTGGATCGAACCACTGGGCACCGTGAAAGCTTGAGGCCCGATGGCGGTCCATCCGTTCCCGGCATCGATCGGTGTCGGGACCCCGGCGATGGGGGTCGGTTTATACCAAAGCGTGGCAGCATTTGCCGCAGCACCGCTCGTCCAGGAGGAAATATCGGTGATCTGGACCGGGTCGGCGTTCGTATTGGTGAAGTTGAACGTAACCATGGCCGACCCGTTGTTCTGGGTCGTGTTGCAAGTGATCACTACTTGAGCATGTGCGCCCAGATGGAGTAGAAGGGCGAAAAGGGCCAGGTGGAACACCTTGAGCGGACGCTGCATCCTATGTGCTGTGTCCATCGCTGCGTGCGCGATCTTCTCACGCAAGTACAAGGATCCGGACTTACGATGTGGGGTAGTGGAAGGGATCATGTGGTGGGAGTGTTGGTTCTGGGGTAGGGACAGGCCATTTCGCGAAGCGCATCAAGGTTGGATCTCATCCGCCTAAATGAGCGGATACATCCAGCGTGCTGCGAGATCAGAAGCCGAAGCTGTTCGGGGAGGCGTAAGAAAAAGTGGTGGTGGAACAGTAGGGATAGGGAACTGGACTGAAGGACAGTGGTAAAATTAGTTAAGCGGATGATCAAAGTGTGAAATATTTATCAACATTTTTTATAAACGACGACATGTCGCATTGGATCACACATAAAAAAAAGCCCCGCTCCTATGTCCGAATGATCTCGGACCGGAGCGGGGCTTTCTCGTTCGTACGTTCAGTGACCTAGTTGGCGATCACGAGTCTTTCGGTCCAGCGCTTGTCACCGGCGGTGATGTTCACCATATACATACCGTTGGAGAGATCTCCGTTGAGTTCGATCACGGTATTGATGTTCTTGTCGTTCACCGGGATCTCACGTGCGATCACACGCTTGCCTGTGAGGTCCATGATGTCGATGGCCACGGTGAGCACACCTTCCTCGATGGCATCCATGTTCAACCAGAACTGGTCGCCACGGTTGGGGTTTGGCCAGATGCTGAGTCCACCTTCGTTCTCCATGCTCAGGTTCTGGTTCCCGTCCTGGCCTGGTGTTCCGATGATCGTCAGCAGGCACATGTCGCCCCATGCACTGTCGGCATCCAGGGGATCCACGCACCATGCACCGTTCTTGAAGGCGCGTACATCCACCTCGTAGGTCTTGCCCGGCAGCAGGGGTGCACCCAGGCTGGCGTTCCAGGGGAAGTTCAGGATGTAATTGGTGGTGGTGCGGATGATCTCCACGTTCTCGGCCGGGATGCGGAAGCGCCACTGGTACTGCGTGGAACCACCGATCGGCCGGGCGTACACCCGCTGTCCACCGACGAACTGGCGGAACTGGTTGCAGCTCAGGTTCGCGTTGCCCGGGATGTCCATCAACTTGGTGGGAGGGCATTGCGCCAAAGCCTCGTCGCGCACGAAACGGCAGGCAGGTCCCCATGGCAGGTTGTTGCCCAGTACGCGTCCACGGATGCGCACGTTCATGAGGTCGCCCTCGGGGATGTGGCTTGCCGCTGCCCAGTTGTTGATCTTCAGGTGGCAGGTGCGAGTTGCTCCTATGTTGGCATAGCCATCGGTCACGTTGTGGCTGCGGAACTTGCGGAAGCTGTATCCACCGTTGGGGTTGAAGAACCAGAACTCGTAGCCGGTGGTACTGCTCTGCACATTGTTGGCACCGCCGTTCACCCAGATGGCGCTCACCGCCGGGTTCTCAGTGGCCACCAGGTACTCCCCGGTCCTCCACCAGTACTTGTCGCAACTGGT
>JBGTIB010000156.1:0-10162 GCA_041745875.1 Flavobacteriales bacterium | reverse complement strand
CTGGCGTGGTGGTGGCGTGGGCAACTGGGATGCCGCCTGGGTGTTCGTGAAATACAGGCAGCCGAATGGCACCTGGCACCATGTGAACCCGAACAACACCGGCCACAACACACCGGCCGGCAGCCTGATCGAACTGGGCCTGCTCACGCCCGGCAGTGCCTACAACGCCGCTACCAACCCGGTGATCGGTGTCTTCCTCCGGCGAGATGCGGACGGTTCTGGCACCTTTAGCACTGAAGGTGTGCAATTGCGTTGGGACTTTGGTGCAGGTGGCTTGTTCTTCAATGACATCAGTGAGGTGAAGGTCTTCGCCGTTGAGATGGTGTATGTGAACCAGGGAGCCTTTGCGGCGGGTAGCGGTGGGGATGCACCCGACGAGTTCATACTCACGACGATCAACACGAGCAATCCCACCGTGCCCCCCGGTGGCGTAGGCAGTTTGGGCGGCCAGGACGGGGGCCGCCCTACTGGACAAAGCGCACCTCAAATCAACTGGCCCAATGGTTTTAATGCATTCTATTGCATGAAGTACGAAGCGACACAGCAAGGCTATGTGTATCTCCTGAACACCCTGTCCTACACCCAGCAGGTCAATCGCACAGCCACGGCACCGAACAGCGCGGCTGGCACAGGGGCCTTGAGCATTACCAATGGGAACCGCAACGGCATCGACATCCAGACTCCCGGCGCAGGCCCGACCACCCCGGCGGTATATGCCTGCAATTTGAATGGAAATGGAGTGTACGGTGAAGCCGATGACGGTAAGGATCTGGCATGCAACTACCTGAGTTGGGGTGACCTGATGGCCTATCTCGATTGGAGTGGACTTCGACCCATGACGGAGCTGGAGTTCGAAAAGTCCTGCAGGGGTTCAGTGGCTGCGGTTCCCAACGAGTTTCCATGGAGTACGACAGGCGTTTCGAATGCCCCATACACCCTTTCCAATACAGGTGCCAGCGCGGAGAGTATCATCGCCAACTACAGTGCCAATGCGGGTAATGCGAGCTATGGCGTCACGGATGGCCCGATCGATGGCCCCTTGCGGGTGGGCATCTTCGCAGCCAATGGAAGCAGTAACGGCAGAGCCACGGCTGGGGCCAGCTACTATGGCATCATGGAACTTGGCGGTAACGTATGGGAGCGTCCAGTTACTATCGGGAATGTTCCTGGGCGAGCCTTTACAGGCACCCACGGCAACGGGACTTTGGACATGAGCGGCGATCCCGATGTAGCCTCTTGGCCATCACCCAGCACGGCCATCGGATCAAGCATTCGGGGAGGGGCCTGGACCAACCCTGCTGAGTCAATGCGGACCTCTGACCGTCTCATTGCCGTCAGCAACAATAACGAACGATTCTCGGATACTGGCGGTCGAGGTGTGCGTTCGGCACCATAACCGTGTTGCCACCCCTTCAGCTTAATGTCCAGGCATTGAATGTTCGACTCTCATCCACCCGAAAATGGTTCGCACACGCCGGGACCTTCATGCTGAAGCTAACTCCGGTTCGATCCACATCACATGCCACAAAACCTCACCACGCTAACTACCCACCCATCAAGCCTCCTGCCATGTCTCCTTCAATCCTCATCCGTGCGCTGCCTTTGGCGCTGCTCCTGCACATCGGCATGTCCAGCATTGCCAACGACATCCAGGTCACCAATGTGACGCTTGCGAACACGGACCTCGGTCAAGGCACCACAAGCATACAGTTCGACATCAGTTGGGAGAACAGCTGGCGGGGTGGCGGGGTGATCAACTGGGATGCGGCATGGGTGTTCGTGAAGTTCAAACAGCAGAGCGGCGTGTGGCAGCATGTGCAGCTTCCGGCTTCGGGGCATGTGGCACCTGTCGGCAGCCAGATCGATCTGGGTCTGCTCACCCCGGGTGCCGCACACAACTCCACCACCAACCCGGTCATCGGGGTCTTCCTCCGCCGTGATGCGGATGGCTCTGGCACCTTCAGTGCGGAAGGCGTGCAACTGGCTTGGAACTTCGCTGTGTTGGGCATTGGCCTCAACGACATCACCGAGGTGCAGGTCTTTGCGATCGAGATGGTGTATGTGAACCAGGGAGCGTTCGCAGTGGGATCCGGTGGTGGAGGACCGAACGAGTTCCCGATAACCACGATCAATACGCTCAATGCCACCACGACACCGACCGGGACCGGAAGCCTTGGCGGCCAGGCCGGAGGACATCCCTCCGGGTCAAGCCCCTCTGGGAACAGCCTATACCCCAACGGATTCCGTGCCTTCTACTGCATGAAGTTCGAACTGAGCCAACAGCAGTATGTGGACTTCCTGAACACCCTTCCCCGGATCCAACAGAACAACAGGACAGAGACGAACCTGGCTTCCGGGATCACCAATGTGACGAACCGTTTCATAATGTCCAACACTCCCACGATCGATTTCAGGAACGGCATCCGTTGCGATGCGACGATACCTGCCACGATGCCGATAACCTTCTATTGTGATGGCAATGCGAACGGTATCGGCGGAGAAGCTAATGACGGCCAATGGGTCGCCTGCAACTGGTTGAGTTGGCCGGACCTGGGTGCCTATCTCGATTGGAGCGGATTGCGACCCATGAGCGAACTGGAGTACGAAAAGGCGTGCAGGGGCCCCCTTTTGCCAGTGGCGGGGGAATTCCCGTGGGGAACGACCACGACCACGAGCGACAACTATACACTCACGAACAGCCTTGCTGCCAATGAACGGATCGGCACCAACTTCTCACTCGTGCAAGGCAATGCTCTTCATGATGGAAACGCAGTGAACATCTTCGGACCTGTTCGTACGGGTTCCTTCGCAGCTCATCCGTTGAGCAACGGGCGACTGACATCCGGAGCCAGCTACTACGGGATCATGGAACTGGGCGGGAACGTACGGGAGTTCGCAGTGGGCATCCTAAGCCAGGGGATCTTCTACACCGGGCAGCATGGAAATGGCAGCACCGATGCTCAAGGCTTCCATGAGAACGCACTTCTTTGGCCGGATAATGATGCTGGTGTTGGCATTGTTACCAGAGGAGGACATTGGGCAACGACATCAGCCAGAATGCGCGTTTCCGATCGTCTTGAGCAATTCTCCCTTGGAAGAGGCTTGGGGAACGGTGGACGCGGTGTGAGAACCCTTCCGTGATAGACCACATGCTTGTCGCCGTTCAACATGGGGTCCATCTCATCAACAGTAGTCACCGAATCCTTTGACCATGGCACGATCCATTGAGATATCATCCCTGATCCGAACAACTGGGTACAGGTTTGCAGCGGCATGTGCCGTAGTGCTGTTCATTGCGCCTTGCCAGCACTTGGTATTTGCCCAATGCTTCGGCGGCTTCCAATTCCCGTCCTCCACCGTGGTGCCTCAAGACGATGGCAGCATCACCACCATCAGCAGCTTCAGCTTCGCAGGTGACCGTGCGCGGATCTCGCTGCTGGCTGGACGCACCTACCGCTTTACCAGTTCCATAGCCACCGATCACATTACCGTATCCACGGACGCCGCTTCCGGTGCTCAGGTGTTCGGCGCCACGCCCGTCTTCTTCACCGCCACCACCTCGCAGGATCACTTCGTCCACTTCCACACCAATGCGGCTTGCGGCACGCAGAATGCCAACCGGATCACCCAGATGCGGCGTGACTATTGCCAGGCAGGGACTACATCCTGTGGCTTTGCGGATGAGCGCATCGTACTCTTCTCGACCGGCACCATTCATAATGCAAGTGGCGAATTCTGCGATCCGGGAGGCTATTCCGACTTCACCCACCTAAGCACATTTGTTTCCGCCGGGATGGAGATACCATGGACACTCGTGAACGAGATGGCCTTTCCAGGTGGGCAGTTGGTGAGCGTAAGCGTTGATTGGAACCGGAACTTCAGCTTCTTCGACAACGACGAGATCTTCTTCGATGAAGGTGATGATGGCAACTTCACATTCTTTGGGTCGATCCTGGTTCCATTGGATGTCACTCCCGGTCCTGTTCGTATGCGGGTGCGCCTCGGTTTCTTGACCACTGCGAATGTTCTTCCCTGTGGCGTCAACACCTATGGTGAAGTGGAGGACTACACCCTCATCGTGGTATCCCCGAACGGCATCTTCGCGGGCGGTGATGGGCGCGGGGACGTCGCCACCTCCCATACCAGTGCCCCAATATCCTCAGCCATCTTCGCGGGCGGCGATGGACGTGGTGACATCGCAGCGCCCTACCTCGTCGCACCCATACCCTCAGCCATCTTCTCCGGCGGTGATGGACGTGGCGATATCGCCGTCCCATACCTCATCGAACCCATACCCTCCGCCATCTTCTCGGGCGGTGATGGACGTGGCGACATCGCAGTGAGCTATGTGTTGCCCATCCAACTGCCCGTGGAAGTACGCGCTTACCTCGAAGGCCCATACAACAGCAGCACCGGGCTGATGGGCGATGCCCTGCGCACCCTGCCCGATTTTCCGTTGGTGGAGCCATACACTACACTGGGGTACGGCCATAGCGGTGGTGGCGGGGGCGAGACGATCGATGCCACGGTGCTTGTCGTTACCGGCGACAAGGCCGTGGTGGATTGGGTGCTACTGGAACTGCGTGCGGCCGGGGATCCATCCCTGGTGGTGGCCAGTCGCAGTGCATTGTTGCTGCGCGATGGCTTCGTGGTGGATATGGACGGCGTTTCCAACATCGGCTTCACCCTGCAGCCCGGCCAATACCACATCGCCATCCTTCACCGCAACCACCTCGGGGTGATGCGCGGAATAGCCAGCGACATGAGCATTGTGGCATCACAGGTGGACTTCACCAACTCCTTCACACAGGTCTTCGGCACGGAGGCGAGGAAGTCCATCTCCGGCAGCTTCCCCGCACAGGTGCTCTGGGCCGGTGATGTGACCTTCGATGGCGTGATCAAGTACGCTGGCTCGGGGAACGACAGGGACCCCATCCTCTCCCGTATCGGAGGCATCGTTCCCACCAACACGGTGGTCGGGTACCACGGTGAAGATGTCAACTTGGATGGGACCGTGAAATACGCCGGAGCCAGCAACGACCGGGACCCGATCCTACAGAACATTGGTGGGGTGGTACCCACGAACGTACGGGTGGAGCAGATGCCTTGATCGACCCCTGGATCCCGTTCTTCGCTCTGATACCGGCGAACGATGGAACGGTTGCTCGAACGATCGGAACAGGAGCATAGCTACCGCAATAGCTTGAACACTTCGCCACCTCCGGAGCGCAAGGTGTAGCTCCCAGGCGGAAGACCATCGGTGGCGAAGATCATACGCCTGGTGGTGGCCATGTGCTGCCAGACCAATCGGCCAAGCGCATCGCGCAGTTCAAGGATGGTGCCCGGATGCACACCATCCACGTAGAGTACTTCTCCCATCGGGTTAGGCCACGCACGGAGGCTGCCACTCACCAAAGCGTCGATCACTGTCGTTGTCAATACCTGCACCGTATCGGTGCTCCACACGCAGCCGAATGCATCGGTCACCAGCGCATGGTATGCGCCATTGTTGGTTGCCACCGCCGATGCGCTGTCGCTCACCAGCGCGCTGCCATCGAAGTACCAGGCCCATGCTTCGCCGCCAGAGGTCCACAGCGAATCGCCAAGTACTTGTATCGTGAAACCGGGATCCAGGACTTCCGCGATCATGATCGTATCAGTGAGCATCTGGCCGTTATCGTCCATCACCTCCACCACATAGATGCCCGCGCACAGTCCGCCGATCGATGGCGTGGTGGCGCCAGTGCTCCATGCGAAGGAGAAGGGTGCATCGCCATTGGTGAAGGCATGGGCCACCCCATCGCAGCCACCCGGACAGATCGGCGCCGCATGGGCGTTCAGCGCGAAGGTGGTATCCAGCCCACCTACGAGCATCGCATCGCCGTTGTTCACGTGCGTGACGGTACTATTGCCGTACGTGATGGTGCCCCAGTAGTAACCGCCGAAATAGATCGCATGCGGTTCCACAGCTTGTCGGTGGATGGCCAACGGGATATCGCGCTGGAACCCGCTGGGCCTGCTCCACCACGCCACATCGCCATTGGCGCGCAGCTTGGCGATCAGCGCATCCTCTCCGCCCAGGGCGCTCACCGGCGTGCCGAAGAGGTCGATGGTATTGTTGAACTGCATGGCCACATACGCGTTGCCCTTGCCATCGGCATCCACGCCCCAGGCCAGGTCGCGCTGGGGACTGCCGGTGCTCTTTCCCCAGCGGTAGGTGCCGTCCTGCCCGAATCCCATCAGCAGGATGTCTTCGTTGCTTCCGTTCGATACAAGCGTGGTGTCGGGCAGGTCCACCGTACCCCACAGGCTGCCCACCGCCCACAGGTTGCCGAGCGTATCGGCGGCGATGCCGGTTCCCTCAATGTTGGAGAACGTGCCATAGCTGTTCGCCCATTGGGCATTGCCCTGCAGATCGGTACACAACACATAGAGGTTGCCACTGCCGGGTGCCTGGGTCAGCGAAAGTCCATCGTATGTGGCGGCATTGTAGCTCGCCTTTCCGGTCACGAGCAGTCGACCTCCCGCTACGGCGATGCCGCGCGCCGACTTGTCACCACCGCTTCCCACTGAAGCGCGCGCCCAGAGCACCGTGCCGGTACTGTCGTACGAGGCCAGCACCACCTGACGGAAGTTGCCGGGGTTGGGCATCGATATGCCATCGAATGTGATGGTGGTTCCACCTGCGAAGCCTGCTATGTACACGCGACCTGCATCGTCCAGCGCAATACCACGCGCCTCATCACTCGATGCCGAACTGCCCGCACGTCGCGCCCAAAGACAAGTGCCGGCCGTATCGTAGCGGGCCAGGAAGATGTCGTCGCTACCGAGGCTGCCCAAGGTCACACCACCGCCGAACGTGGCGTTGCCATTGTATTTACCGGTCACGTAGATGCGGTCTTCGGCATCGATCGCCACGCCGTATGCCCAAGCCTGGTTGAAACCCACGGTGATCCCGCGCACCCACTGGCAAACACCCGTGGCACTGCGTTTCGCCACGAAGCCTGCAATGGTGCTGCCCGGCGTGAGCGTACCGCAACCGAAGTCGGCCGTGCCGCTCACGCTGCCCACCCAGTACACATTGCCCTGGCTATCCGTGGCGATGCCAGAGCAGAAGTCCGTATTGCCCCCACCACCAGCGCTGGCCGCCCAGTTCCATTGCTGGGCGTGGAGGGTTGTGGTGAGGAGAAAGGCGGCGAAGAATAGTGTGCGCATGGAGCAAAGGTCGCGGTCTGTTGCACACGCGTGTCGTGAAGGGGTTCAGGGCGTGTCCTCTTCCCTCCCACCGGCTTACGCACAGGCCGGGTGCTCCACTGTAGCTGCCTCGGTCCGGCCTGCATCCACGGCGCTCCGGGGTCACCTCCTATTGTCGGTGCCTCCTCGCTGCACGTGGCTACCCGGCCGCCCCATCGGCAGGCTGCCGTTGCGCCCCCTCACGCAACCTCGATCCGTGCTGCGAAGACGGGGACGCGCCCTCCCTCACCTTCATCACCTCCCTCATCTCCTTCACCTCCTTCACTTCCTCCTGACTAACTTACTGTCCGCCGATCGCCATGATATCCGTCGATCCGATAGGCCGGACGAATGTTGATCAACACCCACAGCTGGTTCTCCCTCAACCACGGCGTGCTCTCGCCCGAGCAGGTGCTGCAGGAGGCGCATGCGCTGGGTTTGCAGCAAGTGGCGCTCACGGACATCAACTGCACGGCGGGGTGGAGCGACTTCTTCCGGCTGGCCGATAAGTACAAGGTGCGGCCGCTGGCGGGGATCGAGTTCAAGGTGGATACGCGCACACTGTATATCGGCATGGCGCGGAACAACACGGGGGTGCATCAGTTGGCTTCGTTGCTGACGGACCGCTTGCTGGATGGCGAAGCGTTGCCCGACCATGCACCGGAACTGCCTGATGCATTCATCATCTACCTCTACGACGCGCCGAACATCCCCACCAAGCTGCGACCCAACGAGTTCATCGGCGTGCGGCCCAGCGATGTGAACCGCCTGCGTTTCTCGCCGCTGATGAAGCACAAGGACCGCCTGCTGGCACTGGCGCCGGCCACCTTCCGCAGCGACCCCGCCCTGGCCAAGCGCGACTTCAACGTACACCGCCTGAAGCGTGCGGTGGATACCAACACGCTGCTGAGCACCACACCGCCAGCCCATGTCGGAGCACCGGAGAACCGCTTCCTGAGCGAGGAACAGTTGTGCGCCGCCTTCGCCGATGTGCCCGAACTGGTGTGGAACACGCGCCGCCTGATGGAGCAGTGCGATGTGCATTTTGCGCACGGCAAAAGCAAGAACCGCAGAACGTGGAGCGATGACCCGAGCGCCGACCTGGAGCTGCTGCGAAGTGAAACGCGTGAAGGAGTAAAGCGCCGATTCGGATCACCCACGCAGGTGATCATGGAGCGCGTGGAGCGCGAGCTCACCGTGATCGCGCAAAAAGATTTCGTGAGCTACTTCCTGATCAACTGGGACCTGGTGCGCTTCGCGAAGCGGAAAGGCTTCTTCCACGTGGGGCGCGGCAGCGGTGCGAACAGCCTGGTGGCCTATTGCCTGGGCATCACCGACGTGGACCCCATCGAGCTGGACCTCTACTTCGAGCGCTTCATCAACCCCAGCCGCAGCAGTCCGCCCGACTTCGACCTGGATTTCAGTTGGAAGGACCGCGACCAGGTGACACAGTACCTCTTCGACACGTATGGGGCGGAGCGAAGAGTGGCGCTGCTGGCCACCTACAGCACTTATCAGTACCGCGCAGTGATCCGCGAGCTGGGCAAGGTCTTCGGGCTGCCGCCGGACGAGATCGATGCACTGGCCGAGGGTGATGCCGGTCGCTCGGTGTGGGTGGGACGTCATGCACAGGCCGGTCCTGGAAAGCCCGCAGCGACCCTTTCACAGAACGACCGTATCGTACGCACCATCCTGCGCTACGCCGAACACTTCCACGAGCATCCGCATCACCTGAGCATCCATGTGGGTGGCGTGCTCATCAGCGAAAAACCCCTTACCCACTACACCGCGCTGCACATGCCGCCGAAAGGTTTCGCCACCACGCAGTTCAGCATGCTGGAGGCCGAGGACCTGGGGCTATACAAGTTCGATATCCTGAGCCAGCGGGGGTTGGGGCATATCCGGGATGCAGTGGAGATGGTGGAGAGCCGATCAGATGCTCAGAAGATCAGAAGATCAGAAAATGGGGAATGCACCTCATCACATTGCGCAAGCGAACCGAAACCTTGCACGGGACCGTGCGCCGAAGAGGAAATGGCACACATGCCCGATCGGAGCACCCGTACCGTCGACCCATTGGGTCGACTTGCCCGCGCTGCCCCCGTGATCGATATTCACGCAATAGAACGCTTCAAGCACGATCCCCGAATCAATGAACTGCTCCGCACCGGCGACACCATCGGCTGCTTCTACGTGGAAAGCCCGGCCATGCGTATGCTGCTGAAGAAGCTGGGCGTGCAGGACTACCTCACGCTGGTGGCGGCCAGCAGCATCATCCGTCCGGGTGTGGCGCAGAGCGGTATGATGCGCGAGTACATCCTGCGGCACCGCGACCCCGAACGCCGCAAACAGGCGCACCCCGCCATGCTGAAGATCATGCCCGACACCTACGGCGTGATGGTGTACCAGGAGGACGTGATCAAGGTGGCGCACCTGTACGCCGGGCTCACGCTGGCCGAGGCCGACATCCTACGGCGTGGCATGAGCGGCAAGTACCGCAGCCGCACGGAATTCCAGCGCGTGGAGGAACGCTTCTTCGCCAACTGCAAAGCGAAGGGATATCCGGAGCACGAGAGCGCCGAGATCTGGCGGCAGATCGAGAGCTTCGCCGGGTACAGCTTCGCGAAGGGCCACAGCGCCAGCTACGCCGTGGAGAGCTACCAGAGCCTCTACCTGAAGGCCTACCACCCGCTGGAGTTCATGGTGGCCGTGGCGAACAATTTCGGTGGATTCTACCACACGGAGTTCTACCTGCACGAAGCGAAACGCGCCGGAGCGGTGGTGGAGGCGCCGTGCGTGAACCGGAGCGGGGAGTTGTGTGCGTTGCACGCGGCTGGCCCTTGGCCGCTGGCTGCTGGCCGCCACCAGCGTGAGGTAGTCCTGCACGCCCAGCTTCTTCAGCAGCATACGCATGGCCGGGCTTTCCACG
>JBGTIB010000155.1:0-9969 GCA_041745875.1 Flavobacteriales bacterium | reverse complement strand
CCGGTGAAATAGCCTGCGTGGATGATTGCTTCGGTGTACCGGGTGGTTCGGCCTTCATCGAAAACTGCGGAACCTGCGTCGGTGGCACCACCGGTGAAATAGCCTGCGTGGATGATTGCTTCGGTGTACCGGGTGGTTCGGCCTTCATCGACAACTGCGGTGATTGCGTCGGTGGCACCACTGGTGAAATAGCCTGCGTGGATGACTGCTTCGGTGTACCGGGTGGTTCGGCCTTCATCGACAACTGCGGTGATTGCGTTGGAGGTACGACCGGTGAAGTGGCCTGCATCGCAGACTGCAATGGTGACTTTGGCGGAACGGCCTTCCTGGATAACTGCGGTGACTGCGTCGGTGGCAACACCGGTGAAATAGCCTGCGTGGATGATTGCTTCGGTGTGCCGGGTGGTTCGGCCTTCATCGACAACTGCGGTGATTGTGTCGGTGGCACCACCGGCTTGTTCCCATGCGGTACACCTTGCAACGAAGTAACGCTGGAGATCAATGCCGATCTGAGTGCCAGCCAGACCACTTGGGAGATCGCCGTTGCGGGCACCGGTACCGTCCTATGCAGCGGTGGCCCTTACGTCGATGGTTTCCAAGTGAACCTCACCGAGACTTGCTGCCTGCCCGACGGTTGCTACACCCTCGCAGTATTCGACAGCGGTGGCGATGGCATGGTGAACGGTTTCATTGGTGGTTACCAACTGCGCAATACGTCGGACAACCGCCGCATCATCGACAACCAGGGCAACGGCGATTTCGGCAGCCAGAGCAGCATTACCGGCAACGCCTACAGCTTCTGTGTGCCCCTGGGTGATGATGCGCTGATCTACACCAGCTGTGATAAATACTGGTGGCGGACCGCCGAGTACATCGTGGCTGCGGAGAACCTGGCGGTGAGCGCCGTGTACGTGGTCGGTGGTGCCAACAACGTGCAGAGCAACAACACCGGTTACGAGTTCTGGTTCTACGATCCGAACGGTGGTTACAGCTTCCGCAAGTTCCGCAGCCACAACATCACCGATGGCTATGCGAACATCGGTCCTGCGCGTACCTGCCACCTCAAGATCAACAACTGGGCAGCGGCCAGCCATATCCCGGAGAACCAGTTGATGAACGTTCGGGTCCGTGGTCGTGTCTTGGGTGTGAACGAGCCCTGGGGTCCTGCCTGCCGCTTTGTGCGCGACCAGGCCATGGCCCTGTGCCCTCCCACTAAACTGATGGACATCCCGGGCAACGTGAATTTGAGCTGTGGTCAGTTCCGTCAGTTCGTCGGTGGGCAACGCGTATATGCCAGGCCGATCGGCGGCGCCACGCAGTACCAGTGGCGTTTCAGGATCCCTGCCGAGAACGTGGAGATCATCCGCACCACCAACAACTACATCCTCAACTTCCCCTGGAACCTGGCCTTGGCCGACCACTTGCTGCCGGGCAAGACCTACGAGGTGGATGTAAGGGCATTCAAGGGTGGTGCGTGGTGTATCGATCCAGTTGACACCGACAGCGTGTGGGGTGATGTATGCCTGCTCACCATTCAGGATCCGCCTGCTATGGACGGCATGCAGCACATCGCCATTGAACACAACGGTGGCCTCAGCATCTGGCCCAACCCCAACAGCGGCGATCAATTCTGGCTTTCGGTGGACGAGATCGCCGAAACGGTGACGACCGTAAGCGTGGACATCATGGACCTCACCGGCAAACGTGTGATCGCCCGTGAGATCCCGGTGACCGATCGCGACCTGAACACGGTGATCGACCTCAATGGCGATCTGGCCACCGGCATGTACTTGGTGAACATCACGGCAGGGGAGAAGCGTTGGACGGAACGATTGGTGATCGCGCAGTAGGTACGAGCAAGATCCAAAGCAAAAGCCCCGCGCCACCAGGTGCGGGGCTTTTTGCGTTCCATTGGAATAGGGGAGAGCCCCCGCACCGAATTCGGATCTCCTATGCCAGCCCCTTGCGAATGGCCAGCGCCACCGCTTCGTTCACGATGTGTACGCGCAACTTCGTGTACACATGGCTCACGTGTTTGTTCACCGTGCCGTAGGAAATGCCGAGTTCGCTGGCGATCCGCTTGTAAGTGTGGCCTTGCACCAACATGGTGAGGATCTGCTGCTCGCGGTCGGTGAGCGCGAACTCGTTGGACTTCGTGCGCGGGAGGCCCACCTTCATCAGGTGCAGGACGCGACGGGCCACGCTGGGGCTCATCGGCGCGCCACCGTCCAGCGCTTCGCGAATGCCCACGACGAGTTCGGCAGGCGAGATCTGTTTCAGGAAATAGCCATCGGCACCCGCCATGATCGCCGCGAAGATGCGGTCATCGTCCTCGATCACCGTGAGCATGATGATGGGCAGCTCGGCGAAGCGCGACCTCAACTGGGCCACGGCAGCAATTCCATCCACGCCAGGCATGTCGATGTCCATCAGCACCACGTGCGGTGCACAACGCTCCACTTCATGTACCACGCGTACAGCGGATGCGAAAGCACCCACGCATTCCATGTCCTCCACGGAGGAGAGCATGGCATCCAGGCCATCGCGTTGTTCGCGGCTGTCATCGAAGACCGCTACGCGTATTCCAGAGGTCGCCTGCATTTCTTGGTCCGGTGAAGTGGCAAAGGTCATCACTGGTGACGATGCCCTATATACCTACATCCACTAAGTGATGCGCGTTGGGCAATGGAAGGTGATGCGTGTGCCGGGCTGCTCATTGGAGCTTACATCCAGGGTGCCACCTACTTCCTCGGCGCGTCGGCGCATGTTGCCCAGTCCGTTGCCGCCGAGCTGTTCGTTGCGTAGCGCTTCGGCACGCATGCCGGTGCCATCATCGCTCACCACCAGTTCCACCGCCGAAGCGGCAGCGCGCAAGGAAACGTTGATACGAGCGCAGTCCGCATGGCGCACGGCATTGTTGATGGCCTCCTTGAAGATCAGGTATAGGCTCTTGCGCTGCACCATCCCCAGCTGCTGTACGAGCAGTTCCTGCGGCAGATCGAAGTGCAGTTCGATCCCCGCCGCTTCGCACATCGGACGTGCATAGGCGCGCATGCGGTGCAGCAGGTCCGCCATGGTATCGTTGGCGCTGTTCACGCTCCACACGATGTCGTTCATGCTTTCCATGGCCACACGCGAGTTGTCCGCGATGCGCGCCAGCATGGTGGCCGACTTGTCCGAAAGACCACTGGTGCTATTGCGCACCGCAGCGCTGAAGAGTACGATGCTGCTCAGCTTGCTGCCTACTTCATCATGCAGGTCCAGCGCTATGCGATCGCGCACCAAGAGCACGTTGCGCAACTGCCGGATGCGGTACTGGACCGCGTAGTAGATGGTGAAAGCCAGCATCAGTCCGGCACCCGTAATGAACCACCAACGAAGGAATAGTGGACGTATCACGCGGATGGGTATGGTCAGTTCATTCGGACTCCAGCGTCCTTCCGCATCCAGTGCCTTGACGCGCAAGAGATGTTCGCCGTAGGGCAGGGAAGCGAAGCGTAGTTGGGGATCCCGTTGCATGTTCCAATCCAGGTCGATGTCCTCCAATCGCCAGGCATAGCGGACCTGTGTGGGATCGTCGTAGCTCAGAAGCGCCATGTCGATGGTGAAGTAGCGATCGCTGGGGCGCAGTGTTATGGCCTCACCTGCGATCACCGCCCGGCTCAGGTCCCTCGGGCGCGCACTGTCAACGGCCTGCAATTGCACGCTGATGATGACCAGAGGAACGGAAGGGGCCGTGGTGGGTGTGCGAAGCATTGAAGGCTGGAACGCTGTGACACCATTGAGTCCCCCGAAGTACAATTCTCCATCGGGTCCCTTGACGTGTGCGATGCGATTGAACTCGTTGAATGCGATGCCTTCGGCGGTGGTGAACACCCGCACCTGTCCGGAGTTGGGGTCGTAGCGCACCAGGCCGTTGTTGGTGGGCATCCAGAAAAGGCCGCTGTCATCCTCGTACACGGCGTGGATACTGGTCACGGGCAGGCCCTCGTTGTGGCTGATCGTGCGCACGCTGCCGTCCGTAGGGTCCCACCGAAGAAGTCCGCGTGTGGCGGTACTTAGCCAGAAGACCCCATTCCCATCCTCGTGAAAATGGCGGATGTCATCCGTAGGCAGGTAGTGCCCTGCATCGGTGTCGCGATCCGCACCGGACCACCAACGCTCCAAGGCCTGACCTTGGTCGTCCACCGCAAAGAGCCCCTGGCTGGTGCATGCCAGTATGCGGCGCTGCCTGTCGCGGCCCAGATGCCACACCCAGGCGCTGGCCAAAGCGGGATGCTTCCGTTGCTCCACGGTCAGGGCAGGACCAGCCTCGGCGATGCGATACATTCCGCCGCTGCAACCGACCAGCAGAGAGCCGTCCTCCAATTCCAGCGCACTCCACGGTTCGCAATTATCCCCGGGCGATGGAACGCTTCGTAGCATACGCCCATCCGCGCTTTCCCTGATCATGTGGGTGCCGACACCCCGCCACACCCCACCACCGCGCGCCGCAATGAGCGCGCCGCGGAACTGATCCGATGCTTCCCATCGCAGCAATTCACCGGCGCCGGGATCGATCACGTGGTAACCCTCGCGTTCGGTGTTCACATGTAGTTTCCCATCGATGATTGCCATGCCGCGCACGCGCTTGCCATGATCGCGCACCAGGGCGGGGTCGTGCAGGAAGCGCCGGAAGTGGTCCTGCCGCATCCGCAATTTGAAGAGACCGAAATCCGTGGCCACCCAGATGTGCCCGGCCGGATCGCGCAGGATGTCATTGATCAGGAAGGCCGATTCAGGATAAGCCGCTGCAAGGTCGAAGAGCACGGGCGCCAGCAGCGGATCATCGCCGCCCCGCATTCGTTTCACCTTGGTGCCCAGCATCCAGGCGTCGTCCGTGAGTGGCATCGATAGTGTGCCCCACGCGTCGCTGTAATTGGGACACGGGCTTCGATCGGTACCCAGTGGTAGCACATCACCGGTAGTGTTCACCCACTGTGTGCTCATGCAGCCGTTGTCGTCCTGCGTCACGTACGTACCATCGACATCCTGGGGCTTCCAACCGGAATGATCCTGCCCAGAGCGCGGTGCACCGTAGGCATGCGGAAAGAGCTCCACGGTTGATGAAGCGTGTTCCTCTTCAGAATGGGTGCGGGTGATGCGCACCAGATCAAAGATGTTCCCGCGACGGCACCAGCACCAGATCTTGTCTCCATCGCTGGAGCCAAGCGGTTCCAGACGACATGGCAGATCGACCGGCACTTCCGTAAAGCCCTTGCCCTTCGGGTGATGGAAGACCAGCGCACCGATGGTGCCGATCACCATGGACCCATCACCAGCAGCGACGAATGCACCGGACGCAAGGTCGCGCTCGGGCAATTCCTGTCCGGCGAAATGTTCAGTGAAAGAGCGCGCCTGGCCAGTTGTGGGGTCAAGGATATCGATCCGTCCATCCAGGTTGCCCACCCACAGGAGGCCGTCGCCATCACAAGCCACGGCGCGCACCACGTCACTGCTGAGGCCTTCGTTGCGGGTGTGCAGTACGAACTGGCGCCCATCGAAGCGCACCAGACCTTGCAGCGTTGCCGCCCATAGGAAGCCGCGCTTATCCACGGCCAATGAAAGCACACGCCGATCGGGCAGGCCCTCTTCCACACCATAGCGCTGCACTGAGAAGATGTAGCGCGGTGCATCACCATCCGAAGCACGCGACTGCCCTTTTCCGGACAGGCCCGCAAAGAAAGTGAGCAGAAGGAACAGCAGCGGGCGCATGCCACAATATTACCCCGTTCAGATACGCGGAACACCACTGCTGGTGCGGGAGTAGTGGATGTAGGTATTGTCGCGGGTCGCACGGATCGCCTGCTTTGCGAACGATCGAACATTGATCCGAACGAACATGCAACACGACGTTCCCCCTCCATTGCACACCTCAGTTCGGGCACGGAGAACAAGGAAGTGGCAAGGGTACCAACTTGAACCATTTCTTCATGCCTTGTTCGGCGCTTTCCTGGTCACCTTGCTCATCTCCGGTTGTACCGGTGAAGAGGTTACGTCAACTACAGGATCACGCGCTTCCACATCAACAGACACTGGGATCATTCCCTCTGTCACTCCAACAACGGGGGATGCGGATCCCCGAAGCCGGGAGGCTGTCACTATCCACAGTGCAGAGATCACCCACCGCATCATCGATGCGCCCAACGGCACTTTCGGGTATGAGATCCTCAGCGGAGGACAAGCCATCATCCTGCAGACCAGCGTTCCCGGAAAACAGGGCCTCAGTGGTTTTCAGACCATCGAGGAAGCCGAGCGGGTCGCAGCCGTGGTGATCGAAAAGCTCAAGAACGGTGAAATGCCACCCACCCTTAGCGCAGAAGAACTGAACACCATCCAACACCACTGACCCATGAAAAATGAAACGCTTCTTTCACGCCGTGCATTTCGGATGCGTGATTCGTTGACCCTGTTGCTGGCCATTTGGCTCCATGCCGGCCTTTATGCACAACCCAACACCTGGGCGCAAATGGCCAGCTATGGAGGTGGTGACAGGGTCGACGCGGTGAGTTTCAGCATCGGTACGAAAGGCTACTTGGGCACAGGTGTCTCTTCGACCGCATATATGAACGACTTCTGGGAGTATGACCCTGCGACGAATACCTGGAGCCAGAAAGCGAACGTCGGTGGTGTTGGACGGTCGGCGGCCGTTGGTTTCAGTATCGGATCCAAAGGATACATAGGGACCGGTGAGGTGGGTATCGGAGTTTTTGCGCGCGATCTTTGGGAGTATGATCCAGCAACGAACGCCTGGACCCAGAAGGCCGATCTCGGAGGTACGGCCAGGCACCGCGCGGTGGGCTTCAGTATCGGGTCAAAGGGCTATATCGGCACAGGGAATGACGGCAACCATCGGAACGACTTCTGGGAGTACGATCCCGCGCTCAATACGTGGACACAAAGGGCGGCACTTACCGCGACAGGCAGGTCCGGTGCGGTGTCCTTTCGACTCGGGAGCAAAGGCTACGTAGGCACCGGCTTCGATGGAGGGTACAAGAAGGATCTATGGGAATTCGACCCGGTGGTCAATAGTTGGACGCAAAAGGCGGACATGCCAGTTTCGGGGCGTTGGCTCGGGGTAGGATTCGGCCTCGGCAACAAGGGCTATATCGGATTGGGCAGCAACGGGACCAGCGGATCCTTTGGCACAACACTGAACCTCGCGGAGGACTTTTGGGAGTACACCGCTGCGACGAACAGTTGGAGCGAGATGCCCTTTCCCAATATCTATCCGATCCTGGATGCCACAGCTTTCACCATTGGGAACTTCGCCTATGTTGGAACCGGTGGGCGGAGCGCATTTCTCGATGATTCCATTTGGCGCTACACGCCATTCGATGGATCGATCAGCTGCACGGTCACGGGGTCTATCTGCCCTTTTCAGGTGAGCACGTTGACCGTATCGTACACCGCCACCGGGACCTTCACCGGCGGGAATCAATTCATCGCCTTGCTCAGTGATGCCAATGGCAGTTTCGCCACTTTCAACCCCATCGGTGGTGTGAACAGTACCACCAGCGGTACCATCAGTTGCACCATACCACCCGGACTGGCGGCCGGTTCGGGGTACCGCGTCCGCGTGATGAGCACCGAGCCTGCCTACATCGGTTCGGACAATGGCGTCAATATCCCTGCGGCGTCGGGTGCGGTGGTCACCTGCCCCTCCAATTTGGTCCACTGCATCCCTTCCGGGGTACTAGCCCTGAATACTTTGCCCGGGGTTTCCCCGCCTGCCACGAATTCCGCAAGTTCATTTTCCGGGCCTGGTGTCATGGTCGTCAATGCCGCGTTGGGCCTTTATCAATTCGACCCATCGGTCGCAGGGGTGGGCAACCATTTGATCACGTATACCTATACCAGCGGTGCTTGCCCCGGCAGTTGCTCATTCATCATCACTGTGAACCCGGCGACGTCCTCGGGATCACAAACCGCCACGGCATGCGGTTCGTTCACATGGCCACTCACCGGCCAAGTCTTCAATACGACCGGAACTTATCAGTTGCCCGGCATTTTTCCGTGCACCTACATAACCCTTGATCTCACCATTCTCGAACCGCCTACCGTGACCTGCCCGGCGGCGCAAACGGTCTGTCTGACCGATGATGTGATCTTCCTGGAATCGCTACCCGGATTGTCGCCCTTCATGTACGCGGAAACGAACTTCTTCACCGGTCCCGGAGTGGTCCCCGACACTCCTGAACAGGGTCTGTACGACTTCGATCCGATGCTTGCCGGTGTGGGTACCCACACCATCACTTACACTTACTTCAATAGCACCTGCGTCAATACTTGCACGTTCAACATCACTGTGGTCCCGGAATCCAGCAACACCACTACCATTGTTTCGTGTGCTGACTATACCTGGCCGGTGAACGGCCAGACCTATGGGGCCACAGGTATTTTTACAACGGTGTCGGGATGTGTCACCGAGATCCTCGATCTTACCATGGTAGGCCCACCTGTCGTGAGTTGTCCGGCCGACCTTGTGATCTGCAATTCGTTCAGTTCCGTTTTCCTGGAGAACATCGATGGTCTTGACCCGCCCTCGGTCGATGCTTCGAGCCTCTTTGTCGGACCGGGTGTCCTCGCATCCGACCCAGGAGCTGGCCAGTGGGACTTCCGGCCGGATCTTGCGGGCGTGGGCACGCACACCATCACCTACTACTATACCAGCGGTGGATGCATGAGCAGCTGCTCCTTCCAGATCACTGTGGATCCAGCGACCAACGATACCGTAACGATCGCGGCGTGCTCCAACTATACCTGGGCGCAGACCGGCATCACATACTTCGATTCCGGACTGTACCCGGTGGATCTGGGATGTGACGAGGTGGTATTGGATCTGACCATTCTACCTCCTTCTGTGGTAAGCTGTCCTGCAGACCTCAATGTTTGTTCGAGCGTGAACGCCTTGCTCTTGGAAGAACTTCCAGGACTATCACCGTCATCCAACAGCGCTGCCAGTTCCTTCTCGGGACCAGGCGTATCTGTGTGGGATGCATCGCTGGGGTTGTGGGACTTCTTCCCCGGTATCGCCGGTGTCGGAACGCATACGATCACCTACACCTTCGCTGATGGAGGCTGTTCCAGTAGTTGCACCTTCGATATCACTGTGGATCCGCTGACCAACAATACAACCACCATCACAGCCTGCGACAGTTACACCTGGGCAGTGACCGGGCAGACCTATACGGCAAGCGGCAACTACCAAGGACCCACGACCAACTGTGTCACTGAACAACTTGCGCTCACCATCCTGCCTGCTCCGGTGGTAAGCTGCCCCGCTGACTTCAATGTATGTTCGACCGTATCGGCCTTGATCCTGGAAGAACTTCCCGGACTATCACCGCCATCCAACAGCGCTGCCAGTTCCTTCTCGGGACCAGGTGTATTTGAGTACGATGCCTCGCTGGGGCAATGGGACTTCCTCGTTCTGAACGCTGGTGTGGGAACCCATACGATCACCTACACTTACGACAACGGGGGTTGTGCCAGCAGCTGTGACTTCGAGATCACGGTGGATCCGGTGATCACTGATACGACTGCCGTCACGGTTTGCGGCAGTTACACTTGGGCAGTGACCGGGCAGAACTACACCAACTCCGGCTTTTATCTGGCGAGTGGGGTTTGTACCCTGTTCGTGCTGGACCTGACCATCCTTGTTGAAGCAGAATGCGATCCCTGTCCTCTTGCCGTGGACGGGATCGCCAACTTCGATGAGAACACCTGCGCTTGTGAACTAGGCTACTTCGCCACGATCATGGACATCGATGGCAATGATGTGATCATGGCCTGCACCATTTGTCCTGCGGGTTTCTTCTGTCCTGATGGACTGGTATCCGTGCCTTGCGCTGCTGGTTTCGCCAACGCAAGCACCGGCCAGACGCAATGCACGGCCTGCCCACCAGGTTCCTTCAGCGACATCGTGGG
>JBGTIB010000154.1:0-50999 GCA_041745875.1 Flavobacteriales bacterium | reverse complement strand
CTCGCCACTCACCACTCGATACTCCTCCCCGAACAACACCTTCCTCAAACTCTCCCTGCACGCCTCCGTCTTCCCGCCGATCGCAAAAGGCATCTGCGCATGCAGGGAGGCGATACCCAAGTGATGCAATGCATTGTGCAGCACGGTGATGTCGCTGAAGCCGATGATCCACTTGGGGTTCTGTAGCAAGGGCGAGAGGTCCACCCGGTCCATGATGCGGATGGTGCCGTAGCCGCCGCGCGCACACCAGATGGCATTCACGGCCGGGTCGTCTATCGCAGTCTGAAGGTCGGTGGCACGTTCTGCATCGGTGCCGGCCTGCTGGAAATGCTTGCGGCCGATGCCTGTGCCGAGCTGTACCCGGAGGCCCCAACTTTCCGCCAAGGCGATGCCATCACGCAGTTCCTCGGTGGTGATGGCCCGTGCGGTGGGGACGATGGCGATGGTGTCGCCGGGGTGGAGGGCAGGAGGGGTCATCCAGCAGCCTGCTTCGCCCCGATGGACCCCAAGTACAAGGTGTCCGGACAAAGATCCGCGCCATTGGCCCAAGCGACCGTGCCCAAGGTTGCTTTCGCAGTATTGAACATCACCTGATCGCGAAGCTCTGCGAAGATGCCGGTGTCTAGGTAGGGACGCATGTCGAAGTGCCTTACCTGCCCGTCGGTGAATCGGATCTCGAGTCGATGGTCGGTCAAGGGCTTTACCGCGTCAACACGTGGGTTCATGAGCACTTATTTCAAGGGTTCGATGGAAAAAACTCGTTGGCCGGTGACCGCTAACTGCCAATTGGCCATCAATTCGTCCTGATGCAGTTCGATCCATGCCACCACAAGTTTGGCTTTTCCGGGCGGCAATGTGCCACCGAGCAAGGCGCCGTCAGGGATCCGAAAGACGGCCTCGTCGCTCTGGTACTTCACATGGATGTGTGGGTAGTGGTGCTGCTTGGTGTCCAAGTAATACATGGCCACGATCAGACCGTAGAACATTGAAATGACAGGCATCCACACAAAGGTAGCGCTGGCGCCGACCCATCTCTCATGGCATCCGCTGATCAGAAGCGCGCAGTGATGCCGCCTTGGAAGATCGATTTGGCAGCACCCACTTCAGCATAGACACCCAGGTTGGGGATGAAGAAATAGCGGGCACCTGCTGTGAGTTCGAAACCAAAGGGCATGAAGCTCTTGAACGAAACGCCGCTATTGCCAGAAGGCGAATTGGATGAGATGTCCCAATTGGCATCGCGGTAGCCCACGCCGAAACCGATGTAGGGATCGAACTTCTCCGAATCGCCCATGTGGAAATTGAAGCGGGCCAGCACGCTGTAGGTGTTGCGTGTTGTCGTTTCGGTGTAGGTGGCCGGGTTCCCGTTCATATCGGTGGACTGGTAGATGTACGCCCACTCGTTATCGGCATAGGCGAAACTGAGCCCGAGCCCGATGTTATCCGAGATGCCATACTCGTATTTGAAATAGACCGGTCCCAGGCTGCTGTAATTGACGTCGGTATAGCTCTCGAACGAGCGGTTGATCGCGCTCATGAGCGTGACACCACCGTAGCCGGCCGAGATGGTGTGGGTGCCTTCCTTCAGCGCTTGTGCGTGCAGGGTGGTACCGGTGATGAGGCTGCCAACAACAGTGCAGCAAAGCAGACGGAATGTGGTTCGGAAGTTCATGATGCAGGTTGCTTGTGGTTCGTACGGTTGATGTTTCGGCACATGGGACGCCTTTGCTGTGCTGAATGTTACAGGACGTCGCCGGGCCATTGTGGGCGTGCGCCAGGCAGATCCCGGGCCGATCGGGCATGATGCCGTGCAACAGCTTTCCGACGGCCAAGATACCGGATACCTTCGCCCACCGTATTCCCGTCCTGCATGAAGAAACCCGCCCGTCATACCGTTACCGCTGCTCTGCCCTACGCGAACGGTCCGCTGCACATCGGTCACATCGCCGGGGCCTATCTCCCGGCGGACATCTACGTACGCAGCTTGCGGCAGCGCGGGAAGGATGTGCTCTTCGTGTGCGGCAGCGATGAGCATGGTGCCGCCATCACCCTTCGGGCTTTGAAGGAAGGGACCACGCCCCGCGCCATCGTGGACAAGTACCATGCGCTGATGGGCCAGGCGTTCACGGACTTCGGCATCCACTTCGACATCTACCACCGCACCAGCAGCGAGCTGCACAAGGAGACCTCGCAGGGCTTTTTCCTGGAATTGGAGAGGAAGGACGCGTTCACCCGGAAGGAAGAGCAACAGTTCTTCGATGAGGAGGCGAAACAGTTCCTGGCCGATCGCTACATCATGGGCACCTGTCCGAAGTGCGGGAACGCCGATGCGTACGGCGACCAGTGCGAGAAGTGCGGCAGCGCGCTGAGCCCGAAGGACCTGATCGATCCGCGCAGCACGCTGAGCGGCGCCAAACCCGTGTTGAAGCCCACCACACACTGGTACCTGCCCATGGAACGCAGTCAGGAGTGGATGGAACAGTGGATCAACACCGGTATACTGGAGGGCGAAGCACAGCACGATCCCAAGGAGTGGAAGGTATCGGTGCTCGGCCAATGCAACAGCTGGCTGAAGGATGGTCTGCGCCCCCGGGCCATGACCCGCGACCTGGACTGGGGCGTGCCCGTGCCACTGCCTGACGCGGAGGGCAAGGTGCTGTACGTGTGGTTGGATGCGCCGATCGGTTACATCAGTGCCACCAAGCAGTGGGCGAAGGACACGGGCGGCGACTGGGAGAAGTGGTGGAAGGGCGATGACACCCGCCTGGTGCATTTCATCGGCAAGGACAACATCGTTTTTCACGCCATCATCTTCCCCATCCTGTTGAAGTTGCATGGCGGCTACGTGCTGCCGCAGAACGTGCCGGCCAACGAGTTCCTGAACCTGGAAGGGAGGAAGATCAGCACCAGTCGCAACTGGGCCGTGTGGTTGCATGAATACCTGGAACGCTGGCCGAACCGGCAGGATGAACTGCGTTATGCCCTGGCCACCATCCTGCCCGAGCAGAAGGACAGTGAGTTCACGTGGAAGGACTTTCAGGACAAGAACAACAACGAGCTGGTGGCCATTCTGGGCAACTTCGTGCAGCGCGTGTTCGTGCTGTGCCACAAGTACTACGGTGGAAAGGCACCGGCCAGCGCGGGCAACATCGACATGGATGCCGCCGTGTGGAGCGCGATCCATGCCCATGTGGAGGAGGTCGCCCAACAGGTGGATGCTTTCCGCTTCCGCGATGCGCTGCTGGCGGCGATGAACGTGACGCGTGCGGGCAACAAATACCTCAGCGACAACGAGCCCTGGAAGCTGGAGAAGACCGACCCGGATCGCACCCGCACCATATTGGCGAACAGCCTCAATATCGCGGCCGTGTTGAGCATCGTGCTTGAACCCTTTCTACCGCATACCACGGCCAAGCTCCGGCGAATGCTGGGCATCGGTACGCTGCCGTGGGACGATGCCTTCCGCACGGACCTGATCGGCCCAGGCCAGGAACTGGGCAAGGCCGAGCACCTCTTCAAGCCCATCACGGATGCGGAGATCCAGCCGGAGATCGATCGATTGCACGGGGAGGATCTGATGATCGGAAGCCCGATACGGACGGACAACAGACAACAGACAACTGACAATTCCGCCGTACCGGCCAAGCCCAACATTTCATTCGATGACTTCTCGAAACTCGACCTGCGTGCAGGCACCATCGTCGCGGCTGAAAAAGTACCCAAGGCTGACAAGCTGTTGAAGCTCTCCATCGATATCGGTGAAGCGCAAGCGCGCACGGTTGTCAGCGGCATTGCCATGCACTATGCGCCCGAGGAGCTGCCCGGCCAGCAGGTGGTGCTGGTGGCCAACCTGGAGCCGCGGAAAATGCGTGGGGTGGAGAGCCTGGGCATGGTCCTGATGACCGAGGACAAGGACGGCAAGCTGGTGTTCGTGCAGCCGAAGGAGGTGGTGCCACCGGGTGGCGAGGTGCGGTAGGTGGAGGTCTTATCTTGCGCAGGCATGGCGACAGATAAGACCAAACTGGATATCGTCAAGAAGGTGCTCGCCTTGGAGGACGAAGCGGCCTTGCAGAACCTGCATGCCTTCCTTGCTGCCGAGCCCGCAGCCCCTTGGGGTGATCTGCCGGCCGAGGTGCGCGCATCCTTTGAGCGCAGTTTGGAACAGTTGGACCGGGGCGAAGGGCGGTCGCATGAAGAGGTGATGGCACACGCACGGTCATGGTCGAAAGGGTCCGCTGGTCGCCGGAAGCCGAAGCGCGCTTCCTCGAAGTGATCGCTTACTTGCGTTCGGAATGGACCGAGCGCGAGGCGATGCGCTTCATTCAACGCACGGATGACCTGGTGCGCATGTTGGTGCGTTTCCCGGGCATGTCACGCAAGGGGCGGAAAGGAACACGTGAAGTGCTGATCACCAAGCACAACATCATGTGCTTCCGAGTGAAGCGGAAGGAGCTACAGATCGTGGGGTTCTGGGATACACGGCAGCATCCAGGTCGCAGACGGATCACGCCGCCGTGATCGTATCATTGGTCGCGCGTCCGGCATCGGTTCTGCCCGAGGAGGAGGTGCCGCCGGTTGGAGCGGTGTGTTGAGGGAACGCGGAGCGACAGGATACCGCGAAGGACACGAAGGCAAGGTCGATCCCCTCCGCGTCCGATGCGCATCGGACCTCTGCGCCTCCGCGACTCTGCGTTGAATTGCCCTCCTACGGGATCCACTTGATGCTGGAGAAATCCGGCTTGCGTTTTTCCAGGAAGGCATTGCGTCCTTCCTTCGCCTCCTCGGTCATGTACGCCAGACGCGTGGCTTCGCCGGCAAAGACCTGTTGGCCCACCAGACCATCGTCGGTGAGGTTGAATGCGAACTTCAGCATCTTGATGGAGGTGGGCGATTTGGCGAGGATCTCCTGCGCCCAGTGCCAGGCGGTCTCCTCGAGTTCCTCGTGCGGCACCACGGCGTTCACCATGCCCATGTCATAGGCCTGCTGCGCATTGATGCTTCGACCCAGGAAGAAGATCTCGCGGGCGCGCTTCTGCCCCACCATCTTGGCGAGGTAGGCACTTCCGTAACCCCCATCGAAGCTGGTCACATCGGCATCGGTCTGCTTGAAGACGGCGTGTTCCATGCTCGCCAGCGTGAGGTCGCACACCACGTGCAGGCTGTGCCCGCCACCCACACACCAGCCCGGCACCACGGCGATCACCACCTTGGGCATGAATCGGATCAGTCGTTGCACCTCCAGGATGTTGAGGCGCGGCACGCCGCCCTCGTCCACGTAGCCCTGTTCGCCGCGCGCACGCTGGTCGCCACCGCTGCAGAAAGCCCAGCCACCGTCCTTGGCACTGGGTCCTTCACCGCTGAAGAGCACCACACCGATGGAGGTGTCCTGGTGCGCATCGTGGAAGGCTTCGAGCAGTTCGCTCACCGTGTGCGGGCGGAAGGCGTTGCGCACCTCGGGACGGTTGAATGCGATGCGCGCCACGCCACCGCTCTTGCGGTAGGTGATGTCCTGGAACTCTTTCGCTGTGGCCCACTTCGGCGCGGGTACGGCGGACTTCATGCGGGCCTTGGTCATGGTGCGAAGATCGGCATGGGGTGGGCAACGCTCATCGCTGCACCACAAAGCGGTGATGGCTCTTCTTACTGCCAGGGTGCCACAACTCAAGCACGTAGGTGCCCCCGGACAGTCGGTGCAAGGGTATCATGAGCATGTCTTTCTGCACCGTGCTGCGCTCCATCAACACGCGGCCGCTCAGGTCGAGGATGCGCCATGCACGCACGGGCTCTTGACCGATCACCTGCAACAGATCGTGGGCAGGGTTTGGGAACAGGCCCACTATTACGTCGGCCTCCATGCCGGCGATCGCTGTGCTGAGATCACCTGAGAGCCGCAGCACCCAAAGGTCGCGCCCACCGTTGTTGCCGCTCACCCAGCCACCGTTGTCATCGCTGCGGCCGGCCAGGGCGATCTCGTTGGTGGTGCCGTTGGTGGCCATGGCCAGTGCGGCATCGAAGCCGGGGCCACCCATGCGTTTTGTCCAGAGCGTGTCGCCAGTGGCGGGGTCCACCTTCAGCAACCAGTAGTCCGCGTTGCCATAGGCGGTGGTATTGGTCAGGTCGCCGTTGGTGCTGCGCGAGAATCCCGCTACCAACAAGTTGCCATCCGCATCGAGCAGCGCATCGTTGAAATACTCCCAGTCGCTGCCACCGTAATTGCGTGTCCATACGGGTTCGCCCTGCGCATCGCAGCGGATCAGCAGGCCATCACCGGGACCGCCCAGGTAGCCCGGGAACCCGCCACTACCTCCCAGCAGGCCAGCGATGATGAACTCACCGCCGCCCACCTCCACGATGGCCGCTGAGCCGTCGCGGGCATTGGTGCTGCCGTAGGTGCGCGACCACGCGATGTTGCCTTGAAAGTCCATCCTGGCCACCCAGATGTCGTCCTGGTTGAAGTCGTTGAAGTCCGGGCTGGTGAAGCCACCCAACAGGTAGGCGCTTTCGTTGGCCATGCGTGTGATGATGGTGAAGTTCTCCAGCCCGTTGGGGTTGTTGCCGTTGGGCCCAAGGGGTGCGTAGCTCAGTACCGGGGTACCCGTAGGGCCGTTGACGAACTGGACCCATGCGAGGCCATTGCCCGCCCCGGCCAGGTCGCCGTTGATGCTGGTGCTTTCGCCGCAAGCCACGAAGTTGCCGACCGCGTTCTCGGCCACATCGTACAGGTAGTCCTGGCCACTGCCGCCCAGGCAACGGGTCCATAGGCTGTTGCCAGCGGCATCGAGGCGGATCAGCAGCCCATCGGTCTGGCCCTGATAGCCTGTGCAGAACCCACTGCCGTTGGTGGTGCGGCCTGCGAGGACCACGCCGCCGGCGCTCACGGCACGCATGCGGTACACGCGGTCGGTGCCGCTGCTGCCGATCACGCGGGTCCAGAGGGTGTCGCCCGTGGTGGCGTCGAGCTTCAGCACCCAGATGTCGTCGCTGCCGTTGTTGCTGCCTACCCAACCATCGTTGCCGGGGGTGTAGGTGCACACATAGAGGCCCCCATCCACCGCATCGAATGCGGCACCGGCCATGTTGTTGCCGAGGTTGTTCACGCTCATGGTACCGGCCACCTCGTTGGCGGTGCTGCCGTAGCTGCGGGTCCACACGCTATCGGGGGATTGTGCACTGAGACGGGTATCGGCCAGCAATGCAAGAAGGCAGGAAAGGGCGACGCCCGGACAGAGGGTTCGAACCTTGATGTGATCGATCATGGGCGCAAAATAGCGCTGCGCGTAGGGAAGACGTTCACCTCAACGCATCACCACGAGGCGGCGCATGACGGAAGCGCCCGGAATGCTGAGACGAACGAGGTAAGTGCCTGCAGCAAGCCCGCCTACCGGGATCTGTTCCGAAGGTGAAATGGCGTTGTGGGTCCGGATCCGTTGACCTGCCAAATTGAAGAGCTCCACGGTCTGGATGGCGAAAGGGCTAGCCACTTGGAAGTAGGTGCTTGCGGGGTTTGGTGCCAGCTGCCATGTGTCCTGCTGCAGTTCGCCGATCCCGATCGCTGCTGCATTGTCGAGGTTGATGTCGTCGATGTACAGGTCGTTGCCACCACCTGTCACGAGTTCGATCCGCCAGATCACGTTGTCGGTGGCATAGCTGCCCGGTACCGAGATGCTGGGCACGTGGACCCAATCCCCGGGGCCAGGGACGAAGGATCCCGCGACAGTGCCAGTGACGGTGGCGATCTCAGCTGCGGTGATCGTACGCCGCAACAACCAGGTCTTTCCGCAATCGCGGCTCAATTTCACGAGGAGCCGGTCGGTGTTCGCGCTGTCTTTTTTTGCGAAGGCGTATTTGAAGCGAAGGACCGGGCTTGGAACCGAGGTGAGATCGAGGCGGGGTGAGGTGAGCGCAATGGTGGACCCTGCAGAAAGCTCGCTGTTCGGGATCCGCACCGACCGATCGCCACCCGAGGCAATGCCCTGCACGATCTCCGCACAGGGCTCTCCCTCGCATTCGGGGAAGACACTGCTTTCCGCGATGCTGGCCGAAACCTCGAAGCCTTCCAGGTAGGGGCCGCCCTGTCCTGCGGTCTCCAGTACGCGGAGGTAGCGGACCTTGGTGCCATTGATGGAACCTGAGGCATTGCCCACCGTCAGCGATACATCGCGCACCCCGGATGTGGTGTAACTGAAGACGGGCGATTGATCGGTGATGATCGGTCCGTCCCCCACATCCCAGGACCAGCTTGTGACATTGTTGTAGGATGCATCCTCGATCGTCACTTCCTCATCCACACACCAATTGCGGCGGCCCCGGAAGTCCGCCCTACACAATGTGCCTGGCGCATCGATGCCCGTCAATGCATGGTTCGGATCCGTCCAGAGGTTGTTCCGCTGCGCCACCGGACTGTTCAAGGCCGCATGCACACGGGTCTTCTGCCCTTCGGTGAACATGCGTGCACAGTAGGCATAGTCCATGAAGTTCTGCACGTTGTCCACCTGACCATCGCAACTGGTGGCGGCCAGGTTGCAGGTGCTCCATCCGATGGTGCCGGGCGTATCGTCCACTTCATCCCCGATGTCGCAATTGTCCTGCTGGCCCACGGGCAGGTAATAGAACTCAGGCACATTGTTGCCACCCCAGACGTGATAGAGATCCAGGTAATGGCCCACTTCGTGGGAAAGGACGACGGAGCGCAGGTCGTTGCTGGTGCCGATATTTCCGAAGTAGTTACCCTGTATCACGATGCCATCCTTTTGTGGAATGGAGTCGGCTTGGAAGGGCATCAGTGCATGACCAGCCAGACCGGCCGCGTTGCGCACGATGTGGATGTTGAGGTAGCGATCGCGTGGCCAGTGCACCAGTTCCTTCACATTGTGGGTGCCGCTGGTGGTCAATTCCGAACGCAGACGAACGATACCGTTGGTGCAATTCCCTTCAGGATCCAGTCTGGCCAGTTCGAATTCCACTTCCATATCCGCCGCGACCGGCTGGAACTGTGCCACGATATCCACTGTGTCGGGGTTCTGTTTGCGCCAGTTGCGGGTGAGGATATCGATGCCGTTGCGGATCTGGGCATCGGAAATGTGTTCAACACCGTCGTCGTGGATCACGTGCACCACCACGGGGATCAAGTAGGGCGCCTGCCCCCGGGTGGGTTGTATCGAAAGGAGTTGCCACAGTAGAATGCCGAATGAAATGGATCGCATGCCGAAATGTAGCACTTCGACGCGTGCTTTTCGGAGGTGGTCCGGTCTTCATGGAATGACCATCCGCAGTGGTCGTCTACCTTTGCGGCCGCCGAACGGAGCGCATTCCACGCAGCGGCACCCGGCCCCATAGTTCAACGGATAGAATAGGAGTTTCCTAAACTCTAGATCCAGGTTCGATTCCTGGTGGGGTCACAATGGGCTGCAAGTCGTTCCGATGCGTTGGAGCAGCACGCGCTACGGGCAATGATCCGATCCGCAGGGATCGTGGATCGTACGACAGTGGATCTGAACAAACCGGATGTGGCGATGGTGTGTCATGCGTTCTGCACGATGCGGGCGTTGGAAGGGTATGAATTCCGAGCCCTCAACACCCTACTGTGTGAAAATGCGCATGTCACTTGTGCATGCGCCGCGAAGCACCCGGCTACCTTCGGCGTGGCCGTACGTGCATACGTGCAGGCGCCTTTCCATGTGGTCCATGCGCATCGTCCTCGCCCTGTTCTTCGCCCTGTTGCTCGCCTTTGCGGGTCGGGCGCAGCCGCCGAACACGACCTGTGCGACAGCAGCGCTCGCCTGTGCCCAACAGCCTTTGCCGGGTAACAACACCGGTGGTGGACCCGGGTTCCTGCTCTGCGATGATACCGGCAACACCCTTTGGTACACCTTCACCACCAACAGTCTTGGGGGCCCTGTGTCGGTCCTCCTTTCCGCCATCACGTGCCCTGATGTAGCGGGCATGGACAGTACGTTGAGCGTGGTCGTACTGAGCGGTGATGGCAGCTGTCTGCCGCTCTCCTTCACTGCGGTCTCGGATTGTGAAGCTGGGGATGCCGATCTGGTGACGATCACCGATGCGCTGCTGCCCGAAACCCAGTATTGGATCGTGGTGTCGGGTGTGCAGGGCCCTGGTTCCACACTTGTCGCACAGTGCGGCTTCGAACTGTGGATCGAGGGAGACGGTGCGAACATCCTTGGTGTTGACTTTTTCGCCGGCCCCGATGTGGAGATCGGCGAAGGAGAGAACACCCAGCTGACCGCCGTGGGGGGACCGCCCTACGATTGGTCGCCCACATCGGGCCTCAGCGGGAACAACATTTCTGACCCCATCGCAAGCCCGCAAGCGAGTACCATCTATACGGTGACCACCGAGATCGCCGGTTGCACTTTCACCGACGAGGTCGTTGTGGACGTGATCCGAAGGATCGATCCCCCGAACACATTCACACCCAATGGCGATGGTATCAACGACACGTGGGAGATCACCGGGATAAGGGACTACCCCGGCGCCGAGGTGATCATCTACGACCGATGGGGGCAGCGCGTGTTCCGCAGCAATGGCTATCGCGAACCGTGGGACGGCACCAACAACGGTGGTCTGTTGCCTGTGGGCACCTACTATTACCACATCCGCCTGAACCAGCTTGAAGGGCGATCGCCGCCTTACACGGGCTACATCTCCATTGTGCGATGAGGGGGGCGATGCTGATCCTCGGTGCAGCGTTGATCTGCACGCAGGCCGGTGCACAGCAATTGTCGCAATACACCCAGTACGTCTTCAACCACTTCAGTGTGAACCCTGCGGTGGCGGGCAGCAAGGACTGTATCGATGTAAGACTGGGGTACCGGCAACAATGGGTCGGATTCGATGGTGCACCGACAACGGGCTGGGCTAGCCTGCACGGTGCGATCCGGCCCAAGAACAAACCCTACATGAAGAACAAGCACGGCATCGGCGCTTTCATCGAAGCGGACAATGCCGGCAACTGGGGTTACACGCGCTTCGTGCTGGCCTATGCCTACAGCATGCAAATGTCCCAGGACTACTTCTTGTCCATGGGCTTCTTCGCCGGTGTGCAACAGATGAAGCTCAATGTCGGGGATATCACGTTGACGGAATTCAACGACCCGGTGTTGGGAAGCAGTGCCAGTGTCATGGTCTACCCGGAACTGACCCCGGGCATCTGGATCTACGGTAAGCGTTTCTTCGGTGGCATTGCCATGCATCAGGCATTGGGCAACCGGATCAACGATGTGGGTCTTAGTTCCCGGCTTTCCCGCCATACCATGCTCAGCGCGGGGTACCGTTTTCCCCTGGGTGGCAAGACCAGTCTGCTGCCAAGTACGTTGGTGAAATTCTCCGGCGCTGCACCCATGGCCATGGACCTCAATGCCATGCTGGAATGGAACAAGGTGCTGGCATTGGGCGTAGGGTACCGGAACGGGGACGCGCTGACCCTGATGTTGCGGGTGGGCTTCCTGCAATTCTTCCAGGTCGGCTACAGCTATGATGTGACGACCTCCAAACTACGCTCGGCAAGTTCGAACACCCATGAGATCATCCTCGCCATCACACCCTGTGGCAAGGAAAGCATGGCCCGCCGTATGATCAAGTGCCCGGCCTTCGACTAGAAGCGGAAAGCAATGCGAAACACAACCCCGATCGGAACCGCCGCCCTTCTGCTTCTGCTGGGGCTGGGAACTGCCGCACTTGCCCAGGATCCCAATGGACGCACCAAGTACTGGATCGGGGGAAGTGGTACCTGGGATGATGCCGCACGATGGAGCCTGGTGCCTGGCGGAGCCGGGGGCGCGGGTGTACCTCGCATCAACGAGCATGTCGTGATCGATATCCAGGCGGCAGCCACCATCACCATGCCGGATGTGGCCTGGTGCCGCGGTCTTCATGTGGTGGCACAACACGCTTCGCTGCAACTGATCGGAAGTATGGGCCAGGAGGTGAACATCGCAGGCCACTGGAGCATGTCCGGTGATGTGCGGTGGGACCATCGCGGTGATGTTCGTCTGGTGGTTCGTAATGCCGGGGTGGATCTGGATCTGCGCGGGATCCCCATCGCCTCGCGTCTGGTGTTCGACGGCAGTGGCAGTTGGTCGATGCTCAGCGACCTGGTCCTGGATGGCGATCGCGAGATCCTCCTCCGCCATGGAACAT
The DNA here is from genome assembly GCA_041745875.1 of Flavobacteriales bacterium. Classification (GTDB taxonomy): domain Bacteria; phylum Bacteroidota; class Bacteroidia; order Flavobacteriales_F; family PHOS-HE28; genus PHOS-HE28. Next base: position 38,843 of record JBGTIB010000154.1, on the reverse strand, counting down.
TGATGGCGAACGGCAACCTCTTGAAGGCGGATCGGATCGAAATGGAAGGACGTCAACCGAAGCGCCTGATCGGCGGAGATGCGGTCATCCTGTTGGAACAGGTCCCTGACATGGCAGCCTTGCGTGGTCTTGTGGAGCCCGGCAACTCCACCCTGGTGATCAACGGCATGGCGCTGGAATGGGACCAGCCTGGTGTGGCGAGCAGTGGTGGGCAACGCGATGTGAACGTGTGTGGTACGGGCCCCGGGCAGACGCCCTTCACGGTCGATGCACAGGTCATTTCGAACTACAACGGCTTCGGCGTTCGCTGCCGGGGCGAGTGCAATGCCACGGTCAATGTCGCTGTGAACGGTGGCATCGGACCATTCACTTATCAATGGTTGAACGGTGGGCCCAACACAGCCACCTGGATCACAGCCTGTGGCGGCCCACAGATCGTCATTGTCACCGATGTGGGTCAGGGGATCTCCTGTCCGGTTTCGGTCAATGTCTCGGAGCCCGCACCATTGGGTGTGATCTTCTTCGGGGCAGGTACACCACCTACGTGTGCGGATGTCTGCAACGGCTCACGCACCGCACTGGCTGTGGGTGGCGTGAATCCCATCAGCTACAACTGGAACAATGGGGCCGGGACGAATTCAGCGTTCTTCGAATTGTGTGCCGGGTTGAACACACTGGTGATCACCGATGACAATGGTTGCCAGCTCGATACGACGTTCTTCTTCGACCTGCAGCCTCTTGAGCCCAACTTGAGCTTCACCACGACGACTTGTTTCGGCGCATGCGATGGCACTGCTTCGGTCAGCCCCTCAGGTGGGACGCTTCCGCATACTGTGACCTGGACACCCGCTCCGCCGGTCGGGCAGGGCACCAACAACGTCAGTGGATTGTGTGCAGGACCTTGGAGCGTGACCATCGAGGACGCGAACGGCTGCGACACCACGGTCCAGTTCATCATTGATGAACCACTACCGATCACGATCGATCTGGTGAGTACGGATGCCACATGTTTCGGAACCTGCGACGGGACAGCCACGGTGGATCCCGGCGGTACTCCCGGGCAATTCGGGTTCAATTGGTCCCCGGAACCGGGTGCGGGTCAGGGCACCGCCTCTGTCACCGGGCTTTGTGAGGACACCTATTTCGTGACCATCACCGACCTGGTCACGGGTTGCGATACGCTGGTGGCCGTACCGATCGACGCACCCGGCGCGTTCGATGTGGCAGCGGTGGTCGCCGATGCCAGTTGCGCCAAGGTTTGCGATGGTTCGATCACGCCAACTCCTGGCGGTGGGACATTGCCCTACACCTTCGTCTGGTCACCTGAACCTGCAAGCGGGCAGGGCACCGCCACGGTAACGGACCTGTGCCCCGGGATCTGGACCCTGTTGCTCACCGATGCCGCTGGTTGCGACACCACCATTGCCTACACGATCGGTGCACCACCTCCGTTGGATCCCGCGCTGACGACCACTCCCGTTTCTTGCGCCGGTGACTGCGATGGCACGGCTAGCGTCAGCGTCACAGGCGGTGTTCCACCCTATACCTATCTGTGGTCCCCCGCACCGGGCAGCGGACAGGGCACGGACAATGTGCAGGGTCTGTGCGCAGGTGCGTACACTTTGTTGGTCACCGATGATAACGGTTGCGATACGACGCTCAACTTCATCATTGATGAGCCACCGCCACTTGAGGCCATCCCTTCACAGACCGACGTGACCTGTGGGGGACTTTGCGATGGTACCGCCACGGTGGCCGTATCGGGAGGGACGCCGGACTACACCTATGCCTGGAGCGATGGGCAGGCAACTGCGACGGCCACCGCCCTCTGTCCCGGTGTCCATAGCGTGCTGATCACCGACGATGCAGGCTGTGTGCTGGTGGTTGACTTCACCATCGATGATCCGGGCGATATCCTTCTTTCATTGCAAGTGCTGCCGGCGAGTTGTCCGAACGTCTGCGATGGATCCGCCGGGGTCATCGCTTCGGGGGGTACACCGCCCTTCACCTATGTCTGGGCACCGGAGCCGGGTGCAGGCCAGGGCACACCGAATGTATCGGCCTTGTGCCCGGGGCCTTACCTGCTCACGGTGACCGATGCTGCTGGATGTGATACCACCATCGCGTTCACGGTGGATGCGCCCGATCCCATTGAAGCCAACGCCACGGTGACCAATGCCACCTGTTCCGATCTGTGCAACGGTTCCATCGTGCTTGCGCCGACCGGGGGTAACGGCGTGTTCACCTATCTGTGGTCCCCTGCACCGCCGGTAGGCCAGGGCACGACCAGCGTTTCCGGTCTTTGCCCGGGCATTTGGGAGGTGACGATCACTTCGGGTGCCTGCGACTCCACCTTCACGTTCGAGATCACCGCTCCGCCACCGATCGACGTACAGATATCAACGACCGACCCCACCTGTGCAGGTCTCTGCGATGGAACCGCCAGCGCAACGGTGCTCGGTGGTACACCCGGTTACGATTACGTGTGGTCTCCTGAACCGGCGGTCGGTCAGGGTCTGCCGGATGCCAGTGGGCTTTGTCCGGGGATCTACACCCTCACGGTCATCGATGACCTGGGTTGCGACACCACGTTGACCTTCGAACTGCTCACTCCCGTACAGATCGAGTTCGACCTGACGCTGACCGAGGCGGGATGTGACCTGCTGTGCGCTGGCACGGCCACTTTGAACGTCACGGCAGGGAACGGACCGTTCACCTACATATGGGGACCGGAGCCCGTCACCGGCCAGGGTACAACGGTCGCGAGCGAACTCTGTACAGGCTTCCATACACTGACGATCATCGACGCGGCCGGCTGCGACACCACCACACAATTCTTCATTGCAGCGCCTTCGGACATCGAAGCGATCCCCAGTGTCACGAACGTATCCTGTGGGGGTGATTGTGATGGTGCCATCTCCGTGGCGACGTCAGCAGGCATTCCTCCTTATACCTACGTCTGGACACCTGAACCAGCGTTCGGGCAAGGGACGCCCAACGTATCCGGACTGTGTGCAGGCATCTGGGAATTGCGCATCGTGGATGCCGTGGCCTGCGATACCGTGCTGCAGATCCTGGTGACCGAGCCGCCACCCATCGTTCCCGTTGGCGTTTCCACGGATGAAAGTTGCAATGGGCCCTGCGATGGAACGGCCACTGTCACACCCTCAGGAGGCGAGCCACCCTATACCTACTTCTGGACACCGACCCCAGTGGGGCAGGGAACACCGCAGGCAACAGATCTGTGCCCCGGGATCTGGTCTGTGCTGATCACCGACGATGCGGGTTGCGATACCACGGTGGTGTTCACGATCCTACCGGTGCAGCCCATTGATGCGGCCTTGGTGGTGCAGGACCCACCTTGCGCCGACGTATGCGAAGGAACCGCTGAAGTGGATCCTACCGGAGGGGTTGGCCCCTATACGTTCGTGTGGATACCGCCTCCCCCGCTCGGGCAGGGAACGTCAGTGGTGAGCGGCCTATGCCCTGGTGTCTGGCAGGTGCTGATAACCGATGCAGTGGGATGCGATACGACCATCGTTTTCGATATCGTGGCACCACCACCCTTTGCTGTTACGCTCACCACCACCCCCGAGGATTGTACCACTCCCTGCAGTGGTACCGCGTCGGTGGATGCGAGCGGCGGCACGGGCACGATCCTGATACAGTGGTTGCCCGAACCGATCGGCGGAGGTCAGGGGACCGCAACCGCCACCGGGCTCTGCGCCGGTACCAGCTATACGGTGACGCTCACCGATGACAACGGCTGCGACACCACGCTGGCCTTCACCATCGATCCCTTCGTTGATATAATCCCCAACAGCAGCAGCACGCCGGTGAGTTGTGCCGGGGAATGCGATGGTACCGCCACTGTCGGGCCCGTGGGTGGCCAGGCACCATACACCTACCAGTGGTCGCCCGAGCCGGGTGGAGGGCAGGGAACCCCGCAGGCCACAGGGCTTTGCGCAGGTGTGGTGGAAGTGACGATCACTGATGCGGATAGCTGCCAGACGGTGGCAAGCATCCTGATCCTCGCTCCGGACCCATTGGATGCGGGAGCCACGAGCACCGATGTGAGCTGCAATGGAGCATGCGACGGATCCATCGTGCTTTCACCCCAGGGTGGCACAGCGCCTTTTTTGTACGGCTGGTCCCCCATACCACCCAATGGCCAGGGAAGCAACGGCGCATTCGGTCTTTGTGCTGGCGATTGGTCGGTCACCATCATCGATGCGAACGGCTGTGATACCACGATCGTGATCACCATCACGGAACCTCCGTTGCTTACCGTTTCCACATCCTCCACCCCGAGCGAATGCCTGGTTTGTGTGGGCACAGGTACGGTGGTCGTGGACGGGGGGACTACACCTCTGAACATTGTTTGGACCGATGCCCTGGGCAATGTGGTGGCCAACGGGGAGAACGCCGTGGATCTCTGCGCGGGACTTTACACGGTTTCGGTGACGGACGCGAACGGATGCGCAGAACAGGTGCAGGTCGCGGTTACGGATGCCGATGGCGAAGTGATCAGCACCACGGACGGCAGCGCCAGCTGCCCGAATAGCTGCGATGGTACGGTCTCGGTGGACTTCGTCTGCAGTGATCCGCCCTGCACGGTTATCTGGGCGGATGCGAACGGAGTTGAGATCGTACAGGATGTGACCACCGTGGATGACCTCTGCGCGGGTGAGTACTTCGTGACCGTGAGCAATGCATCCGGTTGCCTTACCATCAACACTGCGGAAGTGATCGCACCCCCACCGGTACAGGTGAACATCAGCAGTTCGGCGGAATCCTGCGGCAACGCCTGCAATGGCACGGCAACGATCGGTATCGCTGGTGGTGTGCCTCCCTTCTCCTTCACTTGGACACCGGAACCCGGTTCGGGCCAGGGCACACCATTCGCCACCGGCTTGTGCGCCGGGGTCTACACCATCACGATCGGCGACGGTTCCGCTTGTGACACCGCCGCGACCGTCCTCATCCTTGGGCCAGACCCGCTTGCGGTGAGTGCAACGGTGCTCGATATCGTGTGCAATGGATCGTGTGATGGTTCCATCATCATCGCTCCCCAAGGGGGTACTGCGCCCTATACTTATGTATGGGACCCGGTACCACCCAACGGCCAGGGTAGCAACGGAGCGTTCGATCTCTGCGCCGGCGAAAACACGGTGATCGTAACGGACGCCAATGGCTGCATTGTGAACGGTACCTACACGGTGGTGGAGCCCGATCCGCTGCAGGTCACTGTAAATACCACCCAAAGCAGTTGCGCACTTTGTGATGGCACCGGTACCACCAGCGTTTCCGGGGGCGTGGCGCCCTATACGTTCATCTGGGCGTTGAGCGGAGTGCCGGTCTCCACCGACCAATCACCTGTGGGCCTGTGCAGTGGTCTGTATCAGTTGACCGTTTCCGATGTCAACGGATGTGCTGTACAACTAAGCGTTCCGATCTCCGATAGCGACGCTGAAGTGTTGACCGCGCTGGATGGACAAGCGAGTTGTGCCAACGATTGCGATGGAACGGTAGGCGTGGACCTCGTCTGCAGTGCCCCTCCTTGTGTGGCGCAGTGGACCGATGCACTTGGCGATCCGATCGCACAGGATGTTCTCATCGTACCCGATCTCTGCCCGGGCGACTACACGGTCCAGATCACGAATGCCAATGGTTGCATCAGTTTCGCCACGGCGTCGGTAGTACCAACGCAGATCATCACACCCAACCTGAGCAGCACTCAGGTAAGTTGCGGCGGTGCATGTGATGGAACGGCCACTGTGGGTCCGGTCGGTGGGGTGGCACCCTACGACTTCACATGGTCGCCGGAACCCGGAGGTGGCCAGGGGACACCGCAGGCCACGGGACTGTGTGCAGGAGTGTATGGTGTGCTGATCGCGGATGCATCGGGTTGCGATACCCTGATCACCGTGTTGATACTGGAACCTCAACCGCTGTCGATCAACGCGACCGTGCAGGACGTAACGTGTGCCGATGCGTGCACCGGGATCGTGGTGGCGACACCGCTGGGAGGTGTGGGCCCCTACACCTATGCATGGGACCCCGTACCATCCAATGGTCAGGGCAGCAACGGTGCGTTCGATCTCTGTGCAGGGGACATTTCGCTCGTGGTTACCGATGCGAACGGGTGCACCGCTTCAGGCTCATGGACCATCGGTGGTCCCCCTCCGATCACCTTGGTCGGGACGAGTACGCCAAGCGCATGTGGAATTTGCGATGGTGCGGTGACCGTGAATGCAAGCGGAGGGACACCGAACTACAACATCTATTGGACGCTGGCCGGAGCGATCATCGGCACCGGTTCCGGTCTGAGCGATCTATGCGCAGGCCTGTACACGGCCGTGGTCGTGGATGCCAACGGTTGTGAGGCCATGCTGTTGGTGCCGGTGACCGACAGCGATGGCGAAGTGACCAGCACCACCGATGGTGTCGTCACGTGCCCCGGTGATTGCGACGGTTCCGTCAGTGTGGACTTCCTGTGTTCCGATCCTCCGTGCACGGTCTCCTGGACCGACGCCGATGGGAACGACCTCAACGAAACGGGTAATGTCCTCACCGACCTATGTGAAGGGACCTACCATGTCCTGGTCGTCAATGCGACCGGTTGCCTCACCATCGATACCGCCTTCGTGCTGGCGCCTGATCCCATCGTTGCCAACCTCAGCACCACGCCGGTCAGTTGCTTCGGCGTGTGCGATGGCACGGCCACGGTAGGTCCCACGGGTGGAGGCGGGGGTTACGTGTATCTGTGGGAGCCTGGACCGATCGTCGGACAAGGCACTCCCCAGGCGACCGATCTGTGCGCAGGTCCATACTCCGTCACCATCACCGACCTCGATGGTTGCAGCATTGTTCAAGGCGTGCTGATCCTGGGTCCGGACCAACTGGCTACCGACGCACTGGTGGTGGATCCCACCTGTTCCGGATCATGCGATGGTACCATCGTCCTGTCAACGCAAGGTGGAGTGGGTCCCTACACCTACTTCTGGGACCCGGTGCCTCCCAATGGACAAGGCAGCAATGGCGCATTCGATCTATGCGCGGCCGCATGGACCGTGACGATCACCGACGACAATGGTTGTGATACCACCCTGGTGTACATCCTCGATGGGCCACCCGCTTTGGATGCACCGATCCAAACGACGGATAACGACTGTTTCGGCGGCTGCCAGGGCACGGCTTTAGTGACGCTCTCCGGAGGAACACCGCCCTACACCACGGTCTGGAGCGATGACCTGGGCAACATCGTCGGTCAGGATGTGAACGATGTCGATTCATTATGCGCCGGGTCCTACCTGCTGTCGGTGACCGATGACACTGGCTGCTTGTTGGATGTACCATTCAGTATCGGTGAAGAAGCGCCCATTGATGTCGGGCTCTTGTTCACAAGTGAAACGTGTTTCGGACCGTGCGATGGTACGGCATCCGTTTCTCCTGCAGGTGGCGCCGGTAACTTCCAGGTCGTATGGTCACCTGAACCACCATTCGGGCAGGGCACAACGCAAGCCACCGGGCTTTGCGCGGTCATGTGGGAGGTGACCGTCACGGACCAGACCGGTTGTGACAGCACGCAGGTCTTCATGATCCCGCCCTACGTGGAGATCGCGGACAATGCCACGGTGCAGGACATCCTGTGCAATGGGGATTGTTCGGGCAGTGTAACACTTGCGGCCACCGGTGGGGTGGGGTCCCTGACCTACGTATGGGTGCCGGAACCACCAGGAGGGCAGGGCGGACCACAAGCAACGGACCTGTGTCCCGGCAGCATTGAAGTGACCATTACCGATGCGGCGGGTTGTGACAGCACCTTCAGCTATACCATCACTGAACCGGACACGCTGACGATCCAGGTGGATCAGGTCGTTGATGCGAGTTGCAGCGACGCGAGCGATGGCAGCATTTCGATCACGGTCGGTGGCGGGGTTCCACTTCTCGACCTGGCATGGAGCGGACCCGACGGCTTCATCTCGGACCAGGAGGATCTTGCTGATCTCGGACCCGGGGACTACACGCTTATTGTTACGGATGCCAACGGCTGTTCAATTTCAACCACGGTGCTCGTCGATGCGTTGGTGTCCGTGGTGGCAGATGCTGGCTTTGATCAAGAAGTCTGCACGGGTGTGGCGGTCGTACTGGATGGAAGTGCCAGTACCGGAGGGGTCGATCATACGTGGACTGACGACCAGGGCACGGTGGTCGGCACTGACGTAGTGGTCGACCTTGGTGTCATTGGACCCGGCACCTATACCTATACGCTCACCGTGACCGATGGGCCCTGTTCCAGCATGGACCAGGTGACCGTGGTGGTACTTGCACTGCCCATTGCTGATGCCGGCCCGGACCACATCATTTTCCTGAGCGAGACCGCACCCTTGGGTGGGTCACCCACCGGTCCGTTCGGAGCCATTTTCACATGGTCACCTGATTCGCTGTTGAATGATGGTGTCGTGGCCAACCCGATAGCCGATCCCATGCAGACCACGTGGTTCACGGTGACGGTGGTCGCCCCCGATGGTTGCATCAGCACCGATTCGGCGCTCGTCACGGTGGTACCCGATGTGGTCATCCCTTCGGGTTTCACACCGAACGGCGATGGCTGGAACGATACCTGGATCATCGACTTCATCGAACTCTTCCCAGACTGCGAGGTGGAGATCTACAACCGCTGGGGCGAGATGCTGTTCCAGAGTGTGGGGTACCGGCAGCCATGGGATGGACGGTACAGCGGGGGGCTCGTACCGGTAGGCACATACTACTACGTGGTGAAACTGAACGACCCGGAGTTCCCGGAACCACTTACCGGTCCGTTGACCGTGATCCGTTGAAGCCATGCAGACGATCAAACACATCTTCCTGCTCGCCACGGTCTCCATGCTGGGTTCCAGCGCAGCAGCGCAGCAGTTGCCCCAATTGACCCAGTACCAGTTCAACGACTATGTGTTCAACCCGGCCGTGGCGGGTAGTCGTCCCTTCTTTGAACTGCGCAGTGCACACCGCTATCAATGGGTCGGGATCCAGGATGCGCCCCGCACCTTCACCTTGAGCGGCACCACCCCGGTGGGAAGGAACATGGGTGTGGGTGGATACTTGTACACCGATATCGTAGGCCCCACACGCCGGACCGGTGTCCAGTTCTCCTATGCCTATCACCTGAGGTTGACCGAGGATCTACGGCTGTCCCTGGCACTCTCCGGCGGGCTCATACAGTTCCTGATCGACGGGTCGAAGATCACCTTGCGCGACCCCGGAGATCCGGCCATGGACGACCAACTGCGTGGCGGCTTGTTGCCCGATGCGAAATTCGGATTCCACCTGTATCATCCCCGGTTCTGGTTCGGAGCGGCGGCGCCACAGATCATGCGCAACCGGGTGCAACTGATCGATGGGGGAGGAGAAACACTAAGTAGGCTGGACGATCATTACTATGTGACCGGTGGGTATCGCTTCATGCTCAGCGAGGATTGGACCTTGGAGCCGAGCTTCCTGTTGAAATACGTAGATCCCGTGCCTCCCAAGGTCGATATCACTGCGACCGTCAGGTACCGCAATACCCTGTGGGTGGGGGCGTCGTACCGCACCAACGACGCCTGGTGCGCCATGGTGGGTCTCTGGCTCAAGGAGTCCTTCCAGTTCGGTTACTCCTACGACATCATCACTTCGAACTTACAGAACTACAGCACGGGATCCCACGAAGTGATGCTGGCGATCACTATTGCCAAGCAGTCGGCGCCTCAGGCACCCATGACAACCGCTCCTTGAGTCTCCGGATGGCGATGGGACTCTTCGGATCGTCGGCTCCGGCATACGGTGCCCCTATCTTCGCCCTTCCGGTCGATGATTTGCCTGTCCTCGTCGACAAACGTGTTCCGACTGGCGTGAAATTGACATCACACTGTTCATAACCCGTAATTTGCGAACCCTTTCCGGGAGCCGAAGTGGCTGAGCAGTGTGTGAGGACCGTTGCATGAAGTGTTGTTTCCGGATAAGCCCCTATGTCGCCGTGCTTTGCGCGGCGCTGTTCGTTGCGAACACCTCATCGGCCCAGATCTACCCGGCAGTTGATGGGGTCACCTACGAAACCTGTTCCGGAACTTTCCATGATAGTGGGGGTGCTGCGGGCAACTACGGTTCCAATGAGAACATCGTTACGACCCTCTGCCCTACTGGTGGCGCGGGTTCCGGGCCGCTGACATCGGTGACCTTTACGCAATGGTCCATCGCTCCGGGCCCCGGCGATATACTGAACATCCACGATGGCACTTCGGACGCAGGTGCATTGCTTGGTACCGGTTCCAACGCGAGTTCCCTCCTTGGCTCCACATTCACCGCTTCCGGTGCGGATGGCTGCCTCACGTTCCAATGGGAAAGCGACGCTTCCGGTACCGCTGCGGGATGGTCGGCACAGATCACCACCGGACCGGACGCCGGGCGCGATACAAGTATCGTGGTGTGCACCAGCGCGCCACCCTTCAATATGCGCTTGCGCCTGGCAGGCACTCCTGAACCAGGTGGAAGCTGGACCGGACCCGGGGGTGCGCCACTTGCAAGTTCCCAGTTCGATCCGGCCACCTTCCCGGAGGGGAACTATACCTACACGGTAACCGGTCCAGCACCCTGTCCGGACCAAAGCGCCATACTCACGATCACCAAGGTTACGGCGCGCAACCCCGGTACGAACGCTTCGGTCACCTTATGCGATACCGATGATCCGGAGGACCTGATCGATCTGCTGGGTGGAATTCCCGAAGGGGGTGGGGCATGGTCGGGGCCTGACGGTCCTCACGCTGATGTGTTCGACCCTGCTTCGGACCCACCGGGAGCCTATGTATACACGCTCACCGGCAGTGCCCCATGCCCCGATGCTTCGGCGACCGTGACCATTGTAGTGAATGAACAACCGGATGCCGGGGAGGATGCCTTTGTTACGGTTTGTAGTATTTCCGGTCCCTTCGGCTTGTTCGGTTCTCTGGGCGGATCGCCCAGCGTTGGTGGTGCGTGGTCCGGTCCGGATCTGTCGCCCGTGTCAGCTACCTATACGCCGGGGTCATCCACACCCGGGACTTATACTTATACGGTCGTGGGCCAGGCCCCATGCACCACCAGCACGGCCACCGTCGAGGTTACTGAGGTGGTCGCTCCGGATGCGGGGAACAACCGCAGCCTCACGATCTGCAGTGATCTGCCGGCCTTCGCCATGGTGGACGAATTGAACGGAACCCCGGACGGTGGTGGTACCTGGCAAGGGCCGAACGGTCCGCATGGGAACACCTTCGACCCAGGCACCGATGACGAAGGTGCATACACCTATACGGTATCCGGAGATGCACCGTGCACGGATGATTCCGCCGTACTGACTCTCACCGTGCGAGAGGCCCCTAACGCTGGGATATCAAGCGATATCACGGTGTGCAGCAACGATGGGGCATTCAGTCTGTTGGACGAATTGGCCGGTTCGCCGGACGCGAACGGAACCTGGACCAACCCGGGTGGTGTTGCACATTCCGGAACGTTCGTCCCAGGAACGAACTTGGCGGGGACCTATACCTACACGGTAGTGGGTCAGGCACCGTGTGATCCAGCTGTTGCTACCGTGCTCGTCAATGTGAACCCTGCCCCGGTCGCGGGAGGCAATGCATCGATCTCGGTGTGCTCCACCGACAGTGAGTTCCCATTGATCGATGTATTGAACGGCACACCGGATCCGGATGGCACCTGGACGGGGCCCTTGGGTGCACACGGTGACACATTCGTACCCGGTACGGATGTGTCGGGCAATTATGAATACACGGTGACCGGAACTGTCCCGTGCAGCAACGCGACAGCCCTGGTCGCCATTTCGGTGGTGAACGCTCCAAATGCCGGGGTATCGGTGGATATCGATGTCTGTGGCAACGATGGCGCGTTCAGTCTTTTTGAGCAATTGGGCGGCACACCTGCCGCGAATGGAGCTTGGACCGTGCCGAGCTCGGGGCCCGGGAATGGCGTGTTCACCCCGGGCACGAGCGAAGCAGGCATTTACACCTATACCGTATCCGGACAAGGACCCTGTCAGGCGGCGCAAAGCACGGTGGACGTGAATGTGGTGCCTCCCCCGAACGCTGGCACCAATGGAAGCCTGTCGATCTGCAGCAGTGATGACCCGGTGGACCTGTTCACGCTACTTGGTGGAAACCCCGAACCGGGTGGAACATGGGTCAGGCCCAGTGGTAACCCTCATGACGGCATCTATCAGCCGGGTATCCAACAAGGCGGCATTTTCGTGTACACTGTGAATGGCGATGCACCATGCGCGAACGCCTCCTCCTCAGTGACCGTCAACCGGGTGATCGCACCCAATGCGGGGTCCAATGCTGCGATCACTGTATGTAGTACAGGCAGTCCCTTCAACATGCTTTCGGTCCTGGGAGGGAACCCCGGTGGAACAGGATCCTGGTTCGGACCAGCGCAGGACCCCGTGTCGGGCACTTTCACACCGGGAACAAGTGGCCCTGGGACCTACACGTATGTGATCACGGGCGTGGCCCCATGCGCGAACGATTCCGCGCAGGTGACCGTGACCGTCAATGAAGCACCCGATGCCGGCTCGAACGCATCCATCACCGTATGCAGCAGTGACGACCCTTTTGCATTGATCGATCTCCTCGGGGGGAGCCCTGATGCGGGAGGTACATGGCAACGGCCCAATGGTACGCCGCATTCAGGCACTTTCATTCCTGGGCTTGCCTCGCCGGGAGGGTACACTTATACCGTGGCCGGTACCGCACCTTGTGTGAATGCCAGTGCAGTGGTCACTGTGTCGGTGAACCAACAACCCAACGCAGGGAACGGTACCACGGTCGAACTCTGTTCGACGGAACCTCCAGTGGATCTTTTCGCATCGCTGGGTGGTAGCCCAAATGCAGGAGGGACCTGGTCAGGACCCGGAGGTGCCAGTACCGGAGTATTCTTCCCCGGGACCGACCCACCGGGGAACTACGTGTATACCATCACGGGAATTGCACCGTGCGCTGATGCGACAGCGACCATTGCGATCAGTGTGAATCCGGCCCCCAACGCAGGGATCGCCGATACCATCACTACCTGTGTCGATAGTGATGTAGTGGACCTTTTCGACGGACTGGATGGCAGCCCGGACGCTGGTGGGACCTGGGTCGATGTGAGTGGCACCGGGCAGCAGGCAGGTCAATTCTTCGATCCGCAGGGTATCGCACCCGGGAGTTATTCCTTCACCTACTCCGTGGATGGGATCGGGCAATGTGCCGCGGACGATGCCACCGTGGTGGTGACCATCGTGGATGCTCTGAATGCGGGGACGAATGGAACGCTTCCGGTATGCAGCAGCAATACGCAAGTGAACTTGTTCAATGGCCTGGGAGGTACCCCACAACAGGGGGGTACCTGGATCGATGTGGGTTCCACCGGTGCATTGAACGGGCAATTCTTCAACGCCCAACAGACCGGGGCAGGCAACTACCTGTTCACCTACGAACTGACCTCGGACGCGGACTGCGCAGCAGCTTCAGCCAATGTCACCGTGACGGTGAGCCAGGCGCCCAATGCCGGCACCTCCGGAAATGTCACCGTGTGCAGCAACAGCCCCAACTTCCCACTGTTCCCCTACCTGGGCGGAACGCCGCAATCCGGTCCGGGAACGAACTGGTTCTTCGGCAGCGTGAACGGAACGCCCTTCTCTGGGACCTACAATACCAACATCCATGTGCCGGGGGTCTACTATTACGTGGTGTCCGGGTCCTCGCCTTGCACGAATGCGGTCGCCACGGTCACGGTCACCGAGGTCCTTGAACCCAACTCCGGTGCGGATACATCGATCTTGGTCTGTGAAACCGACCCGCAATTCAACATGACCCCGTTGCTCGGAGGTTCGCCGCAGCCCGGGAACTGGTCCTTCAACAATGTTCCCCATGGCCCGGTGTTCGTGCCGGGACTGGACTCACAAGGGGTGTATGAGTACACGGTGATCGGACAGGCTCCTTGCGGGAGTTCTTCGTCGTTCCTGACCATCAGTGTTGAGCCCGCTGCTGACGCGGGCGGGAGCGGCTCGCACACGGTATGCAGCGATGATCCACCTTTCCTTTTGATCAGCGTACTGGGTGGTTCACCCCAGCCGAATGGTTCATGGTTCGATCCGGACACGGTGCCCATGACAGCACCGGGCATATACACGCCCGGTACCAGCCAACCCGGCCCCTATACGTATGTGGTTACCGGTGGTGGACCCTGTGTAAGCGACACCTCCGTGGTTTGGATCTTCGAGAACGAAGCGGCGGATGCCGGGACCAACACCTCCATCAACCTGTGTTCAGTAGGCAACGCGGTGAACCTGTTCAATGTGCTGGGCGGCACGCCGGACCAGGGCGGAAGTTGGGTGGGGCCAGCGCCGGGTAACCCGCCTTTCAACGGACAGTTCCAACCCGGAGTAAGTACCCCCGGGACCTATACCTATATCGTTCAAGGTTTGGCTCCGTGCGACCCGGACAGTGCCACGGTGGCCGTCAGCATCAGTACTTCCCCGAGTGCTGGCATCAGCAATTCCATTACGCTGTGCAGCAACAACAACGCATTTGCGATGGTGGATTCACTGGGTGGGTCCCCCGCGCTCAATGGCAGTTGGGAAGGCCCACTACCTCCCTTGACGCCGATGAACGGCATCTTCATCCCAGGAACCACAACCCCCGGTACGTATCGCTACAGGGTCCCAGGGGTCGGGGCGTGCCCCAGTACAACTGCGACGCTCACCGTGGCGGTGAATACGGCGCCGGAAGCTGGTAACAACAATAACGCTACGGCGTGCTCCAGCGATGCACCGTTCGATCTCTTCCCATTGCTCGGGCCCAGTGCACAGCCCGGTGGCACTTGGACCCTGCAAAGCGGGGGTGGGCATTCAGGCACGATCGACCCTGCGGTCGATGTGAGTGATACCTACATCTACACCGTGACCGGCCTGTTCCCATGTCCGCTCACGGATGTGGCATTGGTCACGGTCCAGATCGCTCCCCAGCCGAATGCAGGATTCAACAATGTGATTACCGTTTGTGACTCGGACGACCCCTTTCTGTTGATCGCGCAACTCAACGGGAACCCGCAATCCACCAATGGGTCATGGAGTGGACCGGGCCCTGGGGGGACCACGGGGATCTTCCTGCCGCAATCAAGTCCGGGAGGGATCTATACCTACACCGTCACAGGTCTGCCTTGCCCGGCCGCATCGGCTACGGTTACTGTCATCAAGCATGAAACGCCAGATGCGGGTGGGAATGCTGTGATCGAGGTATGCAGCGATCAGCCGCAGATCGATCTGTTCACACAGCTTACCGGTACGCCCGACGAGAATGGTGAGTGGACCGACGGGAACAATAACCCATTCAGCGGTTTCTACATCCCGGGCCAGACACCCCCCGGCACGTTCCAGTATTTCCTACAAGGCACCGCGCCCTGTGTCAGCGATTCCGCAACGGTCACCGTGATCGAGTATTCGGCACCGGACGCGGGCATCACGACCATCGCGAACATCTGCCGATCCCAAGGTATCACACCCTTGGTGAGTTTGTTGGGCGGCACTCCTGACGCTACTGGTACGTGGACGTTCAATGGTCCCCACGGTCCGGACATCGATCCGGCCATCGCTGTTTCCGGAGCGTATGTGTATACCGTGACCGGCCAGGCTCCTTGCCCGAATGCCACGGCGCAGGTGCAGGTTATCCTGGTAAGCGCACCCAACCCAGGGAGCAGTGGCTCCATCGCCGTATGTCTGGACGATCCAGCCATACCCCTGACCGCAGGATTGGGTGGTACTCCCACGTCAGGGGGAACCTGGGTGAATGTGTCCGAAGAGGGTGTGCTGTCAGGTAGTACATGGGATGCCACGGGGGTTCCTCCTGGAAGCTATCAGTTCACCTACACGGTGACCGGGGCCACACCGTGTTCCGATTCCACCGCCACGGTAACAGTGGGTGTAAGTGCCACCTTGGATGCCGGGGACGACACCAGTATCGCGGTATGTGCGAACGAACTGGTGGACCTTTTTGCCAGCCTGGACGGAAACCCGCAGGCGGGTGGCTTCTGGATCGATGTGGACACAAGCAATGCCCTGTTGGTGGGCGACATCTTCAATGCTTTCGTGGTGGGCGGAGGAACTACCTGGCAGTTCGATCATGTTCTACCTGGCTCCAACCAGTGTCCCGCCGATACCGCTCGGTTGACGATCACCGTGCTGGAGAGCCCCAATGCTGGATGTGATGGGAGCATCGCACCATGCAGCAATGCCCCACCCGTCAACATGGCCTCCGCGTTATGTGGCCCCGATGCGAATGGAACTTGGTTCAACACATCCACTTGGAGCCCCGCATCCGGCACCTTCCTGCCGGCGAGTTCACCACCCGGAGTATATGCATACGTGGTACCTGGCGTGGGAAGCTGTCCTGCGGATACCGCATTCGTGACCATGACCGTCGTGGCCGAAGCGAATGCAGGGAGTAACGCCACAGTTTCAATTTGTTCCACGGATCAACCATTGGGTCTATTCCCCCTGTTGGGTCCCAATGCACAAGCGGGAGGTACTTGGGTATGTTTATCCTGCTCTGGCCAGCCAAGCTTCTCCGGCACGTATAACCCGACCATGAACGTGCCGGGCAACTACCAGTATACCGTGGTGGGTGCTCCACCTTGCTCCAATGATGCTGCAGTTGTCGAGGTATTCGAACCGCTGGCAGCTGACGCCGGTTGCAATTCCGTTCTTCCGCTTTGCTCGAGCGACGATGTGGTGAACATGTTCAGTGCAATGGGTTGCAGCCCCCAACCGGGAGGGACCTGGGTGGGACCGGACGGCCCCCACGGTGACACATTCGATCCGGCAACCGATTCGGCTGGGGTCTACACCTATACTGTACAGGGTGTGGCGCCCTGCGTCGCTGATTCGGCCACGTTGACCATCACGGTGACCCAACAGTTCAATGCCGGGGTCAGCGCTACGGTGGGGGTATGCATCACGCAGGGTACGGTCGATCTCTTCCCCTTGCTCGGACCACTGGCCGATCCGGGTGGGAATTGGAGCGGTACGGCTGTTCTCCCAACAGGGATCTTCAATCCTGTGACGGCAGGTATCGGGGTCCACCAGATCATCTATTCATTCCCCTCCAGCGGTACCTGTGCAGCGACCTCCACCACGCTCACCGTGAACGTAGGCAGTGGACTTAGTGCCGGCAACGATACATCGCTCACCATTTGTGGCGCCATTACCGACTTCGACCTGTTCGAAGCCTTGGGTGGTAACCCCGACACAGGGGGGAGCTGGCAGGATCTGATCGGGGTGGGTGGTTTGCTTGCCGGGGGCATCCTGGATGCCACCCAGATCAGTGCCGACGTTACCGGCCAATACGGGTATATCATTGTCGACCCGGCCTGTGGCGATGTCTCGGCGGTGGTCTCCATCACGGTCCGCGCCTATCCCGACCCCGGGTCGGGGACCTCCCTTGTGCTCTGTTCCACGGATGCTCCAGTGGACCTGTTCGCGCAGTTACAAGGTGCACCGGATGCAAACGGTACCTGGAGCAACCCCGGTGGTCTTGCACACACGAACATCTTCGACCCAGCGGTGGATGCGCCTGGTGCCTACGAATACACCGTACCAGGCAATGCGACCTGCCCCGATTCTTCGGCAACCGTATTGCTCACAGTGAACTTGCCGCCGGACGCTGGTTCCAATGGGAACCTGTTGGTGTGTGACACCTTGATCGCCCTGGATCTGTTCACAGGACTTCAAGGAGTACCACAAACGGGAGGTAGCTGGACCGATGTGGATGGTTCCGGTGCGCTGACCGATGGCCAACTCAATACCACGACATTGGAGCAAGGCGATCTCACGTTCATCTACACAGTGGACGTACCATCCTGTGGCACTTCCTCTGCGGAAGTGGTGGTGCAGGTGGTCGGAAGTGTGGAGGTTTCAGAACCCCTGCGCATCTGCAATACGGTGGATCGAACCTATACGGTCAGTTTCACGGTGACCGGTGGCGACCCTGGTTCGGTGAGCGTGAGCGGCTTGGACGGCACGCTCGTCCTGGGGGACCCCGTCCTGTTCACCAGCACACCCATCATGACAAGTGCACCGTTCGACGTATATATCACAGACCAGTATGCTTGTAACATGGTGCGCATCTCCGGTGGATCTCCGTGCCAGTTCAACGACGATGTGTTCGTTCCGCAGGCATTCTCTCCCAACAACGACAACATCAACGATGCCTTCGTGATCCCGGGCATCGAAGGATTCCCGGACAATACCATCATCATCTTCAACCGGTGGGGTGCCAAAATGTATGAAGGTGCCGGGTATGACAACAGCACGGTGATTTGGGACGGCAGTTCATCGGACGGCACCTACAATGGCGTCGCACCGACGGGAACGTACTTCTACATTCTCGACCTGGGCAATGGAAGTGAGCCGCTCACGGGATATATCTATCTGAACCGATGAAGCGCCGCCGCATTGTACTTCGTATCGCATGTGCCGCGTTGGTGGTGCAAGGCGGCCTGTGTTCGGCGCAACAAGACCCACTGTACAGCCAGTACATGTTCAATACGCTGGCCTTCAATCCGGCCTATGCCGGCAGTGCCGATGTGTTCACGGTGATGGCCTTGAGCCGCCACCAATGGGTTGGTTTTGAAGGGGCACCTTCCACCCAGACCATCCTGGCACATTCACCCCTGCGGGCCGAAAGCATGTCCGTGGGTTTCACCGCCATCAACGACAAGATCGGACCCACGCGCCAGACCTCGGTGCAAGGTGACTTCGCCTATCGCATCCGCACCAGCGAAGACACCCGGCTCGCCTTCGGGTTGAAAGGAGGTATCAATATCCATCAAGCCGATATCGGGTCACTGACCACTGTCGAAGTGGATCCCGCCAATATGAACATCCAGGGTCAGGTATTGCCGAATTTCGGGTTCGGCATGTTCTGGCATGGCCAACGCTACTATGCCGGGGTTTCGGTGCCCAAACTCCTGGAGAACGACATCGATGTGGTGAGCGGGGCGGCGTTGGTCACCGCCACGGAAGTGAGGCACTACTTCGTGATGGGTGGATATGTCCATGACCTCAACCAGGACATCAAGTTCAAACCCTCCTTCCTGTTGCGCATGGTGCAGGGAGCGCCCGCTTCGCTGGACCTCAACGCCAACTTCCTGCTGCGCGAACGCATCTGGTTCGGCGCCATGTACCGGTGGGGGAATTCCTTCGGTCTCCTGGGGCAGTACCAGGTGAACGATCAATTCCGCGTTGGCTATGCGTTCGATCTCACCACCACACGCATGGGTGCATACAACGCCGGCACGCACGAGATCATGTTGAACTACGACCTGCGCTTCCTGAAGGGCAGGACCGTTTCGCCGAGGTATTTCTGAAGCATGACCGCCCGCACCACAGCATTGTTGTTCGTGTTCCTCCTCGGAACAATGTCCCTGTACGCCCAGGGCCGCGCTGATGCGGAAGTACGCGAGGGCGATCGATACTTCAGGCAGATGGCCTACGCACGGGCCGTGGAGCACTATACGACCGCAGCGGACCTTGGTGCGGTGAATGAACATGTCACCAAGCGCCTCGCCGAGAGCCATCGCCTCCTGCGCAATACCGAAGAAGCTGAAAAGTGGTATGCGATCCTGGTGAAGTTCCTCAACGTGGATCCGGAGGACATGTACCACTATGCCGAGGCCCTGAAGAGCAACGGCAGGTATGAGGAGGCCGAGACGTGGATGGACCAGTACCTGGTCAGCAGCGGAAGCACTACCACCCGCAGCAACATCACCGGCTTTGCACGCAAGTTGACCCAGAACCCCGAACGATTCACTGTACGGGCGACCTCGATCAACACGGCATATTCGGATTTCGGCACCGCCTGGTTGGGCGATGCACGGGTCGTCTTCCTTTCTTCGCGCAACGAACCGGTGGGGATCGAACGGCGTGCCGCGTACAACGGTCAACCATTCCTCGATATCCACGTGGCCAATGTGACCGGCAATGGTGACCTTGTGAACGTGCGCCCCCTGTCAGGGAACATCAATTCCGGAACGCACGAAGGACCTGTCACCGCCGATGCCGATGGAGGGACTCTTTGGTTCACACGCAACCAGCCTGTACCGGGCGGCTTCCTCCGTGCTGCAAGTGAGGTTAGCCGGTTGGGCATTCACATGGCCAGGTCCACCGACCGCGAGAAGTATGATGTAGTGGAGGATTTCCCATTCAATAGCGGTGAATACTCGTACGGGCATCCTGCACTTTCTCCGGACGGGAGCACCCTCTACTTCGTCAGCGACAAACCCGGAGGGTATGGTGGTGCCGATCTCTATGTGAGCACCATGCAGGGAGGTTCCTGGAGCGAACCGCAGAACCTGGGGCCATCCATCAACACACCCCGCGACGAGGTCTTTCCCTTCGTTGGCGCCAATGGTGTCCTGTACTTCTCCTCCAACGGGCACCCTGGTCTTGGGGGTCTTGACATTTTCGCTGCACACCCCGCCGGGAATTCATTCTTCGCATCGCCCCTTAATGTGGGAGCGCCTGTGAACGGCCCGAAGGACGATTTCGCGTTCATCATCGATGCAGCCGGACGTAAGGGCTATTTCTCCAGCAACCGGCCCGGAGGACGCGGGGACGATGACATCTATTCGTTCGAGATGCACAGCCCCATTGAACAGGGTTTTCTCGTCACGGGCCAGGTGATCGATGATGAGGATGAGATCCCTGTTATTGCTGCGGAGGTGCTTCTATATGATGTGGATGGGCAGCAACTGGCCGCCACCGAGACCGACGGGCGCGGGGAGTTCTCCTTCCCCATAGAAAGGGATCGCGCATACAGACTGGTGGCACGGTTGAAAGGGCGCTACGACGGGGAACAATTCCTCAGTACGGAGAACATCGAACAACAGCAGATCATTACACGCGATATACACCTTGTGGCCGATGCAGGCATCTGGATGCGGGGCGTGGCGAGCTACAAGGATCGACTGGGCTACATCGAAGGGATGACAGTGAGCATCGTGAATCTGAGCAGTTTCCATGCGGATACACGGACCACGGACGTCGGCGGTTCATTCCGCATTCGTTTGCAGAGCAATGAAGAGTTCGAGGTACTGTTCGAGAAGGAAGGGTTCTTCAGTCAAAGCGTTCCTGTCTCCACGGTGGGTATGCGTCAGGGCATCATCGATCTGAACGAGGCAAGGGACTTGAGCTTCGAACAGATCCAGTTGGGTGAACCATTGCCGTTGAAACATGTGCGCTGGGGGAAGGACAATGCCTCGTTGGACCCCATCGCCCGAACCGAATTGGACGGTCTTGCCGAACGTCTGTTGGTGAACCCGGCGGTGCAGGTGGAAGTATCGGTGCATAGTGATGCCCGTGGGAACCTTGACGAGGAATTACGCCTGTCCAAGAAGAGGGCGGATGCGATCGCGGCCTATCTGGCGACCAAAGGGATCCCCAAGGAACGGGTTGACGCCAAGGGTTATGGTGCAACGCGCTTGTTGAACCACTGTGCACCAGGTGTGCAATGCACCGAGGAGGAGCATGCCGTGAACAGACGGACCACTTACATGGTCACGGCGATCGTTCACTGATCCCCGTGGCGAGGCTTCCGGGCATCGCGGCACAGACATAGCCTTCGCGGTGAAGATGATCGAGCGTGCGGGGCAATGCATGTTCCAGACGGTCCCAGGCCTTCACGCTGTCGTGGAACACAACGATGGAGCCTGGGCGTACGTTCCGTGTCACATTGCGCAGGCAGCGGCCGCCATCGATGGACGGGTCGAAATCGCCGCTCAGCACTTCCCACATCACGATCTCGAACCGGCTCCTCAGGGCATTGGCCTGGGAGCGGGTGATGCGGCCATAAGGCGGACGGAACAGGCGGGTTCCCGTGTATGGCTGGCAACGCAACACACTGCGCAGGTACGTGGTGGTGGATACGGTCCAACCGTTGGGGTGGTCCCAGGTATGATTGCCCACCCCATGTCCCTCGTCCCGGATGCGCTGCATGAGGCCCGGCTCCGCTTGCGCATGACGCCCGATGCAGAAGAAGGTGGCCTTCGCTCCATATTCCGCAAGTGTATCCAGCACCCACGGGGTCACACCGGCTACCGGACCATCATCGAAAGTGAGATGGACCGTTCGCGTAGCACCGGGCACATTCCAGACAAGCTCCTTCCACAGGGGCTTGAGGATCGCTGGTGTGCGTGCAACGTACATGGGTGCCCCTAGCACCGTGGCCCGGATCAGAAGCGCATCCGGGTGGTGCGTCTGCCACTGGTCCTTAGTTCCTCCAACTTTTCCTGGTAGGCCTGGTCCATCCGTTGGAATCGTTCCTGGAGGGCTTTGCCTGCGTCGGGATCCTCCCGACCGGTGGTGCTCATCAACCGTCCCATCACCGCGTGCGCCATGGCCATGTCGTTCGAAAGGGTCTCTGCATGGTGCGGCTCAAGGCTGAGGTAGTACACCAGGTTCTCTTCCATGATGGTGAACAATCGTGTGGAAAGAGCGGTCCCCTTTTCCGTATCGCCCACTGCGAAATAGGCTTCAGCCGTGGGTAGCAGGATCCGGTCGAAGGGTACGTTGTGCTCGGGCATCTTTTCCAGGGAAATGTCCAGGATCGTGCGCGCCATATCCTCACGCCCTTCTGCGATCAGCTCCTCGGCCAAGGTGCTCAACTGCAGACGCAGGTTGGTGGTCATACGCAGGATGTTCTCGTCCAGGTAGATCTCCCGCTCGCTGTCCATGTTGCCCCACAGGAAACGCTCGGTGACATTGCGGTACATGGTGTCCGTGGCAACACGTCCCTGCAGGTTCGGATTGCGCGGATCCCCGGTGGTGTGTACCGGTACCAACCGGTATGTGAGGCCTTCCAACTGGAAGTGTTCCTGCAGATCGATGTAGCTATCGGGCCCGGTGGTGACCGCGAAATAGATCGGGCGTTCCCAATTGTTGTGGGCAAGCAGGTCCAGGAGCATGAGGTGGTTCTTCAGCAGCACCTGCCGGCCGATCTGCCACTCCACAGCGGGCGTCCAATCGGCAGTGTCCTTCGCCGAAAGCGTACCATTGGAGAACACCGTAGCGCTGTCAACCGGGATACTGAAGCGGTTGGTGGGGAACCAGGCATCCTTCTGGCCGCGCTGGAAGATGGGCTGCATGTTCCGGTCGTTGTATACGAAGGCCATCATCTCCTTGATGTCCCGGTATGTCTCCTTGTCTCCTTGTGGTATCAATGCGACCACATCGCGCGTGCCCTGCCTATACAGTTCTGCAGGCATATTGAAAGGGATCGGATCGCTCTCATAGGCCTTGCGGCGCATCTGATCGACATACCAGTCGGTGTTCAACAGACTGAGGTTGACCACCCGGATGTCGGTACGGATACCTTCCACCTCTTGGGCATACCACAAGGGGAAGGTGTCGTTGTCGCCATTGGAGAAGAGGATGGCATTGGGCGCACAACTGTTGAGATAGTTGCTCGCCAGGTCGCGAGCTGGTTTGCGCAGACTACGGTCGTGGTCATTCCACCCATCGGCCACCATGACCGCCGGTACCGAGAGCCCCACCACCGTGGCCAGAACACCGAGCAATGCATCATTGCGCACCACCCTGCCGGCAAGGAAGAAAAGGCCAAGCGCTCCGCCTCCCACAATGGCCATATACAGGATGGCGTAGGAGGTGGAATGGTCTCCGCTCCATTCCACCACGAATTTCAGCACACCAAGCCCAAGAGCGATGCCGACCACGGTGATCAATTCGCGTTGCTTCATCGAGCGGGCGGCATCGTAGAGTGCATACACACCCAGGCCGATCCAAATGGCGAAGGCATAGAAGGAGCCCGCGTACGCATAGTCACGCTCCCGGGGTTGGTAGGGTGCCTGGTTCAGGTAGATCACGATGGCAATGCCCGTGAAGAAGAACAACAGCATCACCACGGTCCAATCGCGCAGGTGCCGAACCAATTGGTACACCATGCCGATCACGCCCAGCAGCAATGGAAGCAGGTAGAAGAGATTGTGGGCCTTGTTCTCCGTCATGCTCGGAGGAAGGTGGTCCTGATTCCCCAGCCGTTGTGCATCGATCGCTTTGATCCCGCTGATCCAGTTCCCGTCGGTGATATTGCCGTGGCCTTGCACATCGTTCTGCCTTCCTGCGAAGTTCCACATGAAGTAGCGCCAGTACATCCAGTCCATCTGGTAGGCCATGAAGTACTGCAGGTTCTCCCATTGCGTGGGTTTGAAGATCGGCTTGTTGTCCCGATCGAGCACAGGTCTGCCATTTCGATCGCGTGCCAGCGTGCCTTTGAAACCGCTCCAGCTCTTGTACGCATCGATGTGACTTGCCTGGGTGCTGTACATCCGAGGGAACAGCATGGTGAAGTCCGGCTCGTATACCACTTCCGTACCCTTGCGGGGATCGGTGATGATATACTCGTGGTCGACCGTGTGCCCCGGGTTCTCTTCGGCGAAGTGTCGCGCGCTCCAGCCATCGTAGAACTTCTGCACGTCGCGCCCATCCTTCTGCACCTTCCAGGTCGCGGTGTGTACGGGTCGGCCGTCCTTGCGCTCGCTGCTGTAGGGACTTCCCCAGAACTGTCCGATCAACAGCGGGCGGTCACCGTACTGCTCCCTGTTCAGGTAGCTCAAAAGGTTGAAGACATTCTCCGGGTTGTTCTCGTCGATCGGCGGATTGGCCATGCTTCGGATCACGATCATCGCATATGTGCTGTACCCCACCAGGATCACGGTCACGCCCAGCACAATGGTGTTCAGCAACACTTTGCCGTTCAGCTGGGTCCAGCGCAACAACCACACGATCCCACCCACGAGGAGGAGTGTATAGACCAGATTGCCCGTGTTGAAGGGCAGCCCCATATCATTGACGAAGAGCAATTCGAACCAACCGGCCACCTGCACGATTCCGGGTATGATGATCGCCTGGATGGCACCAAGGATCAGCGCCGAGACCACGAAGGTGATGACCACACCGCGAGGGGTCACCGTGTAACGTTTGAAGTAGTATACGAACGCGATGGCCGGTATGCAGAGCAGGTTGAGCAGGTGTACCCCGATGCTCAGACCCATGAGGTAGGCGATGAGGATGAGCCAGCGGGTACTATGCGGCTGCTCGGCTTCGCTCTCCCATTTGAGGATCGCCCAGAACACGATCGCAGTGAAGAAGCTGGAGAGGGCGTACACTTCACCTTCCACAGCGCTGAACCAGAAGCTGTCGCTCCAGGTGTAGGCCAGTGCGCCAACGACGCCACTGCCCAAGATCCCGATGAGCGCCCCGGTGGTAAGTTCCGCGCCATTGCGTGTGGCCAATTTGTGCGCCATGTGCGTGATGCTCCAGAACAGGAACAGGATGCAGAAGGCGCTGGCCATTGCGCTGAGCACGTTCACCGCCACGGGCACATGCTCCGGGGCGACGAAGAAGCTGCTCACCCGACCCATGATCATGAACAAGGGTGCTCCGGGCGGGTGGCCCACCTGCAGCTTGTAGGCTGTGGCGATGAACTCTCCGCAGTCCCAGAAGCTCGCCGTGGGTTCGATCGTGGCGAGATACGTCAAAGTGGCGGCCAGAAAAACGAGCCAACCGGTGATGATGTTCAGCTTCCTGTATTCCATACGAGGGGTTCGGTCCAATGGGGGCTGGCTGTGAACCTGTCGGAGGCTTTTGCAGCAAGCGGGGCGAAAATACCCATTGTTGCCTTGGTGCCGTGTTCGGAGCATTTTGTGGCTACCATCATCACCGGCGGACGTGGTAGCCAGCCCCTATTTCATGGGTGGGGATCGCCCGGAGGTGCCTACACCCCTCTGCATAACCGCTCAAGCTCAGCCTGGGAACAGGGTCGCGCCAAGCGTTGCCGTGGTGGTTTGCGATGTCCTCCCAACAATACCGGATGTGTTCGCCCGGCCATCATCCTTGTGGACGAAGGAGAGAACTTCTTACTTTTGGCCCCGCTTCGGACCAAGGGTCCGGGATGATGGCCGATGGTGTAACTGGCAACACGTCTGATTTTGGTTCAGAAGAGTCCAGGTTCGAGCCCTGGTCGGCCAACTGAGCGATCGAAGCCCCGCCCTCAAGGTGGGGCTTCGGCTTGTTGGGGCATGGTAGCGGTCACGGGCACCCACGCAAAAAGGGGCCGCAGTTCCCTGACGGCCCCTTCCTGTGGTGGTCGGCGAAGGTCTATTTCACAACAAAGCGGACCACGGTGCTTTGCTCCCCTTGTTGCAAACGCAACAGATACACTCCACTTTGCAACATGGAGATCGGCAGGTCCATCGTGCGGGATCCAGCTGGGAGCGTCCCTTCATGTAGGACCGCCATTTCGCGGCCGAGCACATCCAACAGCGACAGCCGCCCTGGGCCACTCTCGGTCAGTGTGAGCAGTACTTGGGCCAACCCTTCGGCAGGATTCGGGAACACCCGGATGACCCCGCTGCCGGTTCCGGTGGGCTCATCGACACCCACGGGCATGCCGTTGATGTTGATATCGTCCAGGTAGAGGTAGTTGCCTCCATCGCTCTCGAACTCGAATCGTAGACGGAACGACCCGGTATGGTACAGGTTGCTCACATTGGTGATCTCGGTATGGCCCCATTGGTCCGGGCCATTGGGCACGAACACCCCACCCATTGTTCCGCCGGTATTGAGGTCATTGATCCCGCGCAACTGTTTGCGCAGGCTCCAGGTATCCCCGCAGTTGCCGCTCACATAGATCCGCAAACGATCGTCGTTCGCGCTGTTGCGTTGGGCATAGGCGTGGCGGAAACTGATGCTGATCGCAACCGCGTCGCTCATGTCATAGGTTTCGGAGATCAGGTTGGTACGGGTACCGTCCATTGCCGAGGTATTCACCTTGCGCACGCTGTTATCACCACTGTAGGCTGCGATGTTGCTCAGGGCAAATTCGTTCTGGCCACCGCCGATCGCCCACGGTGATGCGGCGAGATCGGAATACCCTTCGAATCCCTCCATGATCGGCGGCGGAGCACCGGGCTCGGAGAGCACAGTGATCGCCTGGTCCATGGTCACCGACATGGAGCCTGTGGCATCGCTCACCGTGAGCGTGACCGGATACACACCGGCCTGAGCATAGGTCACCACGGGCTGTGGATCGGTGCTTGTGGAGGGAGTGCCACCGGGCAGATCCCACGTACGGCTTTGCACACCATGGTAGCTGACATCCGTGAACGTCACTGAACCGCCTTCGCACACTTCGTTGGTGGAACTGGTGAGGGCTGCCATGCACAGCAGCGGTTCATCCAGTACGCCTGTAAGTTCCAGGGTCTGGTTCTGCCAAAGCGTACTGCGTTGAGCGGTGTTGGCATTCAGTGCGGCGAGCATGCGTACCCCCTGTCCCACAGTGAACATCTTGTAGCAGTAGGCATAGTCCATGAAGTTCTCCACATTGTCCAACGAACCGCAGGTCACTCCGTTCAAGGCGCAACCCGTCCATCCGATCGTGTTCGGCGTGTCGGTCACATTGTCGTCCATGTCGCAGTTGGATGCAAGGCCCGGTTCATTGGAGTTCCCCCAAACATGTCGAAGGTTCAACCAGTGGCCTACCTCATGGGTAAGCACATGGGAGCGCTGTACGGAACTGGTACCAATGCTTCCGATGTAGTCGTGCTTCACCACGATGCCATCGCCTTGCGGGAAATTGTTGAACGCCCCGGGGTAGTTCGTATACCCTGCGGCTCCTCCAGCGGCTGCCGAGACCCAAACGTTCATGTACCTGCTCCGCGGCCACTGAATAAGGCTTTTCATGGACTGCTCGCCCTCGTAGGTGAGGATGCTTTCCGTGCGTGTGATCCCGTTCGTGCAACTACCCTGTGGGTCCTTTCTTGCCAATCTGAATTCGATCCCCACATCGGCGACCAGGGGGAGGAATTCAGGTTTTACATTTTGCCAATTGGAATTTTCGCGGTTGAAGTCCTCATTCAGCACGCGCATGCAGTCGATGATCTGTTCATCGCTGATGTTCTCCGGGCCATTGTCGTGGATCACATGGAAGACCACGGAGATCACATGCTGATCGCGTTGACCTTCACTCCAACCCTCGACGAACTGCTGGGTGAAGGCCTCCAATTCCGCTTCGTCGGCGGCCATGCGTGCCATGGCTTCAGGGTCGTTCGCATGAAGTTGGGATAACAGGTCGAGATCGTTGGCGAGGCAATTGAATGGCGGCGTATCCTGAGCTGTTGAAAGGGCCACCGCGAACAGGAGGCAACTGGTGAGCGTGAGCGTACGGGTCATGTTGGGTTTTGCGAGCGTAAGGGGTATGGATAAAGGGGGCGATCACTTCACAACGAAGCGTTCCACCACCTGGGAGCTTTCCTGGATGAGGCGCACGAAATACATTCCGCTTTCCATGCTTGTCACCGGCAGGTCCATGCGGTGCTCACCTGCTGCAAGTTCGCCTTCGTGCATCAGGCGCAGGTGGCGCCCAAGGACATCCAGCAGTTCGACCCGTACACGTGCGGTCCTCTCCAGGCTGAAAACCGCCTGTGCCGAGTGTTCGGCCGGATTGGGAACCACCTGCAGGGCATCGGGTTCTGCCATGATCTCCTCCAAACCCACCGGCTGACCGTTGATGTTGATGTCATCGAGATACACATTGTTGCCACCGTCACTTTCGAACTCGAACTTGAAGCGCATATCGCTTATCTCATAGGTCGCGCTGATGTTGGTGATCTCGGAAAAACCCCACTGATCGGGACCATTGGGCACGAAAGTCCCCGACACGACACCCCCGGTGTTCAAAGTGTTGATGCCACGGAGTTGCTGGCGCAGGCTCCAAGTCTCGCCGCAATTGTTGCTCACCCAGATCCGGAGCCGGTCGTCGTTCGCGCTGTTCCGCTGCGCATAGGCATAGCGGAAACCGAGGGTGATCCCGTTGGCATCTGCGAGGTCATAGGTGCCCGAGATCAATTCATCGGATTGTCCTTCCATCGAGCTATTGTTCAATATGCGGAGGCTCTTGGTGCCACTGTAGGCCACGGTGGAGGTCAGGTTCCAGGTCGCGTTGTTGTTGGGGTTCACCACGGTGAAGGGCGATCCACCGAGATCCGCATAGTCCTCGAAACCTTCCACCATTGGAGTTGCCACACCCGGGTTGGCAAGCACGGTGATGGAATTCTGCACTGTGCTCGACACGCTGTTGATGCCATCGCTCACGGTCAATGTGACGGGGTAGGTGCCCGCCATGGTGTAGGTCACAGTGGGGTTCTCCGCAGTACTGTTGTCCGGTGTTCCGCCAGGGAAGCTCCAGATCCGGCTTTGCACGCCATGAAAGCTCATGTCATGGAAGGTGACCGAATTGCCACCGCAGATGACCTGTTGATCGCTGCCGAATACCGCTGCGCAGATCTGTGGCTCGTCATTCACGCCGGTCAGTGCAAGGGTGGATGCCTGCCACAAATTGGAGCGTTGGGCGGTGGTGGCGTTCAGGGCTGCCAGCATGCGGGCCTTCTGCCCCTCCGTGAACATCTTGAAGCAGAAGGAATAGTCCATGTAGTTCTCCACATTATCGAGCGAATTGCAGGTACTGCTGTTCAGATTGCAATTCTGGGTTCCGATGGTGTTCGGGGTATCCGCCACACCGTCATCGCCATTGCAATTGTCCGGATCCAACGGGGTGTTGGAATTCCCCCAGGTATGAGCAAGATTGATCCAGTGTCCGACCTCATGGGTCAGCGCCCTCGATCGGGAGGGAGAGCTTGTGCCGATCGCACCGGTCGCGGTATGCACCATCACGATGCCATCCCAGCTCGCATTGTTGTTCACCGAGTTCGGTCGGTAGGTGTAGCCCAAGGTGTTGGGGCCTCCGGCCGAGGCGGCCACCCAGACGTTCAGGTAACGATCGCGGCGCCATTGGATCAGGTTCTTCATGGTCTGGTCGCCTTCGTACGTCAGCACGCTTTGGGTGCGCGTGATGCCATTGGTGCAATTGCCTTGTGGGTCCTTCTTCGCCAAACGGAATTCCACCCCCACATCGGCCACGATGCCCAGGAATTCGGCCTTCACGTTGGGCCAGTCGGGATTCAATTTGTTGAAGTCCTCGTTCAGGACACGCATCGCATCCTCGACCTGTGCATTGCTGATGTTCTCAGGACCATTGTCGTGGATGATATGGAACACCACGGTGATGACATAAGGGTTGCGCGCCCCCGGTGCCCAATTGGCGACAAAGTCCTGTGTGAAAGCCTCCAGTTCAGCTTCGTCGGTTGCGATACGGGCCAACTCCTCCACGCTGAAGGAATCCAACGGTTTGATCAGGCTCAGGTCATCCGCCTGACAATGGAATGGAGCATCCTGCTGTGCCTGTACAGCAACGATCCCGAGCATCAGGATGGTGGTCAGTAGAGTAGTAGGTATCATTCGCATGTTTTCCTCTGGGTTTCTTCCCGCGTCCTCAATGTTAACCTTCCTGGCCCGAATGGAACCGCTCATCACCTGCCATCAACGCGCACACGTTGCCCTCCTATTCAACCATCCACAGGTGGTGATGTTCGTCACATGATCGACGGGGATCCCTCCAAAGCCTCCAACATCCTGCCGAAACGCCTGTCAAACCCGATGGGACGACCTGCGGGTGTACCCTCTTGCAGTTCAGTGACGAACAAAGCGGTGGAGCCTCGTGGAATGCTGAGTGGCGGTCGACCAGCCTTGCATCCACTCACTTCACGGTGAAACGGACCACATGATCACCCGCGCCGTGTTGCATACGGATGAGGTACATGCCGCTTTGCAAACCTTCCACCGGCAACGGCAGACGTTGGGCACCAGCGCCCATCGTTCCATGGTGCAGTTGCATCACCGTGCGACCGAGCACATCGTACAGGTCCAAACTCACTTGCTCGTTTCGATCCAGATCGAACATGACCCAGGCCTCTCCTTCCGCAGGGTTGGGCGCCACCATCAGCCCCACATCACCGGAGGCCAACTCCTGAATGCTGACCGGCATGCCATTGATGTTTATATCGTCCAGGTACACATTGTTCCCACCGGCGCTTTCGAATTCGAAGCGTAAACGGAAGTCTGCCACGTGGTAGGTGCTGCCCATATTGGTCACTTCGGAATAGCCCCACTGAGCAGGTCCGTTGGGCACGAAACTCCCGGAAACCGGCCCACCTGCCGTGTTCAGGGTGTTGATGCCGCGCAGTTGCTGGCGCAGGGCCCAGGTCTCACCGCAATTGTTGCTGGCATAGACCCGCAGGCGATCGTCGTTCCCGGTGGCGCGTTGTGCATAGGCATAGCGGTAATCCAAGTGGATGGCCGTGGCGTCGCTCATGTCGATCGTGCCGGAGACCAGTTCGTCCATCTGTCCGTTCATCGCTGCGGTGTTGACGATCCGGATGCTGTTGTTGCCATTGGTCGCGGCGGCCGTGGTCAACGACCAGGTATTGTTGCTGTTGGGGTTCAAAACGGCCCATGATGACTCATCGAGGGTGGAGAAACCCTCGAAGCCCTCCACCACGGGGGGGGCTTGGCCCGGGACCGGGAGCACCGTGATTTGATCCGCACTGGTGATGCTCAGATCGTTGCTGCCATCGCTCACCGTCAAGGTCACGGCATAGGTGCCGGCTTGTCCATAGGTCACCACAGGATTCGGGTCGGTGGAGGAAGAGGGGTCTCCACCAGGGAAGCTCCACGTGCGGCTCGTCACGCCATGGTAGCTCATGTCGTTGAAGGTCACCACACCCCCTGCACAGATCAGATCCATGCTGCTGCCGAACGCTGCGGCACATAACTGAGGAACGCCTTCCACTCCGGTGAGGGTGAGGTTGGCCGGCGTGTTCAAATTGTTCCGCTGGGCGGTCCCGGAATTCAGCGCTGCGATCATCCGCGCTTTCTGCCCTTCAGTGAACATCTTGAAGCAGAACGAATAATCCATGAAGTTCTCCACGTTGTTCAAGGACCCACAGGAAATATTGTTCACGTTGCAATTTTGGGAGCCCACGGTATTGGGCGTGTCGGCCACACCATCGTCATCGGAGCAGTTGCCGGCCAGCCCCGGGGTGTTGGAACCGCCCCAGGTGTGTTCCAGATTGATCCAGTGCCCCACCTCGTGGGTGAGTGCGCGGGATCGTTGTGTGGAACCGGTGCCGAGACTTCCCACGAAGGTGTGGTTCATGACGATGCCGTCCTGCGTCGCCAGCCACTGCGCTGCGGCCGGCAGGATGGCATAACCACCCACATTGGGTCCGCCGGCCGAAGCAGCCACCCATATGTTCAGGTACCTGTTGCGCGGCCACTGGATGAGGCCTTTCATGGCTTGGTTCCCTTCATAGGTAAGGGTGCTCACCGTACGCGTGATACCGCTGGAGCAGTTGCCCTGCGGGTCCTTGCGGGCCAGACGGAACTCGATGCCTACGTCCGCTACGATCCCCAGGAATTCGGGTTTCACACCCGGCCAGTCGGCGTTCTCCTTGTTGAAATCCTCGTTCAGGATCCGCATCGCATCATGGACCTGTGTGTCGCTGATGTTCTCCGGTCCGTTGTTGTGTATGATGTGGAAGACCACCGGAACCACATGTGTGGACCGGGCACCATCGGAAAGTGCAGCGTATTCCGCAGTGAATGCTTCCAGGTCCGCCTGGCTCTCTGCGATGCGTTGCAGCAGTTGCGGGTCGTTCCCGGTCAACTCCTCCAGCAGGGAGGGGTCGCCAACACGGCAGTTGAATCCATCTCCCGGCCCTTGGGCGTGGAGCATGGTGAAAAGCAGTCCGGAAAGGATGAGGGTAATGTACCGTTTCATGAGCAGGAGGGGGATGGGCTGGTTTTGGGAGCCCCAAGGTAACGCATCGTCCCTATACCGCCTATCGGTCACAGCCAAGGCACGGAATACATGTTGATCTCCTGCAACTCCCCCTCGGCCATGCTCCGTGGGTGAACCCGGCTCATCGCCGATCTCACCACTACCCCAAGGCCTGCTTCAGGTCCTCCACCAGGTCCTCCGCATCCTCAACGCCTACGCTCAAGCGGATCAGCGTATCGGCCAGACCGTTCTTCAAGCGCTCTTCGCGGGGAATGCTGGCGTGCGTCATGCTTGCCGGATGGCCCAACAGCGACTCCACGCCGCCGAGACTTTCGGCCAGCGTGAAGAGCTTGGTGCTGCTCAGCACGCGGGTGGCATCGGCCATGTTGTCGCCCTTCAGGGTGAAGCTCATCATGCCACCGAAGTCGCGCATCTGCTTGGCTGCAATGGCATGGTTCGCATGCGTAGCGAAGCCCGGCCAGTACACCTTGTCCACCTTGGGGTGCTGCGCCAGGAATTCGGCCACCACCTTGCCGTTCTCGCAGTGGCGCTGCATGCGCAGGTGCAGGGTCTTCAGTCCACGCAACACCAGGAAACAATCCTGCGGACCGGGCGTGGCACCGCAGCTGTTCTGTATGAAAGCCAGCCGTTCGGCCAGCGCATCGTCGTGTACCACCAACGCGCCCATCACCACATCGCTGTGGCCGCCGAGGTATTTCGTCACGCTGTGCATCACGATGTCGGCACCCAGGTCGATCGGCGTTTGCAGGTAAGGCGTGGCGAAGGTGTTGTCCACACCCAGCAGGCAGCCGTGTTTCTTCGCAATGGCCCTCAGCCCCGCGATGTCGATGATGCGCAACAATGGATTGGTGGGCGTTTCGGACCAGATCAACTTGGTATTGGCGCTCATGGCCGCCTCCACGTTCTTCAGATCGCCCATGTCCACGAAATGGAACTTCACGCCGAAGCCTGCGAAGATCTTGGTAAAGAGCCGGTAGGTGCCGCCGTAGAGGTCGTTGGTGCTCACCACCTCATCGCCGGGCTTCAAGAGCTTTACGATGGCATCGATGCTGGCCATGCCACTGCTGAAGCACAGCCCATGCTTACCGTTCTCCAGTGCCGCCAGCGCGTTCTGCAAGGCCGTGCGCGTAGGGTTGTGTGTACGGCTGTACTCGTAGCCCTTGTGATCGCCCGGCGCGGCCTGCACGTAAGTGCTGGTCTGATAGATGGGCGTCATGATGGCCCCGGTAGTGGGGTCCGGCTCCACACCGGCGTGGATGGCTTTGGTGGCGAATTTCATGGGGGCGTTGCTGGCAATGGGCGACGAAGGTAGCAGGCAGCATCGCCGCCGTTGAATACGTCCTGTGTTTCGGACGCCCAACTTCACTTACACAGGGCCAACGACCCCGGCATCGCTCCCATGAAGTGGTAGAAAGCTGAAGTTCGGAGAGGCCATGAAAGGGTTACAGCTATTAGAACTCGTCGCAGGTACAAATGGAATTCCATCACTACCGCTGCACCACCACCCTACCGCTAACCCAGTTCGCCCCCACCGGACACCGGATCAGGTAAATGCCCGTGGCATAAGCGCCGAGGTTCAATTGGCGCACTTCGCCCGCCTGCAGTCGTTCAACAAGTTGTAGCACTTTTCCGCTCAGGTCGGTCACATAAAGCTCCGCGATGTCCGCATCTGCCGTGATGTTCAACAGCCCCGTGGTCGGGTTCGGGTAATAGGACCAGTGAATGGAAGCGGATGTTGGATCATTGGGGTCCAAGTCCGTCACCATCGTGGTATCCACGGGCTGTTCCGTATTGGGCATGGCCACGATGGAATCCGGATAGGCCAGCTCCAGTTCCGGCAGTTGCTGTTCACAATCCGGCATGTATGTGAAGCTCTTCAGCACGCGCACCATCAGATCGTTCAAGGACTCCACTGTGAAATGATCGGTGCTTGGGCGCATGTGCGGCTGCCCCACGCCGCTGTGATCGGTGAGGAAGGTATAGGTGCCATTGGTGGATAAGGCCAGCGCGCGCATGAGGTATTCGGTGGCCTTGTCCGTGCCGCTTGCCGCCACAGGTACAATGCGGATCCCCTTGGCCGCGGCCTGCCGCGCCAGTTGCTGCATGCGCTGTTTCACATCCGGGTTGATGTGCGGCCCCGCATCGAGCACAAGGAAGATCACGCGGGCACGGGCCTCAGCGCTCCACGAAAGCCCGTTGATCGCCGAGTCCAAAGCCAACTCGACCGCTTCAGGGGTGTCGCCACCACCGGCCGCATTGTGTTCCGAGATGAAGTTCACCGCTGTTGACAGCACCCGTGTGAAATCCATGGAGCGGGTGGTATAGGCCTCGTCGGGGCCAACGTCGCGGTAGAACACGTTGGCGAAGCGGAAATTCAGTTCGTTGCCGATGCGTTTCGAGCGGTAGATGATGTCGTTCATCTCGGCCTTCAGGAAGTCCAGTTCATCCTGCATGGAGCCGGTGGCATCCACTACAAAAGCCACGTCCACTAGATCGTTCGGGGCGCACGGCACATCCAGCACCAAGCGGTTCACTGATCGATCGAAGGGCTGGGCGCGGTTCACACGGTAGGTTTGGCCTCCATGATCCACTTCGATCCGAAGGGGGCCATTCTCAGCTTCGGCCTTGGCGTCCAAGGAAGACCAGAGTTCGGCCTTGCCGGTGTTATCGGTGCGCGCTTGATAGAGTGGTGTGCCGTCCTTGCGCAGGAGCCGCACTACGGCATCGGCGATGGGTAGGCCGTTGCGTGTTTGCAGGTCAAGGGTATGGCGTGCGTTGGGTGCGATCCCCCAGACATCACGCAGGCTGGACAAGGCTTTTTCCGAAAGATCTGTCCACTGGGTCCATTTGGCGAAGTCATTCACCTCCCCTGCGGTGAGCACGCCGTGGGCTGCGCGTGGTAGGGTGGCCATTCCGAAGGTGCCGGGCAGACCGGTGGGTGGAGTTGCCGAATGGCGGACGGTCCTGCTGCCTGTTGGCATCATGGGAGAGGACATGTGATCAGTCTCAGCCATTTCCGCGACTGAGGTCAACCTGCTTTCTGTGATGCGCGGCTTTCCTGCTGCTGACCCCTTGTCTTTGGCCACCGCGAAGTCTACGCTTTCATCGGCCATCACACGCACCATGCGGGAGGAGGTCTCGTAGCCATCATAGTTCACCACACAACGGTACATACCGGTATCCAGCGGCACGTTGAAATTTCCGTAACGGTCGGTGAGCACAGAGGCTACCAGGTCATCGCCGCGATAAATATCCACGTTGCCAAAACCGAGGATGGCACCCGAGGAACCGGAGTTCAGGTTTCCGCTGATGGATTGGGCGCTGAGGAGAGAAGCGCAGAGTAGAGTGAACAGGAGGAACGATATGCGCATGACCAGAGGTTGATGTTGGACCTCTGTACACGGCGATCATCCGCAGGTTCGATCATTGGTTGGAACAGGCCCTTCGGCTCCGCTCTTGATCGCGCGAGGATGGGAGCAGCAGCCACCCGAAGGCGAAGCGATGGTGTAGCGCGAGCGAGCTGCCTGACGGTAGGCAGGGAGGCGACCGTAGGAAGCCACCGGAGCCTCAGCGGAACCCGCTGAGCCGAGGGTACGCTACGCCGGGGCCCCGCGCTATGCGTTCTGAGACGGGAAGGCCTTTTACATTTTACGCAGTTGATCGCGTATTTATCCGCGATCGATCGCGCAATTTGTCGGGTCTGGAGGATCACCCCAACGTCGAACTACCTCACACATTCCCCTTCGTCCTCCTCAACCACCGCGGCAGGATTATCACCCCGATAAAGAGGTAGAGGTAGTAGCTGAAGATGCGCCAGATGATGGCGATGGCGCCTATGAACCCCAACGTGGGTAGCAGGTCACGGAAGAAGCCGCTGAAGGCCACCTCGGCCACGCCGCTGCCACCAGGCGTGGGGCTGATGAGCAGGATCACCCACATCACCAGCTGCCGGGCATAGAGCAGCAGATGGTCGCCCACATCGAAGAAGGCAGCCGCAATGAAATTGATCACGAGGAAGCGTGAGGCCCAACTGAGGACCGTCGCGATGAAGGCCTTGGCCCAGAAGCGTTTCGGTTTGCCGCGCAACTCGATGCTGGTGATGGCGATGTCGTCGCCAACCTTGATCACCAAGGGCCGCCATCGCCGGAGGAAACGCAGACGGAATACCTGCAACAGCGCGAACTTGAAAGCGCGTGGCCGGAAGAACACGCCGTAAAAGATCAGGCCCACCATTGCCAGGATGAAAGCGTAGCCCACCCAGAAGATCGTCTTGATCGGCAGACCCCAAAAGGCATTGTCCAACTGCGCAGGAAAGAGGTTGTCCATACCCACCAACATGAATACGACGGGAACCATGATCACATAGAACAGTTCGTCCATCAGTGCGGTCACGAGCACGATCGCCGTGGCCCTGCCCAATGCAATGCCTTCGCGCCCGATGATGAACATGGCGATGCCCGAGCCGCCGACCACGGAAGGCGATAGGGCCGAAGCGAATTCCCACAGGAAGGTGACATTGAAACTCTGTCGCCAGTTGAGGTGCCCATCGCTGAGCACGCGGATGCGGAAGATGTAGCCGAGGTCGCGGAAGGCTGTGGCGATCAAAGCCATCAGGATCCAGAAGCTGCTGTACCAGGTCCATTGTACCTGTCCCAACATCTCGCGCTGTGTCATGCGCTTGTACTGACCTGTACCATCGCTCACCTCCACGAATTGGTCCGGATCGTTGAGGTTGGGAATGCCTGTTTCCGCATCACCCACCCAGGCATAATTGCCCGGTCCATCGGTGACCAGTTCGAAACGTTCCTTGCTAAGGTCGCGCCAGAGTAGCCAGCCTGCCGCAAGCATGCCGATCAACACGGGAAGCATCACTTTGCGCAGCTTGAACCGGCTGCGAAAGTCCTTCTCCTCGTCCTTGTGACCTTGGGCCTTTGCGGCTTCCATCTAACTTCGCTGCCTGTACCGCAGGCTGGGGATAAAGGTATCCGTCCCACCCGTACATTCCCATGGACCGCAGCGTCCGCGCGCACCTCGCCCTCTTCACGGTCAATTTCATCTATGGGGTGAACTATGTGGTGGCCAAGGGGCTCATGCCTGCGGTCATCGGCCCGAGCGGTTTCATCGTGCTTCGTGTCCTTGGAGCAGGAACGCTGTTCTGGCTCATGCGTGCTGCCTTGCCCGAGCGGGTGCCCAACAGCGATCTTGGTCGGCTTTTCCTCTGCGGTTTCTTCGGCGTCGCGCTCAACCAGATGATGTTCTTCCACGGCCTGATGCGCACCACGCCGATCAACGCCAGCATCATCATGGTGGCAACTCCGATCCTGGTGTTGGTGCTCAGTGGCCTGCTGATCGGTGAACGTATTACCTGGACCAAAGCCGTCGGTGTAGCCTTGGGTGCGGTAGGGGCGCTCAGTCTCATCGCGCTAAAACCGGCCGGGATAAGTGTCGGCGCTTCGACCTTGGGCGATCTCTTTATTCTGATCAACGCCATCGCTTATGGCATCTACCTGGTACTCGTGAAGCCGCTGATGCGGAAGTACACGGCTGTCACGGTGATGAGCTGGAGTTTTCTTTTCGGTGCGATCCTGGTGCTTCCGTTCGGTGTGGGTGAGTTGGGTGAAGTGGCCTGGTCAACGCTTACCACCCCCATTTGGGCAGCGCTCACCTTTGTCGTGGTGCTCGTCACCTTCGTTGCCTACCTGATGAACACGTGGGCCTTGAGGTACTTGAATGCCAGCGTGGTGGGTACTTACATCTATATGCAGCCGATCCTCGCCGCTGTGTTCACGTGGCTCTTCGTCCTCATCGGCCCCGAAAGGTTGGGGATACCAGGGGAGTACAACGCAGCCTTGGGTTGGCCGCAGCTGGTGTGCGCAGCAGCGATATTCCTGGGGGTGCATTTGGTGAGCCGTCCGGACAGATGAGATCTGCGGGTTCGCACTGGATCTGTGAAACGCACCTGTAGCGTCGACCCACCGGGTCGACAATATCCATCACTAACGTTGC